>VGWX01000009.1 GCA_016873615.1 Nitrospira sp. | reverse complement strand
AAAAAGTATAATATTGAAATGCCCATAATTGAACAGATATATAAGGTTCTCTATGAAGATAAGGATCCTTATTTTGCCGCAAAAGACCTCATGGAACGTTCACTAAAGGCAGAATTCTACGGATAGACATCCTGCTTTATAGCGTTTATATTAAACCCCTCAGCAATCTGACATAACAGGGCTAAAAAACCTTGAACTGGTATGTTTATTGCTATAAAATATATATATATCCATATTATGATTATGTCATCCTGTTTGAGGCATTTAAGGAATCCTTTAGGTAAATTCACCATTTACTGTATGATGCTGGTATTTACTATCGCCGGCGTCAATATTTTTTCCGCGTATGCAGCAGATAAAGCAAAGGAGGGACATTTGATAGGCGGTCCATGCGAGTATAAAACATACGAAGGACATGCGAAGATTATCTCAGTTAATGCAAGGACAGAATCCGGAGATACTTCTGATGAAAAATATGAGGTGAAATTTGCCTTTTATCCTGATCAGAAAATCACCGAACCATACGTACAGACAGAAAACAAGGAATACCTTTTATTGCTCACAAATTCCTCATATCCAGGCAAAAATTTCCTGATGAGGTACGGGATTGAGGCCGGCAAAGTTTTCTCATGTAATCTTAAGGCAATAACAAAAGGGACATGTTCTCCTATAATTTTTGAATTCCCGTCAATACGCCTTGATGATTATAGTGAAAAAGAATAACATATCAATATAGAGAAAAATGGAGGTCTACCATGAAAAATAGATTCTTTTACCACATTCTTACTGCATGTCTGTTATTTATTATGGCAGGCACTGCTTGGGCAGAAAATGTTTCTGTCACCATACCTGACTACGATATCCTGAATGCTTCAATCATGCGGCCTGACAGGGAAACACGTCTGAAATGGCTGAAGGATTTCGAAACGGCTCCGAAGGCCCGGATCGAGAGCGGGATCCGTACGCAGCTCCTGCAAGCCCGGTCTTTAGGTTTCGGGACATCTATGAGCCTTCTGAGTCACCTTGATTATATCCCGGGCGAGCGAAACCAGGGAAGCTGCGGAAACTGCTGGGTATGGGCAGCTACTGGAATTCTGGAGATAGCTCACAGCGTTCAGGACAATGTGAAGGACCGTCTATCCATACAGTTTCTGAACTCCTGCAAAACCGATCGGTACGCATGCTGTGGTGGAAACCTCTCGTGGTATACCAGCTGGTATGCCGGACAGGAACGCGCAGTTCCCTGGTCCAACACAAATGCCTCTTACTTTGATGGCTCCAGAGGGTGTTCCTCTCAGCCGGCAGTCACATGCGGAAGCATTTCAACCAGTCCGGACTATCCCATCACCTCTATCCAGCAGCAGGTGATCGCAACGACAGGAAGCATAACACAGGATACCGCGATAAATAATATCAAGAATATATTGAACCAGAATAAGGCTGTCTGGTTCGGGTTCTATTTAGCTAACCAGACCGACTGGAATGCCTTTTTCAATTTTTGGGGCGCCCAAACTGAAAATGCAGTATGGAACCCGGATCCTTATTGCGGACGTACATGGGATGACTATTCAGGAGGCGGACATGCTGTCCTGATCGTTGGTTACAATGATGAGGTTGCTGAACCATACTGGATTGTGCTGAACAGCTGGGGGACATCAGGCGGAGGCCGTCCTAATGGGCTATTCCGTATGCGCATGCAAATGAACTATAACTGCACACTTAGTGATCCTCCTTTTGGCAGCTTTTACAGCAGGGAGTTTGCAACCATTAATGTCAATTTCGGCAGCAGTCAGCCGCCGTCGCCTTTTGGCGCTTCCGGCTGGGTTACAACCAGCAGCGGCACAGGGATTTCAGGCGTTACAATGACCTTCACCAGATTATCCGGAACAGGGGCAATACCTGCTTCTGTTCAGACTGATGCAGATGGAAGATGGAGCCAGATCGGCTTTCAGCCCGGAACAAGTTATCGCGTAACCCCGACTAAATCAGGCTCCACATTCAGCCCTGTCTATCGTAATTTCAGCAGTGCAAGCTCTGTGCTGAATTTCACCGGCACAGCTTCATCCACCGGCTTCAATGCCTCCGGCCGGGCAGCAACAAACACCGGCACAGGGATTTCAGGCGTTACAATGACCTTCAGCATTTATTACGGGAGAGGCGCCATCCCTGCTTCTGTTCAGACTGATGCAAGCGGCAACTGGTCTCAGACCGGCTTTCAGTCCGGCACTACATATCGCGTAACCCCGACTAAATCAGGTTCCACATTCAGCCCTGTCAATCGTATTTTCAGCAATACAAGCGCTGCGCTGAATTTTACCGGCACGGTTCCGGCAAGCCCCTTCTCCGGAGCCGGGACAGTAACAGATGGCAGCACAGGGATTTCAGGTGTTACAATGACCTTTAGCAGGGTTTCCGGAACAGGCACTATCCCAGCTTCTGTTCAGACTAATGCAGATGGAAGCTGGAGCCAGACAGGATTCCAGTCCGGAACTACTTATCGCGTTACACCCGGTAAAACAGGTTACACCTTTAGCCCTGCTTCTCTTTCTTTCAGCGGCACAAGCACGACCCTGAATTTTACCGGAACTGTTTCAACGGGCGATTTCAGTGTATCCGGCAAAGCAGCAACACGCACTGTAACAGCAATTTCAGGCGTTACAATGACCTTCACCAGAATATCCGGAACAGGGGCAATACCTGCTTCTGTTCAGACTGATGCAGGCGGAAACTGGACTCAGACAGGATTCCAGTCCGGAACTACTTATCGCGTAACACCCGGCAAAACAGGTAAAATATTTTACCCGTCTTCTATCAGCTTCAGCAGTTCAAGCACATCGCTTAACTTTTATAGTTACAACTAAACCATAATTTTAGGCATACATAGAGGATTCCCTGAATTTCCAGGGGTCCTTTATGTATTTATCAGATTCAATAGCAGTCATTTTTCTGATGGTATTCATTGACAGAAAAATAGCATTTAATCTATAGTTAACAATACCCTTGGGGGAGGCCAAAAGCCTGAGAGTCTCCTGTACACACAGGAGAGACCCCTTGAACCTGATGCGGACAATGCCGTCGTAGGGAATGGGAGGTGGACCGTATCCCTTCAGGGATGCGGTTTTTTGTTTTTATGAAACTAATAGTCAATGGAGAATTTTTCGAGACGTCAAATGCAGGGACCATAACTGATCTCCTCAATGAGCTCAGCATTGATCCCGGTCAGGTTGCTGTGGAGGTAAATCTGTCCATAATCAGGAAGTCTGATCATTCAACCTTCAGGCTGCATGAAGGAGATAAGGTCGAGATAGTGAATTTTGTCGGTGGAGGATGAAAAATGCAGGGTTCGAAGGGAGTAAGGAATATGGATGATAATTTAATTATCAGGGGCATTGAATTTGAATCCCGTCTCTGGGTTGGGACAGGGAAATACAAGGATTTTAATGAGACAAAAATGGCCATTGAAGCCTCAGGCGCAGATGTTGTGACTGTTGCTGTCCGGAGGGTTAATATCATTGACAGAAAGTCTGAAAATCTGCTCGATTATATTGATCCCGGCAAATATAAAATATTACCGAATACCGCAGGTTGTTATACTGTTGAAGATGCATTGAGGTATGCGCGTCTTGCAAGGGAGGCAGGCATTTCCGACCTTATAAAACTCGAGGTGATCGGAGATGAAAAAACCCTTTTCCCGGATACATGGGGGCTTCTACAGGCGACCGAGATCCTTGCTAAAGAGGGCTTTATCGTTCTTCCCTATACAAACGATGACCCCATAATGGCAAAGAGACTTGCAGATGCCGGCGCTGCTGCAATCATGCCGCTCGGCGCGCCTATCGGTTCAGGTCTCGGCATAAGGAACCCTTACAACTTAAAGATAATACTCGAAACAGTAAAGCTTCCGATTGTTGTTGATGCGGGCGTTGGGACAGCATCTGATGCAGCCATAGCCATGGAACTCGGATGTGATGCTGTGCTGATTAATACCGCCATAGCAGGCGCAAAAGACCCGATTGCAATGGCAGAAGCTATGAAACATGCTGTTATTGCCGGAAGGCTTGCATATAAGGCAGGAAGGATTCCCAAAAAACTCTACGCTACGGCAAGCAGTCCGATAGAGGGGATGCTGTAATAACAGTTGAGAGTTACTAAGAAGTTCATAAGTATGATGACATTCTTTTTAATAACGCCCCCCAACCCCCTCTTAAGTTAAGAGGGGGCGGCGGGGAGTTATGCAAATTTGATCGCTTACCAATGAACTCATTAGTAAGAGTTAAGAGTTAAAAGTTGAAAGGTGGAAATTGACACTGAATGGACCTGACCTTTACCTGATAACTGACAGGAAACTGTTCAAGGCACAGTGTTCAATGTATTTCGCAATTGAGAGCGCACTTGAAGCAGGCGCCAAATACATTCAGTTAAGAGAAAAAGATTTATCGGTTAAGGAGCTTCTGGAAATGGCGGTCTGGATGAGAGAATTGACAGGTGAATATGATGCTAAACTGTTCATCAACGACAGAGTCGACATTGCGCTCTCTGTAGGGGCGGATGGGGTTCATCTCGGGCAGAACAGCATACCGCCTCATGCGGCGAAGAAAATCTCAGGCGATAAACTTATGGTTGGCGTCTCAACCCATAGCATTAATGAGGCTATCGATGCGGAAAGAGATGGTGCAGACTTCATAACTCTCGGCCCGGTCTATGAGACACCTTCAAAACTCAAGTATGGCAACCCGGTCGGTATCGATTCCATCAGCAAAGCCAAATCCCGGATATCAATACCCATATTGGCGATTGGGGGTATAAAACTTGACAAGGTTAAAGAAGCGAAAGAGGCCGGCGCTGATGGCATTGCATTAATATCTGCAATCCTTGCAGCAGAAAACATAACAGAAACAACAAAAGAGTTCTTGAGGTTGCTTAAATGACAAGGATAGAAATAACCAAAAAAGGGATTATCACTGATGAAATAAAAGAGGCGGCTGTCTCTGAAGGCATAAACCCTGAGAGCCTCGCCTCTGATATTTCAATTGGGGTAACTGTTATCCCAAGGAATAAAATACACAATATAAAGCCTGTCGCTATCGGCAGAGGTCTGAGCACAAAAATCAATGCGAATATAGGGACATCAAAAGATAAGGTTTCTTTTGATGACGAAATGGAAAAGCTCGATGTACTCGTCCGATACGGCGCCGATGCTGTCATGGATCTTTCAACAGGCGGGCATATCAGGGATCTCAGGAACCTTCTTTTAAAGAAATCCCCCATCGCTGTTGGAACAGTTCCAATTTATGAGGCTGCAATTATGGCTGCTGAGACCCATGGTACAATCTCAAAAATGACCCATGATGATCTGTTCAAAGTTATTGAAAGACATGCAGAAGAAGGTGTTGATTTTGTCACAGTCCATAGCGGTCTTACAAGAAAAGCTGTAGAAAGGCTGAGAGAAGATAGCAGAATTCTTGATATCGTGAGCCGTGGCGGATCATTCCTCCTTGAATGGATGATTTATAATGACAGGGAAAACCCGCTGTACGAACATTATGAGAGACTTCTGGAGATCTCAAAAAAATACGATTTGACCTTAAGCCTCGGTGACGGTATGCGTCCGGGATGCCTTGAAGATGCAACAGACAGGAGCCAGATTGAAGAACTGCTGACGATTGGTGAATTACGGGACAGGGCGCTTGAATACGGTGTTCAGGTAATCGTTGAGGGGCCGGGCCATGTGCCTTTAAACCAGGTCGAACTCAATATCAGACTCCAGAAGGAGATCTGCAAAGGCGCGCCGTTTTATGTGCTCGGCCCGCTCGTGACTGATGTTGCTATGGGATATGATCACATAGCTGCAGCAATAGGCGGCGCTATTGCAGGCGCTGCAGGCGCTGACTTTCTCTGCTATGTAACTCCGGCAGAACATATCAGGCTTCCGGATATAGAGGATGTAAAGGAAGGGGTTATTGCATCGAAGATTGCAGCACACGCAGCAGATATTGCCAAGGGCGTCCCCGGCGCTATTGATCGCGACAGAAAAATGGCAAAATGCAGAAAAAATCTCGACTGGAATGGACAGATAGAATTGAGTTTTGATCCTGAAAAGATACGGAAATGGCGTTCTGAAGTCCCGCCGACTGAACAGGAAGTCTGCAGCATGTGCGGAGAGTTCTGCGCGATCAGGACAGTAGAGCGGGCATTGAGAAAGAAATAATAACAAGGTTGAGGTAATACAGTTAGCAATCCCCTGCTGAGGATAGAGTATTTGAGCGGATTCTTTTGCTGATAGTCAATTGAAGTATTTTGAATAAGGAGGCAAAAGCCTCGCAGGGAGGAACGACCGAGAATGAGCGAAAATGCTCTATCCTCAGCTAAATCGCAAGAATTTATTATGTGGGCAATAACAATAAGCTTAAGTTATAACTCTAATCTTCTATGAAAACAGCTTTAACTATAGCTGGCTCTGATCCGACCGGCGGCGCAGGCCTCCAGGCAGACCTGAAGGTTTTCAGGTTATTCGGCATTCATGGCTTGTCTGTCACATCCGCGATAACTGCACAGAATACGGAAAGAGTAGATTCCATACTTCCTGTTGAAAAGGATACTCTCGAAAAACAGCTTCGCATACTCCTTTCTGATATTAAGCCTGACGCCTTAAAAACAGGGCTGCTCTACAGCAGATGGGCAGCTGATGTGATTGCCGAGATGATCAGGGAACATTCATTACAGAACCTTGTTATTGACCCTGTCACTGTCTCTTCTTCCGGAATGAGTCTTGTAGATGATGGGACACTGGATTCAATCAGAGAGAGCCTCTTCCCGTTATCAAAGGTAATCACCCCGAATATCTATGAAGCCGCTGTCCTCACCGGCATCATGGTTGAAGACAGGAACGGGATGGAAGAGGCAGCTAAGGTTCTGAAAGGTATGGGCGCTGATGTTGTTGTCATTACCGGTGGACACCTTGAGGGGATAGCCCTTGACCTTTACTATGATGGAGAATTTCATTCCATTGAAGGTGAAAAAATAAAAGGAGAGTACCACGGCACCGGATGTGCATTTTCTGCTGCCTTAACAGCCCTGCTCGCCCTTGGACATTCTCCTCTTGAATCAGTCAGAAAGGCAAAGGAGTTCGTAAATGGCGCAATACGTAAGGCCTATCATCTGGGCAGAGGCATGGGGCTGCTCAATATTTAATAAACTGTTTTATAACAAGGAGATTTTATGGAAAAGAAGAAACCGGATCCTGTGAAAATGCAGGCATTGAGAAGTCTGCCTGTAGAAATCAAACAGACTCTTACAAAAGAAGAGGTCGATGCATTTCTCTATGAAGAGGAATGGCCTGATTCACTGAGGGAAAAACTGAAGGACTATCTGGTTGATGAAGAATAAGACTTTTTTCCAGTGTCAGTCATGCGGCTATATGAGCCCTAAGTGGCTTGGGAAATGTCCTGACTGCGGGGCTTGGAACAGTTTTGCAGAAGAAAAGAAAGAGCCCGCTTCCCGTCGTTCTTCAATCACCTCTCATCTCGGCAAATCAGAGCCTCAACCCTTAAGCGCTGTCACAAGCGGACATGAACAGAGGACATCCACATGCATAAAAGAACTTGACAGAGTTCTTGGCGGAGGCGTTGTGAGCGGATCGGTAATACTTATCGGCGGAGACCCCGGCATTGGCAAGAGCACGCTCATCCTGCAGGCCCTTTCGGGTCTTTCAAAAAAATACGGCAAAGTCTTGTATGTCTCAGGTGAAGAATCTGCTGAACAGATTAAGATCAGGGCCGACAGACTCTCGGTAAATTCTGAAGATATCATATTGCTTTCAGAGACCTCTCTTGAATCCGTTATACATACGGCGTCAAAACTTATTCCAAAGGCAATGGTCATTGATTCCATACAGACAGCTTACACAGAGGAACTGGTATCCGCGCCCGGCTCTGTAAGTCAGGTCAGGGAATGCGCTGCAAAGCTCATGCTTTTTGCGAAAAGGTCGGATATCCCTGTATTCCTTGTAGGCCACGTAACCAAGGAAGGGGCGATTGCCGGACCGCGTGTCCTCGAACACATCGTAGATACCGTTCTGTATTTTGAAGGAGACAGGGGATATCCATACCGTATCCTCAGGACCGTAAAAAACCGCTTTGGTTCAACAAATGAAATCGGTATCTTTGAGATGTCCGACGCCGGGCTTTTGGAGGTTGAAAACCCATCAGAGCTTTTTCTGCTCGAAAGGCCGTTGAATGTTTCAGGTTCTGTTGTTGTTGCAAGCATGGAGGGCTCAAGACCGTTGATGGTTGAGATACAGTCTCTCGTCTCCCGCACAAATTTCGGCATGCCCCGCAGAACAAGCATTGGTTTCGATTTTAACAGGGTAAACCTCCTTGTAGCTGTGCTTGAAAAAAAGATAGGTCTTCAGCTCGGGGGCATGGATGTATTTGTTAATGTGGTTGGAGGGCTCAAACTGATCGAACCGGCTGTTGACCTCGGGATTATCACTACTATAACTTCCTCTCTGCGGGACATGCCTGTTGATCCTGAAATATTTGTATTCGGCGAGGTTGGACTCTCCGGTGAGATAAGGGCTGTCGCACAGGCAGAAACACGTTTAAAGGAGGCTTCAAAAATCGGTTTTAAGCGCGCCATAATGCCCTCAGGCAACTCTGATAAAATAAAAGGCAATTTCGGATTGGAGATAACAGGGGCAAAAAATGTTGAAGAATGTCTCGACGCTGTTTTTAATTAGTTGCATCTTATTCTTATGTTCCTGCACAGCAAAGCGGGTAGAACTGCCTGTTTACGAGGGGATCGATGTACGAGAGGCGCTGTCTTCAAAAAATAATATCTCATCGGTAGACAGTACATTTTCCATAACCTTTGAGAAAGACGACTCGGAAATAAGGGGGGATGGGGTTGTAAATATGGCGCGCAATGGCAATATGACCATGCGCATATATTCATTCGGGTTCCTCGCATTCGAGCTCACATCTGAAAACGGTTTCATAAAAAGCGCCCCTGCTGTCGACAGAAACAAAAGCATAATACTCACATATGGTCTTAGGGACTGTATTTTCTGGTGGGACATGGAAGATTTTGAAATAGAAGAAAAAGAAGACTATTTTATTATCAGTAACCTGACAAGAACATTATGGCTTGACAGAAAAACCATGTTCCCCAAAAAGCAGATAATATCCCTTGAAGAAAACAGGCAACTGAACATTTACTATGAAAATCCGGAAAAAGCCGGGGACATCTGGTATCCTTCAAGGATCAGGATAGAACTGTCTAAATATGCCGTAACGCTGAAGATTAAAGATATATCATTTATCCTTAATGCACAGACCAAGGTCAACCACAACAGTATTTATAATTGAACCTTCTATGTTGCCTGCTTTAGACAGATATCCCTCGAGGAGCGCATTATCACAAACAGTATTTATGAGCCTGGGAGTTCCATTTGTACACTGATATATCAGCTTGATCGCTTCCTCTGAAAAAATCTCCTTCTTGCACCCTGCAACATTCATTCTGTGCTTTATATAGTCGCTTGTATCCTTTTCAGAGAACTCCTTTAGCCTGATCTTGACAGCAACCCTTTGTTTCAGCGGTTCATCCAGGGAAAGAACATCTTCAAGCTCCGACAGACCGAAAAAAATAATATTGATCATTTTCCCATCGCTCGACTCCATGTTCAGAAGGCCCCTGAATTCTTCCATAATCTCCTTTGAATTCAGCATCTGAACCTCATCTATCATGACCACAGCCTTTTTATCTTCTTCAATAATTTCGTACAGTCTTTTATAAATCTGGGTGAGAAGTTCAACCTTGTCGTCCTTCACATCCTTAACGCCGAGCTGTATTGCAAATTTTTTAAAAAGCCACTCTGAGCTGACACTTGAGTGGACCACCACAAGAAGAGCCGCCTCATATGAGTTCTCATCCATTTCTTCAAGGAACCTTCTTGCGAGTGTGGTCTTACCCGTCCCAATCCCCCCGATCACAACAGAAAGTCCTTTTTTTGTATCTACTGCGTACCGCAGTTTGATAAGTGCATCAGCATGCAGGGGGCTGTTATAGTAAAACCTGCTGTCAACTACATTGGAAAAGGGATGTTCTTTTAAACCATAGTATTCTAAATAGTCCATATTTTAATAATAAATAATAGCCGGCCGGCTTGCAAGCTGTATAGCTGGTCAGCTATAGATACGATACCCTGTCCTTCCTTTCCTTTGGTTTCTTTTGTTCGGTACTTTCTATAACACTTGTCCTCAACTGATTTATCTTATCAGAAACAGCACGGAATTTTGAATTCCATCCGTAGATTTGCGTATATATGTCGAGAGCCTCTTTTATATTTCCGTTTTTCTCATATGCATCGGCAAGATCGTAATGCATTGCCCAATAAGGTTCACCCCGGTCTTCCATTTTTTCAATAGCATCCTTAAATACCTCTATTGCGAGGGGATAGAGGTTTTTTTCGATATAACAAATTCCGAGCATATTTGAAGAATTGAGAAATTTCTTCGGGTCCTTCCGGGATGTCTGGAATTCCCGTATAGAATCATCAATCAAACCCATTTCCTTATAAGCTATTCCGAGGTTATAGTGTGTTTCGTAGTCCTCTTCTTCAAGCTCCTTTTCGAGTCCTTTCTTGAATTCATTAAATATATCCAGCACATCGCTGTCAAGTGCAGGTTCAGCGATCTCTTCTACCGAAAGGGCGTCCTCCTCAGTAACCTCAGGCTCCTCATCTTTCTTTTCAGCCGTATACTCTGTCTTTTCCCCGCTCTCCACTACCTGAGAGACAGATTCCAGTCTCCGGCTTATTTCCCTGTCACCGGGGAAAAGGGATTGGAGTCTTTCCAGTATCTCCCGGGCCTCATCAATCAGTCCCTGTCTTGAGTAGAAATCCGCCTCTGCTATCTCCTCGCTATAATCCTCTATGGAAGGCATTTCAGAAGGCGGGGGGGCAATTTCTTCTTCAGATGCCGGAGATGCAACCATGCCGGCGAGTCTCAGGTCTTCAGGGCTTATTTCATGCGCTTCCTGAATCATCCGCTCACCGCTTGCAACTTCACCATGCTTTATATAGAGTTCATGCAAAACAAGATATTCTCCAACAGCTTTCTCCTTGTCACCTGTGTCAACATACAAAGATTTCAGTTTTAAATGGAGGTCTATATTATCAGGCTCTTTCTGTATGATGTTTTCAAGGAGGTTCCTTGCATTGTCATAAAGACCGTACCTGAGGTAGATATCTATTTCAATAACAGCTTCATCGGCTGTTTTTTCAGCGCCTATTGAGATATGTTCCTTGCCGATATCTTTCTCGAGTTCAATTACCCTTGTCTTGACGGAATCGTCGTCAGGTGAGATTTTAAGGGCTTCTCTGTAACAATTGAGCGCTTCTTTCTGTTTGCCTTGTTCAATAAATACCTCCCCGATAGAACAAAGCTCACGGACTGCCTGGACCTGATCTCCAAGCTGCATATAGAGTGAAACAAGTCTTTTCCCGGTCTCCAAAGGGTCTATATCCCTGAAAGTCGCAAGGAGCTTAATAGCATCGTCATAATTGTCTTCAAGCAATATTTCGTCGAGGACAGGAATATACTCAGACCATGCTTTTTCTTTATTTCCTTCTTTAATATATATATCCCCGAGTATGCGTCTTGCCTTAATATTAGCCGGCTCAATTTCAATAACCCGACCGAGCGCCTCCTTTGCTTCATCAAACTTTTCTATCATTATATGGACTTCTGCGCTTCTCAGCATGATATCCACATCCTGCGGGAACAGGCTGGCCGCTTCTCTTATCTGTGCAACCGCCTTCTCAAGATTACCGGTCCTCTCATAAAGGTTGCCTAAATCTATAATCACTTCCCTGTTTAAGGGCTGGATCTCAAGGACCTTCTGATAGAATCCGATAGATTTTTCTGTTTCGCCCTTCTCAGCATAAATTCTTGCAATAGTGAAGTGCTGTTTTGCCGCCTCTGAGATAAGCCCTTCCCTGCCGTATATTTCTGCAACCTTGCTCCTCAGAGGTATATTCGTTGGAGAGAGAGCAAGGATCTTTTCATATATTTCGAGAAGTTGCTCCTTTTTCCCCTCTTTTGAAAGCGTGTCGGCAGCAGCAAGGTAAAATTTTATTGCATCTGAAACAAGTCCTTTGGCTTCATTGAGTTCACCAAGGGCCTGGAGCGCCAGGGCATCCGGGGGATTGATATTCAGTATCTTTTTATATAACGCTAAAGCCTTGAGAGCAAAACCTTCTTTCCGGAAAATATCAGCAGCCTTGTGAAACGTATGTATCGCGTCAGCTTTATCGCCTTTCTTAAGATACAAATCGCCAATAGTGTTAAAGGTATTGCCGTCAGGGTGTTCCTTCGCCACCTTATCCCATTCGGCAATAGCCTTATCAACCTGTCCGCGGGCAAGATACTTCTGTGCTTCTTTTATGGTAGCTGCTTTATCTATCATTGTGTGTCCATTGAAAGTATCACAAATGGCAAAAACTGTCAATTAAAGGCATTTTGGCGGCTATCCTGCATAGAAGATACTTGGTAATGACAACTGAATCTTTTATAATAGTTCAGAACAGTATATTTGTAACAATAAATATTTTAAAAGAATCTGTATAAAACTTCAATAAAAACATGCTTAATAAGGAAACCATTCTCACATTCTTCCGGGAAGAGACCAGAAGACCTCTTTCTTTCAGGGATATCGTTTCTCTCATGGAATTGAATCATAAACAGGCCAGGGCGCTGAAGAACATACTGAGAGTAATGGTACGATCCGGAGACCTTGTTCTTACACGGAAAGGTCTCTATGGTCCTTCCGAAGATATGAATCTTGCAACCGGATATTTCGAATCCCACAAGGAAGGCTACGGTTTCGTGATAATGGAAAAACCGGGAGAAAGGGATATTTTCATCCCGGCCAGGGCAACGCTTGGATCAATGAATAATGACAGGGTTCTTGTACGCGTTGAAAATTTCCGTAAACGTGAGGGAAGAATAATAAGGATACTTGATAGGTCATGCACAAAAATAGCCGGCACATTTGAGGATACAGGAACAGCGCTCTATGTAAGGCCGAAAGACAAGGCGCTGAATTTTGACCTTACCATTGCCCGCAAGGACAGGGGAGGGGCAAAACATGGAGAAACAGTTATTGCTGAAATAATAAGTTATCCGTCGGACAGAAAGCCGCCTTCCGGCAGGGTGGTGAAGATTATAGGGAAAGCTGAAGATCCCAGGGCAGAGGTCGAGGCTATTATTGATGAATTCGATCTTCCGAGAAGGTTTCCGCGTGCTGTTCGTGAGGCTGCAATGCCCCTGTTTCAGCGTAAAACAGAAGGCACAGGACCAGGGGCGCACAGGAGAAAAGACCTGAGGCCGCTTACTACAGTTACGATTGATGGCGAGCGTGCCAGGGATTTTGATGATGCTGTCTCTATAAAGACATCAAAACATGGGTATACGCTCTCTGTTCACATTGCAGACGTCGGATTTTATGTCGACTGGAATTCGGTAATCGATATCGAAGCCAGAAAAAGGGGGACGAGCGTCTATTTCCCGGACAGGGTTCTTCCGATG
This sequence comes from Nitrospira sp., assembly GCA_016873615.1. Taxonomy (GTDB): domain Bacteria; phylum Nitrospirota; class Thermodesulfovibrionia; order Thermodesulfovibrionales; family SM23-35; genus VGWX01. The sequence goes on along the minus strand of VGWX01000009.1, from coordinate 33,596 downwards.
CTGCCCCGGGAACTCTCTGAAGATCTCTGCAGTCTGAAGCCAAAGGTCGAGAGACTTGCCTTTACTGTAGAAATGGATTTTGACAGAGATGGGGACAGGTGTGCAGTAAAATTTTATCCGAGCGTTATTGTTAGTGATGAAAGAATGACGTATACATCTGTAAAGAAAATCCTCATTGATAACGATTCGCATGAACGCAGGAAATATGATTATCTCCTGCAGGAGTTCGAGTTGATGGGAGAACTCTGCAGTATACTCAGGAACAGGAGGCTTGCGAGAGGAAGCCTTGACTTTGATCTGCCTGATCCTGAGGTTTTGCTTGACTTGCAGGGAAAGCCTGAAGCAATCCTGAGCGCAGAGAGAAACTATGCCCATATGATCATAGAGGAATTCATGATCGCAGCGAACGAGGGGGTTGCTGAGCATCTCGAAGCTGCCGGCATCCCTGCCCTCTACAGGATCCATGAGGAACCTGACCCACTAAAGCTTGAGAATATCATGAAAGTAATGAAATCTGCCGGCAGGATGAAGCACCCGTTAAAACCAAAAGATTTTCCGGATATTCTCAGGGCAATAAAAGGCAAACCCGAGGAAGAGATCATCAATTATATGGTATTGCGGAGTTTAAAGCAGGCACGCTATTCACATATAAACGTCGGCCATTTCGGCCTTGCATCTCAATGTTATACACATTTCACATCACCGATAAGGCGTTATCCTGACCTTGTTGTTCACCGGATATTGCGGGAGGCGCTGTATAAAAAGCATTTGCCGGATAAACGGATCCAGGAATTCAATAAGCTCCTTCCTGATATTGCATTCACTTCTTCACAGACAGAGCGTCTTGCTGAGAAAGCAGAGAGGGAGGTCATTGACGCAATGAGGGTCTGGTTCATGAAAGATAAGGTGGGAGAAGAATTTGATGCGAGGGTTGTAAACATAACTCCTTATGGTTTAAAAGTGAGACTCAAAGACTTTTTTGTCGAGGGTTTTCTCCATGTATCGTTCATGACCGATGATTTCTACCAGTTCGATGAATCCCGCATAAGCCTTATTGGAAAAAACACAAAACGTTCCTATGCCATAGGAAAAGAATTGAAGGTCAGAATCGACAGGATTGATATGGAAGAGCGGGAGATAATCCTGGATATTGCATGACGTTCAAATGCGCTATAAAGTAGCTGCAGATTTTGTTGTCTTCATCCATTTTCTATGGATCATTTTCCTGATATTCGGTGCATTCATAGGCAGGAAATATCTCCTGATAAAGATATTCCACATCACAGGTCTTGCTTTTTCGGTTATCATGCAGATAGTTGGATGGTATTGCCCCCTGACACATCTCGAAGTATGGCTCAGACAGAAACATGCCCCAATGCTTGCCTATAAAGGCTCATATATCATTCATTATGTTGAAAAGATTGTTTATCTTCAGTTGTCGTCTGTGATAATCTTTGTGTTAACGATTATCCTTGTCTCAATAACAGTATATATTTATTATGGAAGAAAGAAAAAATAATTATTTTTAAAGACATTATGGATTTTCAGGAATTAATAAACATAATGGAGAAACTCAGGGGTGAGAAGGGCTGTCCGTGGGATAAGGAACAGACCAGGGAATCCCTGAAACCTTACATTGTCGAAGAGGCATATGAGCTTCTTGAGGCGATTGAAGAGAATGATCTTGAAAAAATAAAGGAGGAACTGGGTGATCTGCTCTTTCAGATAGTCTTCCAGTCCCAGATAGCCAGAGAGAACAAAGAGTTTGACATGTCAGATATTATTGATAAGATCGCTAAAAAGATGATATCAAGGCATCCCCATGTCTTTGGAAATACAACCTGTTCAACATCAGATGAGGTAGTTGCACAATGGGAGGTGCAGAAAAAACAGGAGGGCAAACTGCGTGTATCCATACTCGAAGGAGTCCCTGAAACACTTCCCTCATTGCTTCGCGCACACAGGCTGCAGAAAAGGGCAGCCGGGGTCGGGTTCGACTGGGAAAGGGCCGACGATGTCTTAAAGAAGCTCGATGAGGAACTGAAAGAGTTTAAAGAGGCGCTGGGAACAAAAAATAAGGACATGATAGAAGATGAGCTTGGCGATATCTTTTTCATGCTGGTAAATCTTTCAAGATTCATCGGAGTCAACCCGGAAGATGCGCACAGAAAGACCATCAGCAAGTTCATCCACCGGTTCCGCTATATTGAAATGAAAGCAGCGGAACATGGCAGGAAATTGTCTGATATGACACTTGATGAGATGGATAAATTATGGGATGAGGCAAAAGGCAGGGAGGCCAAAGGTTAATAGTTCAGATCGCAGACATTATCAGAAAAGCCATCACTTTCGAATGAGCGTTATTCAGCGGCGACAGTTGCCAGATTAGGCTTATTCGAAACTCTGCAGTATTTGACAAAGCTGCACATTTCTATATATTTTTAATGACTATCTTTATAAGGGGTTTATCTTGAGATTGCCTGATTGGATAAGGACGAAACATGCCGGAGGACTGCACAAAACAAAGCGGGTATTAAGGACTTATGGTCTTTCCACTGTCTGCGAAGAGGCGAGATGTCCGAATTCAGGCGAATGTTTCTCAAAGCCCTCTGCTGCCTTTATGATACTCGGTTCAAAGTGCACAAGGAACTGTGGTTTCTGCTCGGTAGAATCTTCAACCCCTGAACCTGTTGACGCTGGAGAACCTGCAAGGATTTCTTTGGCTGCAAGGGAGATGGGGCTGCGTTACGTTGTCATTACCTCTGTAACACGGGATGATCTTCATGATGGCGGCGCCGGACATTTTGCAAGGACTGTTTGCAGCGTCAAAAGTAATCTGCCGGAAGCAAAGGTAGAGGTGCTTACCCCTGATTTTCAGGGGAATCCCGACAGTCTTAATACGGTCCTGAATTCAGGGCCCGATGTCTATAACCATAATATAGAAACTGTTCCGGGGCTTTATCCTGTTGTCAGGCCGCTCGCAGACTACAGGCGTTCACTGCACATTCTGGAAAACGCTAAGAAGAGAGCTCCGGGGATATATATAAAGTCAGGTCTCATGCTTGGATTTGGAGAAAAAATACCTGAGGTTATGAACGTGTTGAGAGACCTGAGGAATGCAGGCTGTGATATCATCACCATAGGACAGTATCTCAGGCCGTCAAAACTGAACCTGCCTGTTGTCGAATATATACGCCCTGATGTTTTCGAGAGGCTCCGTCTTTCAGCTCTCGCCATGGGATTTAAGTATGCTGCGTCAGCTCCACTGGTCAGGAGCTCAATGAATGCAGAGGAGATGTATAATAATAACTAAAGTGAATAGTAACAGGACAGAAAGACCACAAAAAGTTTAAGGAAGGTGCTAAGAAAATGATAAACATAGGAATTATAGGCTTCGGTGTTGTCGGCAGCGGCACAGCAAAGGTTCTTCTTGAAAATAAGGATGTCCTCAGAGAGAGACTTGGGTTTGAGATAAATCTGAGGAAGATCGTTGATCTTGATATCAAAACAGACAGGGGGGTTAAGGTGCCTGCGGGAGTTCTTACCACAGATGTGAATGATATTTTCAATGACCCGGATATTCAGATAGTCGTTGAACTTATCGGCGGCATCAGACCTGCAAAAGATTTCATCCTGAAGGCAATTCAGAAAGGCAAGCATGTTGTTACTGCCAACAAAGCGCTGCTTGCCACTGAAGGAACTGACATCTTTGCTGCTGCCCTGCAGGCAGGAGTTGAAGTAGGGTTTGAGGCAGCTGTTGCCGGAGCCATCCCTATTATTAAGGTAATGAAGGAAAGCCTTGTCGCAAACAGGATTAAGGCTGTGTACGGCATAATTAACGGCACTTCAAACTATATACTCACTAAAATGACGGATGAGAATGTCGAATTTGCAGACGCCCTGAAAGAGGCGCAAGCCCTCGGATATGCTGAAGCTGATCCAACCTTTGACATAGAAGGTATTGACACTGCTCACAAACTCACCATCCTTGCAACACTTGCTTACGGGATTCCCCTCTCGTATAAATCCCTGCACATAGAGGGAATTTCAAAGATATCTTCACAGGATATAGGGTTTGCATCTGAGCTTGGGTATAAGGTGAAACTGCTCGCTATAGCAAAAGAAGCAGAAGGAGAAATAGAGCTCAGGGTTCATCCGACAATGCTGCCGAAAGAATATCTGATCGCAAAAGTAGACGGACCCTTCAATGCGATCTATGTTGACGGCGATGCAACAGGGTCAACGCTCTATTACGGCCGGGGCGCCGGTTCTGTGCCAACAGGAAGCGCTGTAGTAAGTGATATCGCTGATATTGCAAGAAATATTCAGAAGAATGCTGTAGGAAGAGTTCCGACAATCCCGCCGGTTTTGAAAGAAACCCGGGTAAAAAATATAGATGATGTTGTGTCCAGGTATTATTTCAGGTTTTCTGCTCTGGACAAGCCGGGTGTCCTTTCAAAGATTTCAGGGATCCTCGGCACTTACAACATCAGCATTGCCTCGGTGATCCAGAAAGGCAGAAAACTTGGCGAGGCTGTCCCGCTTGTGGTTCTCAGCCATGAAGCAAAGGAAAAAGACGTCCGGCAGGCATTGGAAGAAATCGACAAATTACCTGTTGTCATGGGCAAAACAATGGTAATCAGGGTTGAGGGGAGAGAAGAGGGTTAAGGAAAAATAGTTCCGTGAAATTTACAGAAGCACAGCTACAGCGGTACAGCAGGCATCTTATTCTGCCGGAGGTAGGAGAAGAGGGACAGGCCAAGCTCTTAAACGCAAAGGTATTCATGGTTGGCGCAGGAGGTCTTGGCTCATCAGTTGGATATTATCTCTCTGCAGCAGGGGTCGGTACGATTGCCATTATTGACAATGATGAAGTTGATCTCAGCAACCTCCAGCGCCAGATAGCGCATTGCACAAGGACACTTGGCATACCAAAGGTTGAATCGGCAAAAAATACCTTTGAATCCCTGAACCCCGATGTTCACATTATCCCCATCAAAGAGCGACTAACCAGGCAGAATATCCTCGGCCTGATAAAAGATTATGACATTGTGATTGATTGCAGCGATAATTATGCAACGAGATTCCTGGTTAACGATGCCTGTGTCATGTCAAAAAAAACTCTGGTAACCGGTGCAGTATTCAAGTTTGAAGGCCAGTTGACAGTTTTCGTTCCCGGAGAAGGCCCGTGTTACAGATGTCTGTTCGAAGAACCCCCGCCACCGGGAATACTCCCTTCACCTCAGGGGCTTGGACTTCTTGGGGTTGTCCCGGGTGTAATAGGAACGCTTCAGGCAACAGAGGTGCTTAAACTTATAGTCGGCACAGGGCAAATACTGAAAGGCGAGCTTCTCATCTACGATGCACTCAAAACTTCCTTCAGAAAAGTAAAAATACCAAAAAATCCCGACTGCCCTATATGCAGCGACCATCCGGTAATTACCGAGTTGATAGATTATACCAGTCACTATTAATTATTATGATTTTAAAGTAAAATGTGTAATCAAAGGAGATTGCTATGAAAAAAAGGGTTAAATTGACCTTTCCCCAGCGTCTCATCAAAGAGCCTGTTATCTTTACCATGGCAAAAAAATATGATGTTATGCCGAACATACGCCGGGCAAGGGTCACAGAGACAGTGGGAGAGATGGTACTTGAACTTGAGGGAACCGAAGAAAACCTCGGCAAAGGCATAAAGTCCCTTGAGGATCAGGGGATTAATGTTGAAGTTATTGAAGGAGACTTCGTAGATTAATCAGCAGCCGGACTGTTAAAATTTAATATGAAATCAGCAGGAAAGGCGATAAAGGATATCATATGAAATATGTTGTCATCATTGGCGATGGTATGGCAGACAGGCCATTAAAAGAACTCGGTGGGAAAACTCCGTTGCAGAGCGCATATACGCCCAACATGGACAGACTTGCACGTGAGGGTACAATAGGCAAGATCAGGACCGTACCTCCGGGTTTTCATCCAGGCTCAGACATTGCTAATCTGAACATCCTCGGCTACAATCCCCAGGAATTTTATTCAGGCAGGGCTCCGCTCGAAGCAGCAAGCATAGGGATCCCGTTAAAACAAGAAGATGTGGCTTACAGATGCAATCTGGTCACACTCAAATATAATAAAGACAAAACAAAGGCTGTTATGGAAGATTACAGCAGCGGACATATAACAACAGAAGAGGCAGGGGAACTTGTTAAAGATATTAACAACAATATCGGCTCAGAGCAGATCAGCTTTTATCCGGGTGTCAGCTACAGGCATATAATGGTATGGTCGTCCGGCGCCGCAAATATTGAATGCACCCCGCCTCATGATATAACAGGCAAAGAAATAGCAGACTACCTTCCTGTTGGAGACGGAGAGGACACATTGAGAGATCTGATGCTCAAATCAGCAGGTGTTCTTGAAAACCATCCTGTCAACAGGGAGCGTCTTAGAAAAGGCTATAAACCGGCAAACAGCATATGGCTCTGGGGGCAGGGTAAAAAAATGACCCTGCCCACATTCAAACAGAAGTATTCACTTAAGGGTTCGCTCGTCTCTGCTGTTGATCTCATGAGGGGGTTGGGGATTAATGCCGGATTTGAGATCCTTGAAGTTCCGGGGATTACCGGTTATTTAGACACGAATTATGTCGGAAAAGCTGAGGCATCCCTTAAGGCATTGGAGAGGGTTGATATTGCATATATCCATGTTGAGGCGCCGGATGAGGCAGGCCATTCCGGAAATTTCAGAGATAAAATAAAGGCGATAGAAGATTTTGATGCGCTTGTGGTAGGCACTGTCCTGAAAGGTATTGAATCCTTCAATAAATATAAAATACTCGTATTGCCTGACCATGCCACACCCATAGAAATCAAGACACATTCTGATGAGCCTGTTCCTTTTGTGATATACGACAACAGCGTTAAGAGAAAAAACAAAGCTGCGTTTGATGAATCAATCACAGAGATGGACGGCATCCTGTTTTTTGAGGAAGGCCAGAGGCTGATGGATTATTTTATTAAAGGCGAATGAATACGCAAGATAAATTACCTGAAATTCTGAAGCGTTTAAACAAGGCATATCCAAAGCCCAAGACAGCTCTCAACTTCTCAGACCCGTTCCAGCTTCTTGTGGCCACAATACTCTCGGCGCAGACCACTGACGCGCTTGTTAACAAGGTAACTGAAAACCTTTTCAGGAAATACAGGACTGTAAAAGATTATGCGGATGCTCCTCTTGAGACACTGCAAAAAGATACAGGGTCTGTAAATTTCTACAAGACAAAGGCAAAAAACATTCAGGCCGGGGCAAAGATCATAGTCGCTCAATTCAATTCACAGGTTCCAAAAACAATGAATGAACTCACAAGCCTGCCCGGTGTTGCGAGAAAAACAGCAAATATTATCCTTTCCAATGCCTTTGGCATTCACGAGGGGATTGCGGTAGACACTCATGTTAAAAGACTTTCATACAGGCTCGGGCTTACAAAAAACGCTGATCCGGTAAAAATAGAAAAGGATTTAATGGCAATCACACCCAAAAAAGAATGGGGAAACATTTCCCATCTGTTGATATTTCATGGAAGAAAGATATGTCAGGCAAAAAAACCTGATCATCAGGAATGCATTCTCAGCAACATCTGCCCTTCGAGAAACATCTGATCACACAAAATTCAGCTTGCTGTTTATAGAGGAATAAATGGATATCAAGACTTTTATAATTTCACTCGCAGTCATGTTCTTAGTTTACATCATCATCAGGGTGCTGACCCGAAGGTAATAATATCCGCGCACTGCCTGTGACAGTAAAATACAATTCTGAACTTAATATGTCAGGTATGTATGCAGAAAAAGCTTTACGTCGCCACCTTTGTAAGACATCTGCAAACAATGACACCTGCATATTTTCATGTATAACAAATATATGCTTTTTAAAGCCGGATTGCGATTTGTAAAGTTTTTTCTGCATGCATACCTGGCATCAACTGCATTTTGGAGTTAACTTGCCCTTAATGCCTCGATGATATCCATTCGCGATGCCCTGATTGCCGGAAGCACACCACCAACAAATCCCATTATAATAGCAAAGGACATTGCCTCATAAATAATCTCAAATGTTAATGAAAAACTGAACGCAAGCTCGGAAAAAGTTTGCCAGTTCATTGTAGAAACAGTGTAAAGCTGCAGGAACGAGGCTAAGAAAAGGCCGGCTACTCCCCCTATCAGACCAAGGGAAATGGCCTCTGCAAGAAAAGCTGCAAGAATGCTCTTCCTCTGGAAGCCGAGCGCCCGCAGCGTGCCGATCTCAAAAACGCGATTGGCAACAGAAGAGTACATGGTAATCATAGCGCCTATGACAGCCCCAAGAGAGAATATGATTGTGAGTGTGAGGCCGAGAACCCGAAGGAATTTCGCCATCATCTCAGATTGTTTCCTGTAATATTCAGGTTCACGCATAGCTTCCTGCGTCAGACGCGGATCATTCTCAATCCTTGTTTTTACTCTTTCAAATTCAGAAGGATCACTCAATTTGAAGATAACCGACGAATAAGCCGGCCTTCTGAATGCCTGCATGAATTGATCTACATCCCCCCATATCTCTGAATTAAAGCTGGTGTTGCCGGCATCGAATACGCCGACGACCATCCAGTCTCTTACGGCAAACCTAAGTGACTCTCCAAGACCTCCACCCTGAAAACGTTTTGCAATATTCACCCCCGCAATGATCTCTGAGGAACCCGGACGAGGCATCCGCCCCTGAACAAGCTTTACCTGCGGCCGCAACAGCATTGAATGCTCTCCAATCCCGCGTATGACTATATTTGAAGGTTTTTCCGTACCCCGCTTGGGAAGGGCAATAAGCACCACCAGCTCTTTGGCAGCAAGACGTTTACCGCCGGAGCCTGTGGCAATCTCGGGCTGCGTTTCGATGACAGAAGCCTGAATCCTGTCAATGCCGCTCTGTACCTCTGAACCCGCTGCTTTCCTTATTACAACGACATTTTCATAAGAGCCCGTTTCGGTAAGTGTCTTCTGCAAGCCCTCGGCAAGCATCAGTACCGCCGCAAACACAAATACCACCAAAGCCATGCCGGCGGCTGTAAGAAAAGTTGTAAGCCTGCGTGTCATAAGATTTCGCAGGCTGTATGAAAGAGGAATTTTCATTTTCTTATCTTAATCCTTACCCCTTAATCCCTAATCTTTACCACTTCGAATTATCTACCCGATCCTTCTCAGCCCTTCAGCTATCCGGATATTTACCGCCCTCCATGCCGGCAACAGTGCAGCAATAAACGCTACGACCAGAGAAGTGACTATATCCATATAGATTGTTTCCCGTTCAACATTAAATATAGGGAAGTACTGACTGAGTTCCCTGGCAAATATTTCTGCCGCAGGGAATGTAAGCACAATGCCAAGAGAAGCGCCTGCCATGGTTATGAACAAGGATTCTCCGAATATAAGACCTGAAATATGGAAAGCGCCGAATCCGAGGGTCTTAAAAACAGCATATTCACCAATCCGCTCCCGGGCGGTCATAGCCATTGTATTGGCAACAACTGCCATTATGATGAAAATTATAAGGAACGAGACAAGCTGAATCGCTATTACAATCGCTTCTGTCATAGAGATGAAGCTTAGCTGGAAGGCCTTTTCCGTTTCAGTCAATGTTTCAGCAAGTGAGTTTTTGAAAACCTTGTCTACCCTAACTGAAACGTCTGCCGCAAGGTTCGGGTCTTTGACCTCGATCATATACCATCCGACCTGATCAGTCCATAACCTGCCGGCCTTTTTGAGCGCCTCATTCAGATAATCCCAATGAAAGAAAAAGGCGGTTTCATCTACAGTCTCATCCCTTCCTTTATATATGGCTTGCAGCACAAAATCCCAATTGCCGGGGTAAATCGTCCCTTTCAATGTAATAATATCTCCAATCTTCCATCCGAATCTTTCAGCCAGTTTACGTCCGGCAGCCGCTCCCTTGCGGTCTCGAATAAACGTTGCCCATTGTTCCGGAGGTATGATTATCTCCGGATAAATTGCAAGGTATGTTTTCGGTTCAACCGCATAGTTGGCAAAAAAATTCTTTTCATCAATATAAATACCGCCAAACCATGTACCGTAAGAAACTCCCTTAACTCCCTCAATCTGTCTGATCTTTTCTTTATAAGAAAGCGGCAGAGGGAAGACAAGCGACACGGAATTCCTCGCAACAAGGCGGCTTGCGGAAGAGGCTTCAACTCCTGCATACCATGCGCTGACCACAGTCCTGAGCAGACCAAAAGAGAGAATGGCTACAGTTACACCGAGGATAGTCAGAAACGTCCGGAGCTTATGACGGAATGCGTTCTTATAAATCAGCTTGAGGATGTGCATTCAAAACGCCCTTATCAAGATGCTTGATGATGTGAGCCTTCTTAGCTGCCCGCGGGTCGTGCGTTACCATAATTATAGTTTTTCCGATCTCATGGACAAGACGCTCCATCAGTTCAAGTATTTCCTCAGCTGAAACGCGATCGAGATCACCTGTAGGTTCGTCCGCAACGAGTATGGACGGATCAGTGACCACAGCCCGCGCAATGGCTACTCTCTGCTGCTGCCCGCCTGAAAGCTGTCCGGGATAATGGTCCATCCGGTCGGCAAGATTCACGATACGGAGCGCTACTTCTACATGTTCCCTGCGGGCCTTTTTAGAAAGGCCTGAAAGAAGCAGAGGCAATTCAACATTTTCAAAGGCTGTGAGCACAGGAATGAGATTATAAAATTGAAAGATAAAACCTACATTGTTAGCGCGCCAGCGGGCAAGATCAGTTTCAGAGAGAGAAGTAATGTCAACTCCACCTACTTTTATGGTTCCGCTGTCAGCGCTATCTATGCCGGCGATCAGGTTCAGCAGAGTGGTTTTACCCGACCCCGAAGGACCCATTAAAGCCAGAAACTCTCCGTCGTCGATATTAAGGGATATATCACTTAAGACCTCCAGTGTCTGGTTGCCGCGACGGTAGGACTTAAAAAGGTTTCTTATTTCTACAATCGGCGGTCTGTTGGCCATTACTTTTCTGCAATCTTTATCCTCGAACCGTTTCTTATTTTCTCCAGTGGTTTCAGTACAATCCTGTCTCCTGCCTTCACACCGCTCAAAACCTCCACTGTATCACCGAGTTTCTCCCCTAATGTTACTACAGTTTCCACCACCCTGTTCTCTTTAATGAGATAGACTGATTTTTTACCGTTGCGATCCACGATTGCAGCAGGATTAAGCGCAGTGCGCGGTTTCTTCTCGTCTTCCCTGACCTCTCTCGACAGAAAAGCAACCTTCGCGCTCATTTCAGGCAATATGCGGTTATCCTTATCCATAAAACGGATTTTAACCATTACCGTAGCCTTAGTGCGGTCTGCGGTGGGCACGATCATATGGACCATACCCCGGAAGCGTGAATCAGGAAAGGCGTCAAGCTGTATCTCGCACGGCTGGCCCTTCTTCACCTGCTGAAGATTTGATTCAGAGACATCAACTTCGACCTGGAGGGAGTCCATATCAGCAATAGTTACTACAGCAGCCTTTGCATTGGCAGCCGCACTCAAAGGTGAAACAATATCGCCTACATCTGCATTTTTTGTTAATACTACTGCATCGAACGGAGCGCGGATTAAGGTATACTCCAGGCTGACCCTTGCGTTCTGAAGACCTGCCGCATTTGCTTTAATTGCTGCCTCAGCAGCTGCAACCGCAGCAACTGCCTTATTAAAGCGCGCTTCTGAAACGTCATTTTCAGCTTTTGATATAAAGCCCTGTTTGACCAGCCCCTTATTCCTGTTAAAAGAAACCGTAGCGTCATGGAGTTCAGCTTTTGACTGTTCTAAATTGTATCCGGCTGCTCTAAGATTGGCATCAGCCTGATCCCGCAGGGCAGTAACGTCGTCGTTTTCAAGCCGGGCAATCACCTCTCCTTTTCTCACCCTGCTGCCTTCTTCAACAGTGATGGATATAAGACGTCCTGTTACCTTTGAAGCTACGGCAGCCTTGCGCTGGGCAACCACATAACCACTTGCGTTCAAAAGGGTGAAGGTCTGAGACGGATAGACCTGTGTAACATTCGCTGCCTCTACCTGAACAGCAGGGGTAAAAACACCTTTTATGTAAAAGACGCCTAACAATACAATGAAACATACACCGGCTGCCATATAGATCATTTTACGGCGTCTTTGAGGTCTGTAGATATCTGTTGTCTTGTCTATTTTTAACTGCGAAAGATCTTCATTCGCCATAAATTCCCGTTCCTCGTCTAAAATTGGGCTTTATTTACAATTTGTTAATTATAACAAATCCCTCCCTGTTAGCTCCTCTAAATTTGACTTTCTGCCTGAAAAGATTTTTTAGGTTATAATAATTTTATTTCATTTGCGATGATTTTGATAGAATATTTGAATGCATAGGAACCCCTCAACGCTAATAAACCTTCTGATTGTTTTTTTTCTTATTGGAACTGCTTTTTATAGCGAAGCCAAAACCCCTGATGCTGTGTTGAAACAGAAAAGCGCAGTCGTAACTGTCTATGTCAATGACAGAAACGGCAAACAAATTGCTTCAGGAACAGGGTTTATTATTGACAAGAGCGGGATCATAATAACCGATTGTAAAATCATCTCAGAATGGTTTAAGAAAGCTGAAAATATACTGAGGGTTGAAACAGGAGGCGTCCAATTTCCGTTAGAAGATCTGCTCTCCCGCAGGTGCGAAAATAATCTCGTTCTGATAAAAATAGATGCAGCAGATCTTCCTTCAGTCAAACTCGATATGCATTACAAGCCAAAAATCGGTAAGAATATCACGGTGGTGCAGGGCATTTCAGGCGCTGGCGCGATCTTCTCAGAAGCCACCATCAAGAACATCCTTAAACAGGATAAACTTATTCAGACTTCCATCCGCGTTAATCCTAAAAGCAGCGGTAGTCCGGTATTTAACAGTGATGGTGAAGTCGTAGGAGCGATAGTCTCTCCGGTAAAAAAAGATAAAAATATGAATGCGGCTCTTTTAAAGGATATCCCGAATCAGATTGAAAGGTATAAAAAATCTATCGCACTGAAGAAAAACATTCCACCGCCTTATCAGCCTCCAAAAGAAACAAAAAAACCAGGTGATGCTAATGAATACTTTCTCCTTGGATGCAAATATGAAAACTCACATTCATACAGAGAGGCAATAGAGGCATACAAGGAGTCATTACGCATGAATCCAAATTATCCGGATGCTTATATAAATCTTGGAGTAGTTTACTACAAGCTCGGCAAATACTCTGATGCTATTGAGGCGTTTAAGGAAGCGGCAAAGGTTGAGCCAAATTCTTTATTAGTTTACAGGAAACTTGGAACAGCTTACATAATTCGCGGCGCATATTCTGAGGCTGTAGATGCCTTCAGAAAGGCAACCGATATTGAACCTAACAATGCTGAAGCACATTTTAATCTCGGGATTGCTTATTTTCTTACAGGAGATAAAACAGCAGCTTTTCAGGAATACATAACTCTGAGAGATATCGATAAAGAACGGGCTGATGTTTTACGTGATATACTCGTTAACTGATTTACGGTTTAATTTCTATCGGGGTGCCGTCAGGGACAAGTTTCCATATCTCTTCGATTTCCGGATTGGTAACCGCTATACATCCGTCAGTCCAGTCTGCTGTTCTGTGTAATTTCCCTATTGTCTTTAATTTTTCGGATAAACCATGAATCATGATGTCGCCGCCAGGCAATACACCGCGTTTTTGAGCATTTGTGATATCTGATTCATTCGGATAGGAAATATGGATTGCCAGATGAAACTTGCTGTCTGAATTCCTTGTATCTAAAAGATACGTTCCTTCGGGTGTCCTTTTATCCCCAGCCTTGGTCTTATGCCCGTTCGGTTGTTTCCCGAGAGCAATCTTATATATCTTTAAAATTTCACCCTCCCTTGTTAACATCATGAGCCTCTTGCTTTTGATAACGATAACCTTATCCGCTTTCATAAAACTTGCTGCTGCTTTTTCAGGCAGGTGAAGAAAAAAACCAACACAGCAGAAAAAGACAATGCCTATGAACATCAGGACAGTCTTTTTCAGCCTTCTGTAAGAAAAATAATTTCTGCAAGTCAGCTTCACGGGAGACAGTTTATTTTAACTCCTTAATTATTTAGTTTATTATATCAAATAAAATTACGTTTTATCTTATTTTTTCGACCAGTTGCCGCTGGCATCCTGGATCCACCAACCTTTTTTGGCCGCATCCCGTCTTCTTGATGCAAACTGCTCAACCGCCTGCGGTGTCACCTGTTTCAGGTTAGCTTCATTTTCAGGTTGTTTGTTCAGCCGAATGATTGCTTTGGCCATCCCTTTCATGATTGTTTTCCTGTTTTCGTTTTCTAGGTCTAATAGTTTCTGATCAGCAGGAGATAAATTCCCTTCACGCACAACGAGAAGCCCGCCATTGCCCTCACCTGCAACTCCACTGTCACGCAAACGATCAATATCAGAAATCCTGGCCCCTACTTCCTTATAGGCATTAACTACATCAGGCATCTTCTTGACCATATCTGCAATCTTTTCCACAAGCTCCGAATCCTGTGCATATGCAGAGGTGATAAATTCAAACCGTATTGAACTCTCTGGTTTCCCTGCCGGTTTCTTTTCGTCAGTTTTCTGGTCAGTGCCCATGAGCTCTTTTTCCAGAGTTTTGTAAGCCTCTTTCACATCTTTTTCCGGAAAGTAAATGTTCACTGTAATGACGGCACATGATACAAAAATGAAAAATATTGCTGTCGAGAGAAACTTAATTTTTCCTTTCATGCCTTTATCCTCCTTATTATTTTTGAAAAACAAGAAATTTTAAATCAAATTTGTCATTCTGGCTTGTCCAGAATCTTTCTTGATCGCCCTGTAATCACAAAAACACCAGAGAGATTCCCGACAAGCGGGAATGACAAATAAAGTTTTCTGCATTATGCCTCTCTCATTTTTTCTCTTTAGCCCTCTGGGCTGCCTCTGTTATTGACCACATAAGGTGGTCGATCGCAATTCTGTTGCTTAAAGGCGCAACCTTTACAGAAAGGTCTGTCATACCAAGGAGATTTCTGTTTGATATTTCGAGTTCCTTAAAGATTATAAAACCGTTCTGCAGATACAGGCTCATTATCCCTTTATCAAAGTTTCGGTCCCTGAGATACGCGCCCAGAGAAGGACCTCCGACTCTCTGTAAAAATTCCCTGCTTATCTTTGTTCTTTCTTCCTTAGCGCTGTAAGTCCAGAAATCAGCTTTGCCGATAAGCTGAGAAATTCCTGTGCCTTTCCCTTTTAAGCTCGCTATACCGTCAACCTTTCCGGATATATACCCCTTAATAGGTTCTATTCCGTCACAGAGTTTTGTCAAACTGACTCCCTCCAGAATAACACCTGCCCTGTAATTGAGGTCGTCAGAAACATCGACAACAGCGGACCCATTAAGCCTTCCTCCGAATATATTACCACTAAAACGTCCTATATTCAAAACACTCCCTTCCTGTTTGATCCAGATATTTATATCATCTGAAAATTTAAACCCGTAATTCAAAGAACCTATCGTAATCCTGCTGTAATCGTTTCCAAAAGTTTTCTGAGAATAGTATTTAATCTGACTATCAAATTCTGAACGGTCAAAAGAAGGCAGCCTTGTCTCTTTTTTATTATCAAATCCCCCCTCTCCCCCTTTTCTAAAGGGGGGCAAGGGGGGATTATTGGTTCTACTATATACTATGGGCATTGTCCCGTTTACCGGCCCTATAGAGTATTCACCATTCTCTCCCTGAAGAATTAATTCCCTGATCCTTAGTGTTCCGTTCACTTTTAATATGCCGGGAGAAAAAGAAATCAGGGCTTCTGAAGATATCGCGCCATCGAGTCCTGCATACAAAAGGCCGTCGGGGAATATTTCCCAGAAGGTTTCCCTGATATCAGCAACTTTAACCTCCGGCTGGTTTATTTTGATCTCGGTAATTCTGTCTTTTTGCATAATTCTTTTTATGGTTCCTGATACATCTGTTGGTATCTTCCCTATAACCGACCGTAACGTAAAACCCAGATCCCCGCCCCTTGACTTGAAGATGCAATTGAAATTTGCATCTTTGAAGACATTCTTCGTGCTGTCCTTTTTCAGAGCTGCGCTTTTAATGAAGATGGTTCCTGATGTTTCAGGCAGCGTCTCTTTGGACATTCCTTTGATATGGATGGTATCTGATGTCATTAAACCACTTAGCGCTAAATCCTCTCTGATCCTGAGCGCTGAAAGGTCTATTTTATTGATCTTAATCTCAGAACTGAATACAGGATTCTTTCTTAAATCTTTGATCAGTGCATCTGCCCGCAATCCAAGAATTCCATCTGCCTCCAATGAAATATCCTTCAGAAAAACGGAATCTTCCCGCATGTTTAAAAAAGCATCGGCGCTGAACATGATATCTTTTATTTCATTGCGGAATGGGTACAGCCCTGTATTTTTTATATGAAATTTCGATTTGAAATTCACACCAGTCTCTATATCCCCTTGTGCAATAATATCCATCGCAATCCTTGTCTGCCCTGTATTTATTTTATATTTATCAAGAATATCCCTGAATGCACTAAGTGATACGCCGTCCGATAAAACAGATATATTCATTTTTTTGGTCTTGTGCTTAAGATATGCCCATCCCTGAACTCCTATGCTGCCGGCGGCATATGAAGCGCTTGCCTTGATCTCTGTTTTGGCATCAGGATCTGAAGAGAGGTTTTTTATATCTACATTGAGATTCTGACATCTGTACTTATTGTCCTTATTAAAATCAAAGACACCGGACTCGATATTTAATTCATCCACTCGATACTTTGTATCAGATTTTATTTTGAATAAATCCATGAGCTTTTCTGAAATATTCATCCTGCCTTCCTTATCCCTTACAATGGTAAGTTCAGGCGAATAAACTGTGATCTTTTGTAAAGAGAATTTGTTTCTGGCAAGGTCGCTGTAACTCATATTTAGATGAAGCTTTTTTATCATTAGAAGCTCTCCTGATATAAATCCCTCAGGATTTTTCACTGAAATATCATGGATTGTTACATCAGAAGCAGATCCAATATATAAGTCACGGATTTCGACCTTCTGACCGATAAAAGAAGTGGCTTCATCAGCTATTTTTGTAATAAGTGCTTTCTTTACTTCACGATATCTCAGATAGGCAAAAGCAGCGATTAAGATAATAAAGGCAAGCAATAGAAGAGAGATTATTTTTACTGCCCTTCTTAGCGGCAATGACATAATTTATATTATACTTCTTTGAACCTCTGCTGCTGATATTTTATATATTGTTTCAAAATCCGTTATATGTGCTTTTTCAGTTAAGGAATTTTACTTTTTTTGCTTGTCGGTTATTTTCTTTATAACAGAAATCTTTCTTGAGATTCCGGGATGTTAATAGAATTCCTTCATGGCAGTATCGATTCCTGATAAATCGAAGCCTTGCCTGACAAGGGGGTTATCCTTAATTACCGGTACCCTTTCTTCTAACATAAGGCGTTTGTTTTTATAGATTACCCCTAAAGGGATACGGTCTCCCCATTCAAGGGCCTTTTTGAATGCTTCGATCCTGTTCTCAGGTTTATATTCAGGCTCTATATGATAGACTCTCTGCTTATACCAGTCATATGTATTGATTTTATTGAATGTCACACATGGCTGCAGTATATCGAGCAAGGAAAAACCTTTATGAAGCACTGACTCTTTCATAAGTTCCTTTAGATGCTCGGTATTGCCTGCAAAACCTCTGGCAACAAAACTGCAGTCAAGAGACACTGCCAATGCCATGGGGTTAAGTTGTTCTGAAAATACACCGAAGGGCTGATTCTTTGTAATCATTCCTTCCATGCTTGTTGGAGAAGGCTGACCCTTTGTAAGCCCATATATCTGATTATCATGCACAAATAGCTTTACATTAATATTTCTCCTCATTGCATGCATCAGGTGGTTCCCGCCTTCACCATAGCAGTCTCCGTCTCCTGCAACAGCAATAACAAGCATTTCGTGATTGGCGAGCCTTATTCCTGTCGCAACAGGAAGTGTTCTTCCGTGCAGTCCGTTGAAGGTATTGCATTTCACGTAGTGAGGAAATTTGCCGGACTGGCCTATTCCGGAAACAATAGTTAATTGATGAGGTTCTTTGCCGAGTTCAACCATTGCATCCTTAAATGCCTTAAGGATGCCGAAATTGCCGCAGCCAGGGCACCATGCAGGGATTTTCCCCTTATAATCGTCCAATACAGGCATCTAATTCTCCTAAAAGACCTTCCACGGTAAAAGGTCTTCCATCGTATTTATTGATTCTGTGGCTGAATTCATAACCTGTTTCTGCCATTATGAGGCGAGCAAACTGCCCGGTGGCATTATTTTCCACAGAGATACTCATCTTCGCATTGCTTAATAAAGCAAGATAATCAAACTTCTCTGTAGAAGGTAACGGATAAATCTCGCTGAAGTGCATCAGAGCTACACTTCTATCCCTTGACAAAATATCCACCGCCTCTTTCATGACCCCGTATGTAGAACCCCACCCTGTGATTAAAATCTCCGGATGTTTGCTTCCGTATAGAATCGGCGCCTCTATCTCCTCTTTTATTATTGGCAATTTTTTCAGCAATCTTTTTTGCACCATTTTTATCCTAATTTCAGAATCTTCTGTAATATGGCCTTCTTCATCATGCTCATCGCTGTCTGTTACGACTAAATAGTTTGAATCTCCCGGAACAGCAAGCGGTGATATGCCTGTATCTGTAAATGTATGCCTATTGTAGCTGTCAAGTTTCCGAAATGCATCTCCTCTTAATCTGTAGTCGTTGTATTGCAATTTACTGAGTTCAAACTTGTCATAAGTCCATGTCGTATCAGCAAGGTACTGATCAAAGATAATAAAAGCCGGTATCTGGTATTTCTCTGCCATATCAAAGGCCTTAATAGTGAGATAGAATGCCTGTTCAGGTGTGCCGGGTGCGAATATAACCCTTGAAAATTCTCCATGGGCAGCATGCAGGCAAAATAAAAGATCCCCCTGTTCTGTCCTTGTTGGCAGACCGGTTGCAGGCGCGGGCCTTTGGCCGACTGCAATAACTATGGGTGTCTCGGTCATTCCTGCCAGTGACAGACCCTCTGCCATTAATGCAAAACCTCCGCCTGCTGTGCCTGTCATTGCCCTCACACCTGCAAAGGATGCCCCTAATGCCATATTGATGGCTGCAATCTCATCTTCTGCCTGTTCTACAACGATACCGTATTCTTTCTCTTTGCCGGCAAGATAGTTCATGATCCCTGTTGAAGGTGTCATAGGGTAAGCTGAATAAAATTTACACCCGGAGGCTATAGCTCCAAGTGCAATGGCTTCTATCCCTGCAATAAGCATCTTTGCGCCGGATACAGAAGAGGGAATGAAAGAACATTTCGGACAGTTTTCGAGGGCAAAGGCATGCCCTGCCTTTGCTGCCATGATATTGGCCTGTACCAGATCCTCGCCTTTCTTTTTGAACGTATCATGCATTATGTTGTTCAGAATATCAAGGTCGAGCCTCAACATGCCAAGCACTGCCCCTGTTGCAACAGTATTCACCATGATTTTATTGCCGTGCTGCTGAGCCAGGTCTATAAAAGGGATATCGAGAAAATACGGCTTTTCATGTTTCTGTTTCAAAGCAGATGAATCGCAGATTATCAGACCATTTTCCGAGAGTTCTCTTTCATGAAGAGATATGCTCTCTTTATCCAGAGCAACGATAATGTCAATCCTGTCCCTTGAAGCTGTTACCGGTTTGTCTGAAAACCGTATCTGAAAGAAATTGTGACCGCCTCTTATGCGGGATTCATAGTCCTGGTGGGTAAAGACATGATATCCGGCTCTCGAAAAGACTTTCGAGAGTGTATCTCCAATGGTCTGAATCCCCTGTCCGGCCTCGCCGCCAATTTTTATGGAATAGTCCATGATAGCTTTTCTTAGTAATACTTCAGTAAAACGTGGGATCGGATAACTCCCCCTTCCACCTCTTAATTTAAGAGGGGGTTATTCCTCACCTTAAGATAAGGGGAGGCAAGGTGGGGTTATGATATAATGCCATTCACCAAAGAATTACGATTACTAAATAATCTTCACCTATAGAAAACTCTTTCTTAAATTATTCAACCAAACGATATGGCTTTTTTCCTCGCGGATGATCGCATCGATAAGATCTTTTTCCTTTAGCGCCTCTCTCAGCGAATAATAATAGAGCAGCGTCTCTCTTTCAAAACAGAGAGAGAACTCGATCGCCTCCAAAGCTGTTTTTACATGTTCAAGTGAAGGAAGGCATTTATCCTTGCCGAGAAAAAACTCTGAATCAACAATGGCCCTTAAATAGGGAGTGACTTCATTCCATTCTGCCGGTTCTTCCTCCCCTATCTTGTCTTTTATGCCGGAGAAACTTGTCCCATGTTTTAACTCATGCGCTGCAAGGAGTTCGAAAAGCTTCTTCAGCTCATTGTGGTCTTCAAATTTCTTTGCCATTTTATTATAAAATTCATTGCCGAGTTTTTCTGTCTGAACAGCCTGCTCAACTACTTCCCGAACGGAAAAAGTTATCATAATTCCTCCCTAAAAAAGTGAATATTCATCAGTTACTAAGGAGTTCATAAGTAAGGCCACATTCAGTCGATGGTTTGTCATTCCGGCTTGTCCGGAATCTTTCTTTGTTTTCAGAAGGATTCCCGACGCGCTCCGCTTGCGGGAATGACAATTGTGAGGCATTGCTTATGACCTCATTAGTAACAGCAAACAGTTGAAATGATTTTTTTATTTCTTTGCTGTTCGCCAAATATTCACTATTTACTGTCTACAGTTTAGATGATATTTTGTATATCGTCAATGCTTATGATATTTTTTTCAAGAAGATTTGCTGATAGCATGAACCCTCCACATGGAGGAGCATCTTTTTTTTTCTGAACAAAATCACAACCGTTTTCATAAAAGGAGCACGCAATGCACATTTCCCGGATTAGTTCTCCCTGAATTGCATCGCCGGGCTTCTCATAGGTCTTATCAAATGGGATATTACTGCCTCTTTTCAGCAGTTTTTCGATGACAAGGAATCCTTTGCAGGCGATGTTTTCTTTTTTTGAAGGTTTATAATAGGAACAGAATTTCTGACAAAGATTCTTTTGAATATACTTTCTCAAAGTTCTATCATTTAGCCTTCTTTCTCAAGAATTTTTTTGATGATAAAATTTAATAATTATATCACAAAAGCTGAATATGATGGCCTTTATATAGTCTGTTTTAAAACGCATGGAAAAATCCAAAGGCTGTCATTCCCGCAAGTGAAGCGCGTCGGGAATCCTTCTGTGAAGCCATCGGAAAGATTCCGGGCAAGCCGGAATGACAAACAAAAGGCAAGAATACCAACTTTATGGACAGACACTATATAGCAACTGTAACCTTTATTTTTGTAGAATAGCGAATGAAATATTTTCTCTCCAGGGAATGCGTCCTGAAATGGCTTGAAACCCCTTCTGTTTATCACATAAAAAAAGATGAGCTGTATGAGCTTGATGAGGATGCCTTTAAGTTTCTCGGAGAATGCTTATCCGGCCCGGGATGCAGTTCACAAGATTCAGAATTTATTGATTATTGCCTGAATGAAGGGATTCTGCTGAAAGACAGGATTATATTGCGTCGCCCTGCTTTGATAAAGTCTCCGGAGCCGTCTCTGCGGTATCTTGAACTGCAGATCACGGACAGATGCAATCTCAAATGCAAACATTGTTACATTGCAGATAAAAATCCCCCTTCACCCCCCTTTAGAAAAGGGGGGATGGGGGGATTTGATAAGTCATTAAAAAAGCAAAACTTCAACGAGCTTTCAATAAAACAGATACATGATATCCTCAAAGAATTTGAGGAGATGCAGGGGTTGCGGGTACTCATTTCAGGGGGCGAGCCATTTATGCATCGCGGGTTTGAAGAGATAAATGCTATGCTCCCGGATTTTTTCATAAGGAAAGTCCTCTTTACAAACGGCTTGCTCCTGAATAAAAAAAGACTCAAAGGGCTTAATGTAGACGAAATGCAGATAAGCATAGACGGACTTGAAGAAGCACATGATTCATTAAGGGGCAAAGGGACTTTTAATTCAGCGCTCAATGCTGTGAAACGTGCAATTGATTCAGGGTTTGAGGTCTCTATTTCAACAATGGTTCATCCGGGAAATCTGAATGATTTTAATGAAATGGAGAGTTTGTTTAAAGAAATGGGGATTAAGGATTGGACAGTTGACGTTCCGTGTATAACAGGAAGGTTAGAAGAACATGGTGAATTCCAGATCAGTCCTGAAGCTGGAGGGAAATATCTCAGGTACGGGCATGGCAAAGGACTGCATTCAGGCGATTCAGGTTTCGCATGTGGATTGCATTTAATGGCAGTATTGGCTGACGGCTGGGTTTCAAAATGCACCTTTTATTCCAAAAAACCGGTTAGCTTAATTGCAGAAGGACTGCAAAAATGCTGGAAGAAGATAAAGCCTTTACGACTCGCTGAACTGCAATGTGACTGTGATTATATTGAATCCTGCAGGGGAGGATGCAGATACAGGGCGCTTCTCCTTGGAGACCCTCTCGGGAAAGACCTTTACAAATGCAATTTATATGGTATATTTTAGAAATAAAGCGAATATCTGGGCATGAAGCTCAGATACCTCTATGAAAGGGGGGTGTCCGGCATGACAATTAAGAAGGTTTCAAAGAGGGTCTCAATGACCTGTAAATGCAAAAGCTCCTGTTAGAATCTAAAGTAGTATAGAAGAGATATGTATAAGCAGGAAAAAGAAAGGTTGGTATTTTGCCAGCCTTTCTTTTTCACACATCCTCTTATTTGAACGTTATCGCCTGGGTGGGACAGGTATCAGCGGCTTCCTGACAGTCGCAGGTGTTGCATTTGTCAGGGCCTATAACTATTGCTTTTTCATTTTCCACCTTAAAAACTTCCGGGCACATCTCTTCACATGTAGCACATCCTTCGCATAAATCTTCATCCACTACTGGCTTTGGCATACCGCACCTCCTTATATTGAATGTAATGTAATGAGTACCCTGTAACTTTTTACAGAGTTCCTCGATTGAGAAATCAAAATACTTCCTCCTATTTCACCATCTTTCCCTGTCTTGAATTTAAGCATCTCTTTCATATATGTAACAATAAAATATATTCAAGCCAACAGGGTTCAACCTTCAACAATGCTGTGCTCTGACCACATAAACCAGTTTCCTGTATCTGCCATGAAAGAATAGGTGTTAGCAAAGATACTGTAATGCTGTTGTTCTTCCTTGATGAGTCTGTTAAACAAAGTCTTCTCTTTTTCTTTTTGAGCCTCTGCTTCAGCCTTTTTATAAAATTCAATCCCCTCTTTTTCCATATGCATGGCGACCTTAAATGCCTCAAGCTCATCATTCGTTGCTTCTATCCTCTCCATCATTGAGTCCTTCATTGACTCAAAAATCGTTTTCATGTTCTTCATAGGGCTGACCTCATCAATCTTTATATCAACCTCTTTGAATATCTCAGAAAGCATCTGCATGTGTCTCTTTTCATCTTCTGTTATGGACAGTAACATTTTTTTCCCTGCCGGATGTTTTGTCTTCTCAGCAGCCTCAGTGTAAAACCTGATTGCGTCTTTCTCCATCCTGATGGCTATCTCAATAGCATTCATGTATCCCTCCTCGAATTATAAAATATAGGCGTTTTATTCAGTTTAACTATTTCCCTGAAGATATTCAATTCACTTTTCTTTTTTCATCATATTTCTAATTATTTTCAAGATTACTTATAATAAAAATTATAGAAATGAACCGTCTTTCTTTTATACAACTTTATCCCACCTTGCGCTGTAATCAGTCTTGCAGTTTTTGCTTCAACCAGAACATATCACGTTCAGCTTTATACAAAGACATGAGTGAAAAAGACGCATATGCACTGATTGACCTGCTTTTAGAAGAAGGAATTCGTGAGATCGACATTCTTGGCGGTGAGCCTATGCTTCTTGCCTGGATGAAGGATTTTGTTGAATATGTGACGGGTCTGGATATCACGCTCAATATCAGTACGAATGGAAGCCTTCCTGATATCGTTTCTCAATATGATGAAATACAAACTTCATTAATGAACATAGGCTTTTCCATTCACGGATTCTCTCAAATGCATAATGCCTTGACCTTGGCAGATAATTTCTCGAAAGCTGTCGCTGGGATTAAACTATTAATCGACGGAGGCAAAAACCCTATTGTCAAGAGTGTATTGACGCTGAAGAACAAGAATGAAATATATGACATTGTTCTGCATTTAAGAGATATCGGGGTTAAAAGGTATTACTTGTTACATGAGGATATTATCGGCAGGGAGCAATATTCAGATTGTTTTTCTTTCCCGGAATTTCATGAATTCTATTCAGAATTAAAACAGAAATTAAACGGGATACTGGATATCGGTTTTGTTGCAGCCTCAGGGTTCTATAAATATGGACCGAGGAAAGGTATCAGGTGTAATGCGGGAATAACCAAGATTGCACTTCTTCCTGACGGCTCAGCCTTCCCCTGCAACCTCTTTTTGGGGTTCGACGATTTTTGTCTTGGGAATATATATCAGGATGGCCTGGAATCAATTTTAAAAAACCCCATTCTCGATAGATTTAAGAAATATGATGGAAACAGATGCGCAAGTATTTCATGTAAACATTATTCTATATGCTCCGGCGGATGTCCTGCGCACATATTTTCCGCTTATGGCTCACTGGATGCTGCAGACCCCAGGTGTGAGATTAGTCCTCACTAATCTCTTGACAAGAAATTTTATGTAATGATAATATTTATCATTAAGGAATAATTCTAATTTAATAATTATGATCAAAAATAAAATAAAAGGATTAAAAATGACCCCTCAAAGGCTTGCGATACTTGCATATCTTGAGGGCAATATTGATCATCCTTCAGCCGATGATATTTATAAGGCTGTCCTTAAGAAATTTCCAACCATGTCTTTTGCAACAGTATATAACACTCTGGAATCTCTGAAAAACCGTGGCAGCGTTTCAGAACTTACCATTGATCCTGACAAAAAACGTTTTGACCCGAATCCGGATCCTCATAATCATCTGATTTGTAACAAATGCCGCAAGATCCTTGATATTCATATTGATTATGAACTCCGGGTTCCTTATGAAAAAAAACAGGGGTTTGAAATCACAGGGAACCATATTAAATTTTACGGCATATGTCCAAAATGCAGGAGGGGGAAATAATTATGAGCATAACAGTCGAAAAAATACCAGGAGGATTCAGAGTTGACGGTCTTGATCTGAAGAGGGGGAAATGCGGTTGCACATCAATAATTGCATGCTGCTATAGCTGGTCAATGATAAAGCAGAGCGGGAACAGATTTGTCTTCACTGCGAAAGCCACCGGTCCTGATACCCAGGACACATTCAACTGGGGGTATACAGTAAAAAAAGGCGATTTCACAGTTGAAGTGAGCATGGAAGATGCACGGGACAAGAAATTGTTCTCTGGTTATTATCCACCAAGCCTTGAAGAATGGATCGGAAAAGGCTGGGAGGTGGCAAAAAAAGAAGGTGAGAGGGAAGATTTCAGTATGTGGAGATGTACGATGTGCAAATGGCTCTACAAGGATCAAAAAGAAAACGTAAAATTTGCAGACCTGCCGGAAGACTGGAAATGCCCTGTATGTAAGGCAGAAAAGGGTATTTTTGAAAAAGTGGCATAAGAGATAATTATCGTATAGAATTGTATAAGAATACAAAAGAGTCTCATGCTGAAAGGAGTTTCAAAACATGAAAGCTATTGAAATAAAGCCCGACATTTTCTGGGTAGGCGCAATCGACTGGGCGATACGTGATTTTCATGGTTATATAACGCCTAATGGCACAACCTATAATAATTATCTTGCAATAGACAAACAGGTCACCCTTTTTGATACTGTCAAACATGAATTTTCAAAAACCACTATTGATAGTATTAAGAGTCTTGTCGACCCTTCAAAGATAAAAAATATCGTGATCAATCATATCGAAAACGATCATGTGACAAGCCTTGCCGATATTATGGTGCTTACGCCTGATGCTGCCATTTACATTACTGAAAAAGGCAAGAAAGGATTGGCAAGGTTCTTTGATATATCAAACTGGAATATAAACATGGTCAAGACCGGAGATACCCTGAATATCGGCAAAAGAACCCTGCTCTTTCTTGAAACGCCGATGCTTCACTGGCCGGATTCGATGATGACATACGTTAAAGAAGATAAACTTCTTATCAGCCAGGATGGTTTTGGCCAGCATTTTGCGTCCTCTGCACGGTTTGACGACGAGTTTATTACCTGCCATTCGGTATCTGAACTCGATGATGCTATTAAGGACTATTATGCAAATATACTGATGCCGTTCGGTACATTGATTAAGAGCAAGGTCGCTGAAATCCAGAAGCTTGGGCTTGAAATAGACATGATAGCTCCTGACCACGGGATTATATGGAGGAAAGACCCTTCAAAAATCATTAACATGTATCTCGATATGGCAAACGGCAAAGCGGATTTAAGAGTTGCAATCATCTATGATACCATGTGGCACAGCACTGAACTTATGATAGTGCCAATCATGCAGGGGATACATGATGAGGGTGTTGATGTAAAGGTGATAAAGCTGAGGGTGAATCCCAACAGTACAGCTATAAAAGAATTCTGGAAGTCACGGGGGTGCCTTATCGGTTCTCCTACCCTGAATAATTCAATGTTTCCGACTGTTGCGGATTTTCTCGTGTACCTGAAGGGACTGAAGCCCAGGAACCGTATTATCGGAGCCTTTGGCAGTTATGGGTGGGGCGGCGGCGCTGTCAGGGATATGTATGAGGAATTCAAAATAATTGGTCTTGAATTAATGGAGCCTGGAATACAGTCCCTCTACAGGCCATCTGCAGAGGATGAAATTAAATGCTATGAATTCGGCAGAGAGTTTGCAAAAAAGGTTAAGGCATATCATGCTCAGTTTGAATAAACAATAGGGGAAAGATATTTTTATAAGTTAAGGAGGGAATATGTCAAAGACAGATAGAAATCTTCAGGAGGCTTTTGCAGGAGAGTCACAGGCAAACAGAAAATATCTCGCTTTTGCAAAAAAGGCTGATGCGGAAGGATACAAACAGGTTGCAAAACTTTTCAGGGCAGCTGCAGAGGCAGAAACTGTTCATGCCCTGAACCATCTGAAGGAGATGGACGGCATTAAAAGCACAAAAGAAAACCTCACCGAGGCAATAGGCGGAGAGACGCATGAGTTTCAGAGCATGTATCCACAGATGATTGCCGACGCTGAAGCTGAGGGAGATAAAGGCGCCTTAAGGAGTTTCAACTTTGCCAATGAGGTTGAGAAAATACATGCCGGTCTTTACAAGAAGGCCTTTGATCAGCTTGGCAAAAATGAAGAGGTTGATTACCATGTCTGCCAGGTCTGCGGGAACACTGTTGAGGGAGAACCGCCTGACAAATGCCCGATTTGCGGGGCATTGAAAAAGATGTTTAAGAAGGTTGAGTAAATAATTTTTTATAATACTGAAATATTTCTTCAATCTTGTCATTCTGGCTTGTCCAGAATCCTTCTTCAATAGAATGTTTGAAGAAAGTGCAGCAAGAAGGATTCTCTCCTCGGCGAGTCGCTCCCGCACTCAGGCGGGTTCGCTGAGGAGAAGAGGCGACCGAACAAGTCGGAATGACAAAAAGGAGCTATTTATGAACCTCTTTAAATACATTTTATTTATTTTTGTAACCTTGTCTTTATTTTATTTTCATGGAATATCCTCTGCTGAAGTTAAAGAAGAGATCATGAATCAGGTCTCATTGAGTCCTCAGACACAGACTTGCATAGGCTGTCATCATCTTTATACACCAGGGATAGTCAAAGACTGGTTATCAAGCAGACACGCGAAGACGAACCCTTCAGAGGCCATGAAAAAATCTACTTTGGAGAAAAGGATCTCTGCAGAAGAGATTCCACAGGGTTTGCAGGGAATTGCGGTTGGCTGTTATGAATGTCACAGCCTTAATACCGGCAGCCATAAAGACAGCTTTCCTCACATGGGGCAGACAATAAACGTGATTGTTACCCCGCAGGACTGCAAGACCTGCCACCCTGTTGAATTCAGCCAGTTTAACGGAAGCAAGAAATCATACGCATACAAAAACCTTATGGAAAATCCTGTTTATAACACATTGGTAAAAACAATTACAGGTGTTAAGCAGGTTACAGAAAAAGGGTTAGCATCAGATTCCCCCACAGAAATGACCCTGCACGAAACCTGCCTCGGATGTCACGGCACGATAGTTAAGGCAACCGGTATGAAAAGCATAGACACAAAGCTCGGCAACATTGATATCCCGGATCTTACAAATTGGCCAAACCAGGGTGTTGGAAGGGTAAATCCTGACGGGAGTACCGGAGCCTGTACAGCCTGCCATCCACGGCATGGCTTTTTAATAGAGGTTGCAAGAAAGCCTTATACCTGCAGCCAATGTCACCATGAACCTGATGTGCCTGCATGGAGTGTGTATGAGGAAAGCAAACACGGGAATATCTATTTGTCTAAAAACAGCAGCTGGAATTTCACGAACGTGCCATGGAAGGCAGGAGAAGATTTCAAGGCTCCAACGTGTGCCACATGCCATAACAGCCTGGTTGTTTCACCTGATAATATTGTAATTGCAGAAAGAACTCACAACTTTGGTTCAAGGCTATGGGTAAGGCTTTTCGGGTTGATATACAGCCATTCCCAGCCAAAATCAGGGGATACAACCATTATCAGGAACAGGGATGGATTGCCCTTGCCCGTTGCATTTACCGGCGAACCTGCATCAGAGTATCTGATTGATCAATCTGAGCAGGAAAACAGGCTGCAGATCATGAGCAGGGTCTGCAGCAGCTGCCACAGCACAAGCTGGATAAATGGTCATTTTGCAAAACTCGGCAACACATTGAAGGAAACGGATGCGATGACCCTTGCAGCTACAAAACTTTTATCTGATGCATGGGGGAATGGGATCGCAGACAAGACAAATCCTTTTGATGAATCGATTGAACAGTTGTGGATAAAACAGTGGCTCTTCTATGCCAATTCAATCCGTTATTCCTCTGCCATGACCGGTGCCCCTGATTACACATCATTCAAAAACGGCTGGTGGCATCTTAATGAAAACCTTCAGAATATGAAGGAATGGACAGAACTCAAAAAATTAAAAAAGGACAGGGACTGAATGAAAGTTATCGCTTTCCTTGGAAGCCCGAGCAAGGGAGGGAATACCGAACTCCTGCTCAAAGAAACAGTAAGGGCAATCGAAGATTCAGGCATAACTGTACAGGTTTTCAATCTGAACCTTATGAATATCATGCCATGCCAGAACTGCGGGGGATGTGAGGAAACAGGCAGATGTGTCTATGATGATGATATGTCTCAGATCTATGATGCAATACGGTCTGCTGACAGGATCATCCTTGCCTCTCCCGTCTTCTTTTTCAGCCTCAGCGCTCAAACAAAAATTATGATTGACAGATGTCAGGCATTCTGGTGCGAGAAATACCTACTTAAAAAACCGATGCCTGAAGGCCCTCATAAAAGGAAGGGGCTGCTCCTTCTCGTTGCCGGCATGAAAAAAAATATAGGCATAGAATGTTCAGAAGTAACTGCAAAGGCTTTTTTCAGGACTATCAGCGTCCCGGAACATAGGACATTAGGCTATACCGGAGTAGATGCCAAAGGCGACATCTTAAAGCATCCTGCAGCGTTCAAGGAGGCTTACGAGGCAGGGAAGAAACTGGCAAAGGTTTAATACCCGCAGCTCTGATTGTTTATAACATCTATAATCTTTATTTTTTTAATAGTATAGAGAAATCCGAATTGTCAATATTATTTGATAAAATATAGAAATAGCGAGGTCTTTAAATACATCGTTCATCTTCTACCCTTCCTTTTATATTGCTGGAATATTTTTTAAAAGGGTAAATATGTTTGTCATATTCATGTATTCTCCGGCATGTCTCTATGTCCGGGAATAGGTGATACTGTCCTTTTGAAATTCTTCAATAATTTCATCCGTCAGAGATGGACGAATTTTCGGCAATATTTGAATAAAAGTATCTGTGGTTACCCGGTAATCTTGCCTGCTGGCATATTCCTCTTCAAAAGCGAATTGAGCAACTTGCTGAAAGAGGTACTCAATATCCGCAGGCGTAAAGCGGGATGTCATCTTGACAATTAGATTCAGATCAATGTCTTCTGTATGAAGCTTGGACAAATAATGTTCCAGAATCGTTCTCCTTCCATCTTCGTCCAAACCACCAACCGGTATTATGCAATCGAACCGTCCCGGACGAAGCAGCGCAGCATCCAGCTGACGGATAAAGTTGGTGGCACACACGAGCAATACCTTGTTCCCTTGATTTTTGAGCAGAGGAACCTGTTTGAGAAATTCATTGGTAATGGACTTGTCAACCCTTGATCCGATATCCCGACTTGCTGCGATCTCTTCAAACTCGTCAATAAAGATAACTGCTTTTTCCAGGGTTCTCGCCTTTTCCATTATGTTGTGCAAATTAACTCCAATTCTATCCACACCATCTACCATGAGCATGCTGGGCAAAATTTCGATATACCACCATGACAAGACACCTGCTATTGCTTTAACAAAATGAGTCTTGCCGGTGCCTGGAGGTCCAAAAAAAATAATGGTCTTCGGCGGAATTACTCCATGCTTTTTTGAAAGGCTCTCTTCTGTCAGGGGAAGGATAATTCTCCGTTGAACCATCTGTTTTGGAGGCTGAGAATCCGATATGGTGTCCCATATTTCTCTGCTGATGATCTGAGCCCCCATCTCAGACAGGACATCCTGTCTTTCGTAGTCCAAGTATTCCTTAAGGGCTTGATCCATATTTTCGAGAAAATCGATGCATGCAGTCCGCAATCCTACATCGCGGCCGAGTTTTTCAGACATCAGCCATTTATGCTGCAATATTTTTGCCCAAATGTCAGTGGCAATTTCAGGATCAAATTTTATGCCGCTAATTTCAAAGATAGTGCCGGCACATTCCTCTGGTGACGGTGTTTCCGGAATGCTTATATTCATCATTTACCTCTTACTTTCTCACATTAACGGCTGTCAGGATTACTGCGCCGGACTTCTACGTCTGAAACTTTCTACGCAGTTGAACCTGAATTAAACTAAGGTCTGATTTTTCTCAATAGTTATTCCAATACATGGATATTTTTTCTTTTAGAAATCGACTTGAGGACATCAGGCCAGACCGTGGTGCTCACCTCGCCAATGTGAGCGGTCCTTAACAGATACATGAATGTACGTGACTGACCGATGCCGCCTCCAATACTTAATGGTATCTCATCATTGAGGATCGCCTGATGGTAGGGCAACTGTAGAAAATGTTCCTGTACGGCCTCTTTAAGTTGCTGCACCATGGTCTCTTTAGTCACACGGATACCCATGGATGTCAGTTCATGACGACGCTTCGTCACCGGATTCCAGACCAGGATATCGCCGTTGAGTCCATGAAACTGTCTTCCTTTCTTTTTAATAGTTGGCGTGATCCAGTCATCATAATCCGCCGCTCGCATCTCATGGGGATATCCGTCTTCCAAGACATAGCCGATGCCTATGATAAATATTGCCGGATGCACCTCCTGTACCATTTTTGTCTCTCGCTGTTTGCGGGTGAAGTCCGGATAGCGTTCCAGGATTTCCTCCGCGTGATAAAATTCCAACTTTTTTGGTATATCCGGATATTTATCGGTATTGAGTCCGGGGAAGTCTTTCTTGACCATCTGACCTGCCTCATAGATAACCGACCAGATTCTCTCGACGACATCCCGCAAAAAATCCAGATTACGCATATTCTTAGTGATAACCCGTTCCCAATCCCATTGATCAACATAGGCGCTGTGGTCATGGTCCAGGAAATAGTCCTTTCTAACTGCCCTCATATCTGTACAAATCCCTTCGCCCACTTCACAGCCGAACTGTTTCAAGGCCATCCGTTTCCATTTTGTGGCCGCCTGGACCACCTGAGTCTCGATTCTTTTTTCAAGACCGAGCCCACAAGGAAATTCAACGGGCGTGCGTGAACCATCCCGGTCAAGGTAATCATTGACACCGCTCTCCTTGGTTACGATGAGCGGAACCTGAACCATAAAAAGGTTGAGTTCCTTGCACAGGTTCTCTTCAATAAAATTTTTAATCTTGAAAAGTGCCTTCATCCTCTCTTTGGGACCCAACAACGCCTCATAATTGTGAGGGAGGATTTTATCCACCTCTTCATAAGTGCTGATACCCGGCCCTGCCAAATCCATTTTCTTATCTGCCATCATATACCTCCTTGGTTGTGAATATTATGCCGTGTTAAGCCGTGCCGCGAGTAAAGGCACTGACATTTAAGCAATATATATTTATTTGAATTAATAGAATATACACTTTCAATAATTAGGGATATATTCTATATAGCATTCTGGGGAATAAAATAGCCTCTCTTACGTGAGATATTCCTGCTATCCAGCTTACAGTCCGTTCTATCCCTAACCCAAACCCTGAATGAGGCACTGAACCGTATTTACGGAGATCCACATGCCAACGGTAAGGCTCCATCGGTATATTAAATTGCTGCATTCGCTCTAATAATTTATCATAATCATCTTCACGTTGACTACCCCCTATTATCTCTCCATAACCTTCGGAAGCAATTAAGTCCGCGCATTTAACTCGTTCTGGATTTTGAGAATCTTCTTTCATATAAAAAGCTTTGATCTTTTTGGCATAGTTCATTGCAAATACTGGCTTACCGAAATGATGGCTAATGGACGTTTCCTCATCTTTACCGATATCATCGCCCATCTGAATAGGATTTCCCATCCCTTGCAGTATGTTAAGAGCATCATCATAAGTAGTTCGGGCAAACGGAGCGTTAACCACCTGTTCCAATTTGGCGGTATCGCGCTCTAAGACTTTTAAATCTTCCCTGCAATCCTCCAGACAGCGGCCGATAATATATTGAACAAAGCGTTCCTGCAGTGCAATGTTGTCATCATTATTATAATAAGCTTCTTCGGCCTCAACCATCCGAAACTCTGAAAGATGGCGGCGGGTTTTAGATTTTTCAGCTCGAAAAGTTGGGCCAAAATTATATACCAATCCATGCGAAAATATTGCTGCTTCCAGATAGAGTTGCCCGGTTTGCGCCAAATATGCTGTTCCTAAATCATAATACTGAGTAGCAAATAAAAATGAATTTTACCTGAAGAGCGCTTAATGTATAACCAACCTTTAATACATACTGTTTGCCCGGAATATCGTCCTGCCGAACTTATATAAACCCATGGTGTACTCATACCTTCTCCTTTATACTAATAAGTGCAAAAGTAAGGCTACATGGATGTCATTCCCGCTTGTCGGGTCACCTCTTCTCCTCAGCGAACCCGCCTGAGTGCGGGAGCGACTCG
>VGWX01000008.1 GCA_016873615.1 Nitrospira sp. | reverse complement strand
TATCCCTAATAAAACTACAAAAATCAGGGAGTATTTTTTCTTTGCGGTCAGATATACGGCAGAGGTTAAAGAAACAATAACAGTGGAAAAAGGGAAATAGTGGAATAAGTAAAAAAAGACTACTCCAATAAGGAATGAGACAAAGAAATGCATCAGGTCATCTTCTTTTGAATAACCTTTGCTATATCATTACCAAGTCTTTTAACAAGCTTCATATCCTCACCTTCGATCATAACCCTGATCTTCGGTTCAGTGCCTGACGCTCTGACGAGCACCCTCCCCTTTCCGGCGAGTTTTTTCTCCGCTGATAATATCGCATCTTCAATTTCAGGTATAGCTTTAATATCGTGCTTATGCTTAACTCTGACATTCGTCAGTATCTGAGGGTATAGTTGTATCCCCTGCGAAAGCTTTGACAAAGCAGCATCCCTTTTCTTCATCAGATACAGAACCTGCAGGGCTGTAAGAGGCCCGTCACCCGTTGTATTATGGTCAAGGAAAATGATATGCCCTGATTGTTCTCCCCCAAGGTTGTATCCGCCATGAGACATCTTTTCAACGACATATCTATCCCCTACTTTTGTTCTTATGAGTTTAATGCCGTTCATTGCAAGAAATTTCTCAAGACCGAAATTGCTCATTACCGTTGCAACAACCGTATTTTTTTTCAGCATCCTCTCCCTCTTCAGCTCTACTGCCCACATCCCCATGATCTTGTCGCCATCGACAATCCGGCCTTTTTCATCGCAGAAGATTGCCCTGTCAGCATCTCCGTCGTGCGCTATTCCGACGTCTGCCTTATGGAGTTTAACAGCCTTCTGCAGCGCTTCCATATGCAGTGAACCGGATCCTGCGTTTATGTTCATGCCGTCGGGCTTGTCGTTCATTGATATCACATTTGCCCCTAATTCACGGAACAGCCATGGGGTTGTCTTATATGCAGCGCCGTTTGCACAATCAACCACGATCTTCATTCCCTCGAAGGTTACCCCCCTCGGTATTGTTGATTTGATATATTCAATATAACGTCCTGTCGCATCATCAAGCCTGTATGCCTTGCCTATCTCTGAACCCTGGGGCCTGTTTTTCAAAAGACCGTCTTCTTTCACAAGCCCCTCAATCTTCCTTTCGAGTTCATCAGAGAGTTTGTAGCCTTCAGACGAGAAGAACTTTATACCGTTATCTTCAAAAGGATTATGTGAAGCTGATATGACAATCCCTGCATCCAGTCGTAATGTCCTGATTAGGTATGCAACCCCGGGAGTCGGGATAGGGCCGACAAGTGTGACATTCATGCCCATAGAACATATCCCTGACGTGAGCGCGCTCTCTATGATATAGCCTGACAATCGTGTGTCCTTGCCGATCAATATCATGTTTCTTCCGTGTTTTTCCCTGAGGAGAGAGGCTGCAGCCATACCGATTCTCAGGACCGTCTCGGGTGTCATGGGATGCTCGTTTACAGTTCCTCTTATACCATCTGTTCCAAAGAGTTTCATTTTCCTCTCGGTCCAATTACAACCTTAACAATAACATCGTTTATCTTTGATCTGACATTCCTGCCGGTTAAGTCAATCTTCAGATCCTGTGAAAATGATTCATTGAAACCAGAAATATCAATCGGCTCGGTTTTTACATTACCGATCTTTATAATCTCTGACCGTACTCCTTCGATTACCACATACTGCGGCGACACATCAACGGATTTAACAAAATAACCTTTTTTAGGTTCACCAATAACCATAGGCAATACCTTTACAGTTTTTGATATGGTTTCTTCAATTGTTACTTTTATGCTCGAAGGATTTATATTGGTAACCGTAAATGTATGGGGAAGCTTTATTTCCTTCCTGTCGATGTAATATACACCCTCCCCTTTCCTGGCTTTGCTGAGATCCACATAGACCCTGATATCTGCTGCTTTAACATTCTTAATGAGTCTTTCCTGCCCCTTGATATTGAGGTCTATTGTTTTTATGCCATGATTAACTATCTCGAGCCCCGCCGGCATATTCCTGAACTCAAGAGGCGCATCAAGAGATATCTCCGACTGTCCCCGGGAAGTAACAAAAATCCATAAAACTGCAGACAACAGGACAGCTGCTATCTTAAGTCCAAGATTTTCAAAAAATAATTTCTTCATTTCTTTCCTTTTGCCGTAAACAGATCATTCAGGACATTTCTGAGAGTTCCCATATCGATATGCGTTTCAAACTTACCCTTAATAGCCGTTGATATCGCGCCTGTCTCTTCCGACACAATGATCACAACCGCATCTGTTTCTTCCGACAACCCCATGCCTGCACGGTGCCTTGTTCCCAGTGCCTTGCTGATGTCTGAACTCATCGTTATCGGCAAAAAACATCCGGCAGCAACAATCCTGTTGCCCTTTATTACGACTGCGCCGTCATGAATCGGAGATGTTGGATGAAAAATGCTGAGCAGGACTTCTTTTGACACCTTAGCGTCCAATGTTGTGCCGATCTCAACAAAGTCCTTCAGGCTTGTATCCCTTTCTATTGCGATCAGAGCGCCTACCTTTTTGTTTGCGAGGGAGATGGTCGCCCTGACAATTTCATCGAGCGACTTCAGTTCTTCAGCCGATGTAAGCGTCTGAAACAGCTGTGTTTCACCCATCTGTGCAAGCGCCCTTCTGATCTCAGGCTGGAAAAGGATGATAATTGCTATAACGATCTGCGCCCAGAAGCTCTGTATTAACCAGTCTACCGTATACAGTTCAAAATACTGTGAAAGCAGCGATGCCAGCAGCAGGACACCGAGCCCCATAAGCATACGCGCAGCTTTTGTGCCTTTTATGATAAGAAGAAGGCGATAAAGGATGATTGACATGAGGATAACGTCAACAAAATCCTGCCACCGTATTTGTCTGAGCATCTCCATTCTTAAAATCCTGCCTTCAGCTTAATATGATACCATACATGCAGTCATGTAATGCATAACGATTGCGGAAGTTTGACAAACAAACTGTTGATAAGTTATTGTTAATACTCTATCGCGGGGTGGAGCAGCCTGGTAGCTCGTCGGGCTCATAACCCGAAGGTCAGAGGTTCAAATCCTCTCCCCGCCACCAGTAAAATCAAGGGTTTAGCCAAAATAAGGTTAAACCTTTTTTTATTTTAGATACCCTATAGCTACCCCAGACTTAAAACTGAACAGTAGAAATATACAAATGAGATATGCTCATATCATCAGACAATATAAACCTTGTGTATAAACTGAGGGGATGAAATAAGGACTTCACCTACGAGCAAACGTTTTCCGGTATATAGAGGGTTTATCACTTCCTTCATGTTATGTGCAGCTCCACATAATTCATCAAGTGTGCAAATCGTATTTTCTCAATTGAGTGCGGATTTCGAATAAAAATGATCAAATCAGGTGATAGGAACATCCAAATTACAGTAGCTTTTAGAGTTTAAAATCGAATAATTTGTTTTTATTTTTTCTCATTAATCTATTTGAGCTTGGCGAACTTTTCTTCTAATTCTTCTACTTTCTCTTTCAGTTCCTTGATCCTTAATTCTCTACCAACAGCCATTTCATAGAAATCTTCAAGTTCCTTAACCTTCTTTTTAATCTCTTTTTCTGCATGTTTTCGATCTGTTATATCCTCAACTACTCCGTCAATCCATTTCAGATCTCCATTTTCAAAATGAGCTTGAGCAGTTACCGAAATCCATATTGCCGTTCCATCTTTTTTCTTTAGTTTCAATTCTTTATTTTTCACAAAGCCTTGCTTTGTAATTTCCTCGACAAAGCGCTCTCGATCTGCTGTATCTTGATAATGGTCTGACGCACTAATCTCCATGAACTCTTGAACAGAATCATAACCGAATATCTTAGCCATAGCAGGGTTTGCTTGAATAAAGCGCCCATGAGGGCCACCCGTATTTCTATAAATACCGATGTTCACATTCTCGACTAATGTCCGGTATTGTTCTTCGCTTTCTTTCAATCCTTTTTCAGCTTTTCTCCGTTTAGTAATGTCCCTCACAGAAGCCCATACGCCTGTGGGATCGCCGTTTTCATCTTTGATGAGATAAGTTCTTAATTCAACAGGGGATATAGTTCCATCTTTTCTGATATATTCCTTTTCATAGAGGAAAGAATATCCTCTTTCAAATACTTGCTCTTTGAGAATATTTTCTTCAATATGATGCCATTTCCGGGGAGTAATGTCTTTGTATGTAAGTTTATTAATCTCATCTTTTTCATATCCAAGCATGGCTTGAAATGCATCATTGAATTCAATAATATTACCATTCATATCTACAGAAACTATCCCGTCTCTAAGATTTTCATATAATTCACGATATTTGCGTTCGGCTTTTAATAGAGCTTCCCTTACCCGTTTTCGCTCAGTTATATCTAAAAGAGAAGCTATACTTTTTTTCGTTCCCGGAATCATACCAGCCGTCACGAGAACATTTCTTATATCCCCGTTTTTATCCATTAAAATGGTCTCATAGTTCCTCGGAACAAGATCAGGATTGATTCTTCTCATGCGGTGATACTCTTTCAACCTCTCCAACTCTTCTCTCGCCATAATTTCTGTCCAGCTCTTCTTACCTTCTATTTCTTCCTTTGTATAGCCGGTAAGTTTTTCACCTTCCGTGTTTATTAAAGCGATCGTTGTATCTTCTTCTATAATGACTGTGGCAGTTCCCGTATTATCAAAAATAGATCTGTATTTTTCCTCTGATTCCCTTAGTTTTTCTTCTGTCTGTTTTCTCTCGGTGATATCCCTCGCTATCCCCTGAACACCTATAACCACTCCTTTTTCGAAGATAGGCGTCAAATTAACTTCCGTGTAAAAAGGTGTTCGATCCTTGCGTAACATTTGAAATTCAAGCAATTCTACAGTTTCTCCCGAAAGCGTCCTTTGAAATGCCTCTCTTGCCTTTGGAAGATTTGCTGGTAAAACATAATCTGAAAAATCCGTCCCTATTATTTCTTCAAGAGAATACCCATATCTTTCAATAGACGGTGAACGATAGATTAAGTTTCCCTGTGTGTTAAGCTGAAAGATAAAATCAACACCCCTTGATGCAATCAGTTTTAACCTATCTGCGCTCTTTTGTAGTTCCTCAGTGATCTTCTTACGCTGGGTGTCCTGAATCAGAGACCATTTACCTCTATGCTTAAAAAGGGCATACCCATGCCTAAACACAACATCGATAACTTCAGTTTGGGATAATGTATTCAGCGGGACACTACAAATTGCTATCAACTTGTATTTGCTGATTATATTATTGATCTCCTGTTCGTAATCGATATATTTCTCCCAGTATTTCTTTCTTAACCATGATACATTCCCAGTTACTCTCATGCCGTCATACCCTGCAGAGAGAGCATTCTCTAACTTATCAAGCCAGCTATTCAAAACTTTTTTTGGATCGAAAATACCGTTACGGAGATACCACTTTGTGTGAGCTATGATTTCGATCTGGCCTTTCATAAAATAGTCATCAAGATCTGGCAACACTTTTCTCATTGAAGTCTCGATTTCTTTCTTGTACAGAGGCGCTGAAGTAATCCACATGCAGAACTCGTTACTTTCCAATCCTGCCTTACAGTAAGGAACAAGAATATCTATTAAATCTTTCTTATTCTGATAAAATTGACAAATATGCGTTCCCCACGGAACATCTGGAACGATATGTATGCCTGTCGTTCTTAGCATCGCTTTTTCCCTATAACTATAATAATTTCTTTCTATATATATAGTTTTATTTTATATTTTATTATTTTCTTCAGGTGAGGTCAATACATCTACCTTCGTAGGAGTTAAAGATTTATTCTCATTGATTTAGCTTGAAATGCTTGATTTCACGTCAAGATTGAACATTCATAATTGTCATGTTGTATTTCGCAGGATTCAGTCACTGTTGGATGTGCACATTTCTATTCGGAACTGTGGTGCTCTGGGTCGACTTCTTTGCGCGTTGACTCCAGGAAGGATGCTTTTCTCTTCAGGCCTCTTTGGAATGCTGTGCATCTTTCGCCCTGCAAGAAACGGGGCCTTTTCCAAACTCTCACTTACAATCATAGGGGCTGGAATCTTATTGGGCAGGTTTTTTTGTTATACTTTCGATTAATTCCTTAATTTTAGCTCTCTGCTCAGGGTTTAAGTCAACGAACATAAAACCCATCCCGATTCCTGGTTGACAATGCCGGACTCGTGCTTTAACCGTTAACTTGTCTCCCTTAAAAGGAATAGTTATATCAATTACACTATTATTTTCATAAGATTGCATTGTGGAAATATAAAGACCAATTTCGCTTATATCCATACTCGTACACATTCTTGTGCCGTCTATCAGGATGTCTTCTCTAAAAAGGAATCTTTCGTATTTCCTGCGTTCTTCTTTATCTTCGTTATTCATTTCGTTAATTATACTCTGATAAGGCTAAGCTGGCAATTGAAATCATTGAAAGCTATCTCTTTGTCGATTTTTATTCGAAATGATGATGTTTGAATCTTTACCTGCAATACAACATTTCAGGAAGTTATTGTTATATGAAATTGTAACCAAATTGTAACCAAAAATATCCTAAAGGTCTTAAATGGCAGAAAATACCTTAAACAATAGAATCATTTAACTTATTGATAATTATAGCCTATATTGCAATATGTAGGTAGGAAGCCCACTTATAAAAATTGCCTAAAAAATTCTCATAACCCGAAGGTCAGAGGTTCAAATCCTCTTCCCGCCACCAGTGAAATCAAGGGGTTGCAGAGATGCAAGCCTTTTTTTACGGTATCACTTCTCCGTTCCACAACATTTTCAGAAAATCACGCCACGGCAAAATACGAATATCCTCATGCACCCGTGAAGCGCCTTCGTTGCAGACAACAAACGCTCTTGCAGGACGATACTCCTGGATGAACGTCTTAAGTGGACGCAGGTCCGCGTTATCGACCCGGCTCGTCCCTTTTACCTCGATAGCCACTTCTCCCTGACCTAAAATAAAATCCACTTCTAATCCTGACTTCGTCCGCCAGAAATTCACATCGTAGTTCAGCTCTCTGTATACGCGATGGGCAAGTAGTTCCATCAGGATGAAATGTTCGATTGCCTTTCCGAACTGCTCACCTTTCTCCTGAGGAATCTGGCGGTGGGTGATGGCCCCGGCAACGCCGACATCAAACAAATAAAACTTGCCGGCCCTGATTATCACATTACGGTCCTTCCGCTTTTTGTACGGCTCAATCATCGTGCCAAGCAGGGTATCGACAAGGATCTGGTAATACTCCTTGACGGTCTTCGCGTCTACGCCGCAGTCACGGGCTATGTTTGCATAATTTGTCAGTTCTCCGTGAGAGTAGCCCATGGCATCGAAGAACCGGGAGAAGGCAGGGATATTCCGTGTCAACCCCTCATCGAACACTTCCTCTTTGAGATAATCCTGAACATACGCCTGCAGAGACTTGCGGTATTCCGCCTGCATGTAGTGCAAGGGTATCATTCCCCGGTTGAGCGCTCTGAGCAAATCAAGGTCCGCCACCTCTGCCGAGACAAGCGGGTGCATTTCATAGCGCCAGGCACGGCCTCCAAGCAGATTCGCCTTCCCCCGTTTCAGTTTCCTTGCGCTGGAGCCGCACAGGATAAACCGCAGGCCCTTGTTTTCAATAAGCCAGTGAATTTCATCGAGCAGCTGAGGCACTTTCTGCACTTCGTCGATAATGACCGGCTCCTTTAACTGCTTCGGGGACACCGCAAGAAGCTGCTCCCGCAGCAGAAAGGGGCGCTTGACGAACTCAAGGAAAAGGTCGGTCTGAAGCAAATCATAGCTCAGGCTGTCCGGGAAGGCCGCTCTGAGGAACGTGGTCTTGCCTGTTTTCCTCGGTCCCCACAAGAAGGCGGACTGCCCTTTCGGCAGCTTGATCTTAAGCAACCGGGGTAACATCTGTATCATGGATATACCTCCTGTTTAGTTAAGCTATTATGGAGTATAATCCATTCTGGTTATCTCGTCAACATTAATATTTTAGCGACTTTCTTTGCTTGGGTGAGACGAGGATTCATTTGCGTTCCCCCTTCACTTCACCATAGGGTGCGTAGCGGCTTCGTTCTTCACATTTTAATCTGTAATTGCGTCAATACGGGGAATCTCTTTTATCTTGACTCTACCGCAACTTTAGATTGAAGCTTAACCGAAATCTGCATGCACAAGAGTTTATTGCAGATTCTCGCTTAGATGTTCATATTAATTAAACCTTCGGGCAGCTAACCCGAAGGACAGTGGGTTCATACCTGTCCCTGCCTCCGGAAAAAAAGCAAGCGCTCTCCAGATATAATATTTTGACGGACAAAAGCAACATATTTTCATTTATTTATTATCCGCTATTTTTGATGCATTCATCCATGAATAAATACGTAGTCCCTCCCTCATATAGGTGTCATTGCCTCCATAGATGAGAGAGGGTTTGCCTGAAGGGCAATCAGCAATACTCAGCCATTTCCTGATTCCTGAGAAATAATCAGGGGTAATTGTCTTGCCCGACTTTATCTCAACAGGGGTAAGCGCCTCTCCATCTTCAATAATCACATCGATCTCATTGCCTGTGTTGTCTCTCCAGAAATAAAGGTTGGATGGCAATCCACAGTTGAATCTTGCTTTAACCAGTTCACTGATGACAAATGACTCAAACAAAGAACCCCGCATCGGATGCAATGAGAGATGTTCGGGACTTTGCATATTTACAAGCCATGACGCAAGTCCTGTGTCATAAAAATATATCTTCGGAGTTTTCACAAGACGTTTGCCGAAATTTCTGAAATGTGGATAAAGCAAAAAAATTATATAACTTGCCTCCAGAACCGATATCCATGAACGGGCAGTATTATGGGCAATCCCGCAGTCATTGGCAAGACCGGTAAGATTTAGCAATTGTCCTGTCCGGGCTGCACACATGCGAAGGAAGCGTTGAAAGATTCCCAGGTTCTTAATATTGATCATTTGTCTGACATCACGTTCCACATATGTCATAACATAATTCGCATACCAGTCAGAGGGCTGCACTTTTCTGTCGTATAAGGCAGGATACAAACCTTTGAATAACAATGCATCGAGGTTCCTGCCAAGATTCCTTACATGAAATAATTCGCTGTGAGAAAAGGGCAGCAGTTGCACCAAGCCGACTCTTCCGGAGAGCGTTTGGGTAATATGAGACAGCACGCCGAACTGCTGCGAGCCTGTCAATATGAACAACCCCGGGCGTTTGTCCAGATCGACTATTGTCTGAATATAAGAAAATAGGGAAGGACACCTCCGAACTTCATCCAGCAATGCGCCATCCGGAAATCTTTCCAAAAAACCACGAGGGTCCTTGTTGGCAAACTCAAGCTGGTCAGGATCTTCGAGAGAAACATAGGGTTTCTTTTGGAATGTTGCTCTGACAATTGTAGTTTTCCCTGATTGCCTGGGCCCAGTTACAGCTACGACCGGATAGCCTTTCGCAAGCCGAAGGAGAGTTTTCTTGGCATCACGGGATATCATGCTCAATATTCTAACAGATATTTACAATTTGTCAATTCAATTTACAATTTGTAAGTATACATTGGATGAAGGAGTAAT
Source organism: Nitrospira sp. (assembly GCA_016873615.1). Taxonomy (GTDB): domain Bacteria; phylum Nitrospirota; class Thermodesulfovibrionia; order Thermodesulfovibrionales; family SM23-35; genus VGWX01. The sequence continues at coordinate 37,661 of VGWX01000008.1, read as the reverse complement.
AATCAATTCCAGACAATGAACCTCCCCGCCGCAGAGACGGCGGGGGATTGAAAATTTAATCAAAACAAAATAGTTGCTATCGCACTTCCGGTTTGTATTTACCCTCCTGCGTTTTTTGTGTTATTCTTTCTAAACTTTATTTTTTTTAGTTATTTAACCTATGGCATTTACAGGTGATTTAGAACAGCTGCATATAGTTGATGTAATTCAACTGATACACACAACAAGGAAGTCAGGCACTTTTTCTATTAAAGGACCCAGGGGCGAAAGCCGGGTCATCTTCAGTAATGGCTATATCGTCGGTGCAAATCATCTCAATAACAGAATCCGCATCGGGACGGTTCTTGTAAAATTAAACGCAATAACCCCCGAAGATCTCAAACAGGCCCTTGAAGTCCAGAAGAAAGCAAAAAAGGACCGCAAACCCCTGATTGTTACGCTGATCGAATCAGGCAAATTAAGACAGGAAGAAGCAGCCAAAGGATTGAAAAAGCTGATCGAGATTACGATTGTTGAATTGATAGGCTGGACAAAAGGAACCTTTACCCTTGAGACAGAGGCAATCTCTGTCTCTCCGGATTGCAGTTATACCCCGGACAAAATGGAGCAGACGGTAAGCCTCGACGCCCAAATGGTATTGATGGACGCTCTCCGTATATATGATGAGCGGGAACGTGATCGAAATGCAGGGAAACATATTCCGCCAGATGAAGAATTGTTTGCGGAAGTCATTCCATCAGATGAGACTGTACAAAAAGATGATAAGGACAAAGTCATTACCGAAGACGTTCTAGGATTGGCCGATCTCGAACACCTAAAGAAAAAGATACCCTCGTCTTTTTCTGTTAAAGAAATTTTCAGTCCAATAGAAATCCATCGTCAGAACATAAAGGATACTTTAGGGGATTTTTCATCCGAGGACCAGGACAGCTTTGTTTCTTTCCTGGAAAAGTGCATAAAGAGCTCCGGGACGCAAAAGGACCTGGTAAAATCCGAAAGGCTTGCAAAGGTGATTATCCTGTTCAGCCGGGACAGGCTTATCAAACATTCTGTTATGACTATCTGTAAAAACGAAGGCATCCTTGTGTTTGCGACTGAGAAGGAAGAGGAATTTTACAGCATTATAGACGAGTGTCTTGAAAAAAAGAGCCTTCCTGTCCTTATTTTTGACAGCCCTGAGACCTCGGAGTGGGGTCTTTCCGAAAAAACTATAGTTAGCCTGCGGCAGCAGGCAAAAGAAAGATACCCGCAGGTGTCATCCATTCAATTCGCCTCTGTCCTGCATTATACATTTTTTCTGCAATCGTTCAACGATGGTGTCAGAGCCGTATTTCCCAGACCGCTCAGAGAAGCCCGACAGGAGATGTTCATTGAAGATACGATAAAATTTCTGGAGACCTTTAAATCTTATATCAATGATTTAATGGATAAGCAGCAGCAACTCTCAATTGGAGATAAACGGTTCGGAAAGCTAAGGGAAAAGCTCTCAGCTTTTCGTAACCTTAACGAACCTATTGATATATCATTTGCCCTTCTTCAGTGCATTGCTGAAATATTTGAGCGCTCGATCACTTTTATCGTTCGGCCGGCAGAGCTTATAGGAGAAAAAACCCTGGGAGTGCATACTGAAAGGGATAAAGGACCAAGTTCGGCATCGGGACTAAAGATTCCCCTGACAGAGCCCTCTGTCTTCCTTGATGTAATTGAAAAAGGACATTTCTTTTATGGAGAGTGTGATGATGAAGTCTTAAGGGAACATCTTTATGCAGGGATTGGCGCACCCCTGAAACCAACCATACTAATCCTTCCTGTAAAGAGTCGCGGTAAAATCGTTACACTGACATATGGCGATTACGGCAAGCAAGACGTGTCGCCGGTACAAGATGATATGCTTGAAATCCTGGCAGACCAGGCCGGCCTTGCTATCGAAAATGCCTTCCACCGTAAGATGCTCGCTAAGGCGTCCCGGAAATGAAGAGTCTCAACGCCTTTATGGAATCATAAATAATTCAGGAAAGGAAAAGACCATGGACATTGCCACCTTTACGCAAATTCTTGAAATCGCCTTTAAAAAGAAGGTTTCCGATATCCATTTTGAAGTGGACAACCCGCCGATATTCAGGGCTTACGGCCACCTGATCCGCTCAAAACTGAATACCTTAACAAAAAGCGATACCGAGTTTATTGCTTCAACTGTTATGGAGCAGAGCAGACGAAAGCTTCCTGAAAATTTAACGGAATTCGACACTTCTTATGCCTTGCCTGACGTGGGTCGTTTCCGCATCAGCATCTTCCGGCAGCGCGGCAATATCGGTATTGTGATGCGTGTAATACCTCACTATATCGGCACGTTCGAAGAACTGAATCTCCCTGCTGTATTGGGGAGTATTGTGAAAGCCCCGAACGGACTGATCCTTGTCTGCGGACCCACCGGCAATGGTAAATCTACGACGCTTGCTTCTATGATCCGGTTTATCAACGACAATTTCAGCTATAGCATTATTACCATCGAGGACCCCATCGAGTTCATTTTTCCTTCAACTCAAAGCTGTATTATCCAGAGAGAACTGGGCATCGATACAGAGAGTTTTGGAGGCGCATTAAAGGCAGCCATGCGTATGGATCCTGATGTCATCATGGTCGGAGAACTGCGTGATATAGAAACGATAGACGCTTGCATCAAAGCTGCTGAAACAGGGCATCTTGTATTATCGACCCTCCATACCAACAATGCGGCTTCTACTATTAACCGCATTGTTGGGTACTATCCACCGCAGGCCCAGGAGAATGTCCGCCACAGACTATCAGAAATCCTGGTGGCTACAGTTTCTCTGCGACTCGTAAGGGGAAAGAGCGGCGATCAGCTTTTGCCGGCCTTGGAAGTAATGTATACGACATCTACAATCAAGGCATGTATCCGTGATGGTCACCTCGATGAAATAGAACAACACATTGAAAAAGGACGGGATGAATATCAGATGCAGACGCTCGACCAGCATCTGATTCAACTCTGCAAACAGAATATCATAACTCTCGATGAAGCAAAGAGGCTTTCCCGCGCATCAGACCTGGAACGCAAGCTGATGTATTATTAGCCCTTGCATTTAAAAAATCGGCAATGACAGCGGAGGATAGAGTATTTGTGCTCATTCTCGGTCTTTCCGACCTCCGAGGCTTTTGCCTCCTGTTTTCACATTCTGTATTTGACTATCAGCAAAAGAATCCGCTCAAATACTCTATCCTCGGTATAATCAAATAATTGCATTTGAAAAGTGCAGATGTTGTGAGAAAAATTATTTTTCGATACCTTAGTGCACCTTAATCTAATAGTTTACGGAATATTTTTATGCAAAGAACCTCAAAAAATAATTTTATCAAATCATCGAGTTAAATAATTTTTCGTGCAATGTCTGCACTTTTTGGTTAATCAGAAATATTTTATTAATCAGCTGATCAGCGATTGAAAAAAGGGATGCAACCAGAAATTTAAGAATCAGTTTTTGCATGTTCCGGCACAGTGCTTTTCATAAACATCTTACCATAAGTTTTTGTCAGTATCCGTTCATCACAGATAATAATCCTGCCTGTATCTGTCCTGCTTCTGATCAACCTTCCAAAGCCCTGCCTGAATTTCAATACAGCGCGCGGGAGACTGTATTCATAAAAAGCATTGCCTCCTTCCCTCTCGATCATCTCAGTCCTTGCCTGCACAATAGGTTCAGTGGGAACCTCAAACGGCAGTTTGGTAATAATGAGGCACTTTAAAGCATCTCCGCAAACATCAACCCCTTCCCAAAAAGAATCAAGGCCAAAGATCACCGTATTCCTGCTTTTTCTCATGGTCTCAAGCATTCTCCTGCCTGAGGATTCACCCTGCATTAGCGGGTTAAGATCAATCTTCGATAACTCTTCAGTAGTCAGTTCCCGGGTCTTTCTCATAACATCCCTTGAGGTAAAAAGGACAAGGGTTCCACCCTTTGCCCGGCCGGCCTCTTCAATAATTACACCTGCCAGTTTCTCAATGCTGTCTTCATCTCTAAGGTCGATGCCTTTTTTTATCTCCACAGAAACCTGGTTTTTCATATCAAAAGGTGATGAGACAGACAGCTTTTGTGAACCCTGAACGCCAAGAGTATTTTCTATAAGCCTGAAATCTCCTGAGACAGAGAGGGTAGCAGATGTCAGAATTATGGAATGATATTCCGGCAGGAGATTGCTTTTAATGAATCCGGAGGGATATATGGGAGACATCCTGAGCGCGGTATTCTTTTCTTCTGTCTCAACCCATCTGACAAACCCCGGGGTTTCGTCACAGAATGTTTTCAGATCTTCTGAAACAGCAAGAAGCTTTACGATTGAAGCCTTCAGCTCGATCTCTTCATCCTCCTCAAAGAGTCCCATAGAGGATGTTTTGATGCTCTCAAGAAGCGTCTCTACAGATTCAGCGAGCGCAATTAAAGAATATTTCAGGGAAAAGGATCCTCTTATAATTGTTCTGCTTTTCATTTCCTTTGCGACCTGTTCCCAGAAAAATGACATCTCCATCCTTAATGATTCAACAATTGGGAAAAGCGCCGGGGATTTTGAAAGCAGCCCCTTGTAATTGCCTCTTTCGTCTCTCTTCAGCAGCCTGTTGAATATCTTATCGAGACCCCGGTTTGAGAGCCTCATCCCGATCTGATCGGAAAAAACCGTATCTAAAGCATGCGCCTCGTCAATTATCAGAATATCTGTCTCAGGAAGTATCCTGGAATCATGCTGCATCATGGCGCTGACTGCAAGGAGGGCATGGTTTGTGACAATAATCTGGGCCTGAGACCATTGCCGGCGTGCCATAAAATAATAGCAGTCTCTGTAAAACTGACACTTCTTGCCTTTGCAGGCATCCGCATCAGAACTTATCCTGTCCCATATGACTGGTTTTCTTTGGGAGATATAATCTTCGATATCCCCTGTTTCCGTCTCCATAACCCATTCAAGCATATCCTTATGCTCATCGAGGTCACCCCTGTCAGCAGGCTTGAACGCATTTAACCTTCTCTTGCAGAGATAGTGCCCCCTTCCCTTGGCGATTGCGCATCTGAATTCTCTCAGAGAGGACAGAAATCTAAGGTCTTTGGAAAAGAGCTGTTCCTGCAGGTTGATTGTGCGGGTTGTCACCAGCGCCTTTTTTCCCGAAAGGATCGCAGGGATAAGATAAGCAAAAGTCTTACCGGTCCCTGTGCCGGCCTCTGCAAGGAGAATCCCGCCTTCCTCTATATTCCTTGCGCCGGCATTCATCATCTTCACCTGCGAGGGCCTTATCTCGTAATTTTCGAGAGCGGTGCGTACTGTTTCAGTAAGAAAAGCCTCTGATTCCCTGGCCAGCGCTGATTTATTACTTCCGCTAAGATTATTTTGAATCATATTTAATCATTATCCTGTTTCCATATTTTTTCAATATGGTTTTTTCTCCAGACAACATTGTCTTCATAACTTCTTCATATTCCATTCATGACTTCTTAATAATTTTCGTATATTATTAGATTAATAAGCAAATTGAATGCGGGACAATTCAGGGAAACAGAGATAATGAACTACCCCGCAGCAGAGCTGCGAGGTATTCTTTTGATTAAACAGAAGAAAGGCGGTAATAAAAAACTATGAAAGCTCATAAATGTATGAAATGCGACAATTCAACGAACCAGAAAGACGGCATCTGTGTCATATGCAAGTTAGGTATTACACAGATGCATACAGAACTGGTTGATTTGATGAAGAAGAACAAAAAATTGCGCCTCCATACAAAGACATAGAAATGAGGAAGTAGAAGCAGGCGCTAACACTTTATGTCATTCCCGCTTGTCGGGAATCTTTTTGATATAGGAATGATTCTGGACAAGCCAGAATGACAACATTAAGATAATAATGCGGTTTTACTTATGATGTTAATAAATCCGTTCTCTATTGAAACCTCTGATAGTTTCTTAAAAATTCTTCCCTGTCCATAGTTCCATCACCGTAGACGTCAAAATACCGTATCCGGAAAGGTTTGGTTTTTTTATCAGCGCTCTTATATTTGTACCGGTCCCATTCGTCGTGCGTAATAGTGTCGTCTTTGTTGATATCAATCGTGTTCCATTCTTCCCTGCTTATTTTGCCATCCTTGTTTTGGTCACAGGCCTCGTAGATTTCTTCAGGACTGCATTCAGTTTTCTCATCTTCCGCAAAACATAAGACAGCTGTCAGCAGCATCATAACTGATACTGCAAATACAACTGTACATCTGAATCTGTTCATCTGTCCCTCCTTATAGAATCACTCATGGTAAATAATTGCATCTATTTTTTCTTTGCTGCGAATTTCGTATGCCTGCCGGGCAGCTTCTTTTTTATTGCTGAAAATACCTATCAGAACCCTGTAGATTGCACCCGGCTGTTTGGTCGGGCATTCAAGGGTAAAAGTATCATAGCCTTTTTTTTTATATTTTTCTTTGAAATCCTCTGCATTGCTTCTTTCTTTAAATACGCCGATCTGGACATGGACTGGTTTGGTTGCATGATAATTATTAGGGATTGTAGATTTAAGCAGTTCTTTTTTTTCTAACGGCTTTGGAACAACTTGTTTCTGACCAGGTTCAGGCAGTTTAAAAAATGTTTCTGCATGCTTAAAAAATGTTCCCGGCTGTTTTACGGATTCTGTTTGTTCAGTTGATTGTTGTAAAGGTTCAGGCGCAGTGCCTGATTGCTTTACAGGTTCAGGATTATTAAGAGGTTGTTGATCAGGTTCAAGTTTTGTCATTAATGGTTGTGCAGGTTCAGGTTGTCCAACCGGTTGTATGGAAGACTGAGACTCCACTTCAGCAGACGCATCAGTTTCCTCTACCTTCTTTTTGCGGTATTGGACATACGCATCACGCAAGGAAACATAGGGATCAATGGCTGATTTCTTAAGGTCCTCATAATCTCCTATATGGAATGTCGTTTCATTCACCCTGTCATAAACCTTTATCCCTGCGGCTGATTCCCATGGGGTAACATAACTGACCGGATTCAGGAAACCGTCTCCGATCCTGCCGATTGTATCACGAAGAGACGATGGCCCAAGGAAAGGCCAGACAAGATAGAATCCATGGCCGATGCCATAACTGCCAAGGGCCTGGCCAATGTCTTCATCATGCTGTTTGATGCCGAAATCGAGCTTTGCAGCATCAGCAAGACCACCGACCCCGGCTGTTGTGTTATAAACAAACCTGAGCAGTTCATTTCCGGCGTTTTTTATTTTCAACTGTAAAAGGTTGCTGACAAAACGTATCGGCATGGCAAGATTTGAAAAAAAGTTACTGACCGATAGTCTCATGTCTTCAGGAACTGCCTTTGAATAGCCCTGGGCAACAGGTTTCAGTATCCAGAAATAGAACTTATCGTTAAAATGGTACATTGCATTGTTCCATGGGCGTAAAGGATCAGCTATCTTCACCGTCTCTTCTTCGCCCTCTTCTTCGCCGGCATTATTCACAGGCGCAACATATTTCGACTCCTCTGCTTTCGCTGCGTCTGGTTTTGCCTGGTCTGTTATAAGAGGCTTTTCCCCCTCTTCAGTCTGAGTGAGAGATTTTTCCAGAACATCTCCGGTAGATGCAGCAACAACTTGGGAGAAACTCAACGAAAGACATGTGAGGATCGCACATACCATAATAATCAGCTTCATGAACTCCCCTCCTTATTCAGTACAATCTTTTAGATTTATGCCTTTCCGACTTTCTTTTTTAAGGTATCGAGCAATACTTCAGGCGATTTATTCATTAGTATCTCCCTGAATTGATTGCGGTAGTTATTGATCAGGCTTACGCCTTCGATAACAACATCGTATACCTTCCATTCTCCATCCTTTTGAATTACCCTGTAGTAAATAGGTATATCAGCTTTTTTTGTCAGAATTGTAGTCTGCACCTCAAATGTTTTTTCCGAGAGCTGGTTCTCTTTGCTGAAGGCCACCTTTTCATCCGTATAGTTTATGATCTTGTCGGCATACGCATCTTCAAGAAGAGATTTGTAGAGGTCGGTAAACTCATTCTGCTGCGCAGGGTTCAGTTTCTTCCAGTCCTGCCCCAATGTCCTCCTTGAAAGCTCGGAGTAATCGAACATCTTGTCTGAAATAGATCTGATTTTCTGTCTCTTGGTCTTTTTCCCTGATTCTCCCTTAAGAGCCGGGTCACGTAAAACATCAAGCACCTTATTGATGTTTCCTTTGACGCTGTCAAGCGGAGCTCCTGCATGGACTGAGAGCGGAACGATTAGTAGAATGATGAGCGTTAAAGCTATTCCTTGCTTTCTCATAGCTTCCCCCTTATGTTTTTGGAATCTGTATCCTTTTAAACAGATCAATTATATCACTTTTCTGCCGGGGTTCGATCACCTTTCAGTAATAGTACCCTTTAAAAGAAGCGTTTTCAACCTTTAATATATTAATCTATGATATATTATAGATTCAAAATTATGCACTGTAATTTCTTCAAAGATAAAATTGCATTAATAACAGGGAGTTCCCGTGGCATCGGGAGCGCAATTGCGAGGAAATTTGCCACGCAGGGCGCTGATATTATTGTTAATTTCCGCAAATCAGGAGGTAAATCCCAGGAACAGGGAGAGCTCCTGTGTAAAGATATCCGGGATATGGGACGCCGTGCCTTCCTCATTCAGGCTGATATAGCTGTGAAGGAATCAGTGAAAGAGATGTTTCATGAAATAGATGAAAAATTGGGTCGTCTGGACTTTCTAATTTTGAATGCTGCAAAGGCTCCTTTCAAACCTTTGGAGAAACTTCCCGAGAGGGAATTGCGACAGCTTGTTGAAACGAATTACCTTGGCAACATATTCTGCGTTCAGGCAGCTCTTCCCCTGCTTGAAAAATCAGCAGGAAAAATTGTTTTTATATCAAGCCTCGGAAGCCGTTTTTACAACCCTGCATATCCTTTGGGGACCATGAAGGCAGCAATGGAATCCGCTGTCAGAGACCTTGCTGAAAGCCTGAGCATAAAGAAGATATCAGTCAATGGCATATGCGGAGGCATTGTGAAAACAGACTCTTTTAAAGTCCTCCGTCAGTACTGGGAAGAACTTGACCAGATACCTGATGAGCTTTTTGTTGAACCTGATGAAATAGCAGACGCTGTCGTTTTCCTATGCGACCCTGCAAGCAGGGGGATACAGGGGCAGATGATCGTTGTTGACAGGGGACTCAGCAACAGACTTTACAGACCTTTCCTTAAAGCAGATAAAAAACAGGAATTATCATATTGAAATATATGCCTTATTCGGAGGTTACCTTATGAGCCAGAATTTTATTACAGAAGCAACTGTATTTGAGGAAGTCAAAAAGGCGATAGCTGAAACTCTTAATATCGACAAGGATTCCATTACTGCGGAGAGTTCTCTCATTAAAGATCTTGGCGCAGAGTCTCTCGATTTCCTCGATATCAATTACCGTCTTGAGCAGGCTTTCGGGATCAAGATGGCGCGGCATTTTATACTTGAGCATATCGAAGAGATGTTCGGTGAGGGCTCTGCCATTGATGCGAACAGCCGGATTACCGACAAAGCTGTCTCTCTGCTGCAATTCCGCATGGGCGAAAACTTTCCTGAGTTGCGCGCCGGCATGGATATGGACGAAGTGCCTGCACTGGTCACAGTTCAGTCCTTAACAAGGGGCGTGCTGGATATTCTCGACAGCCTCCCTGAAAAGTGTTCAGCCTGCGGAAATTCTGAATGGCAGTCAGAAAACAGTCTCCGCATCAAATGTGGTTCATGCCAAGAATATGCAGCCTTTACAAATGGCGATGATCTCATAAAGGCCTGGCTGACAAAGGTCCAGGAAGAAAAGAAAATTTTTTAATACATCTGCATTCATTTATTATGTCCAGAGAATTTCTAAAAAGAAGGGTAGTTGTAACCGGTTATGGAATGATAACGCCCCTCGGGAAAAATACAGAAGAGACATTCAGTAACGCTAAACAGGGGCTTTCAGGCATTGATTATATTACCTCTTTTGATACAAAAGGGTTGCCCTGTCAGATCGGAGGACAGGTGCAGGACAGATGGCTTGATGAGATACGTGATCCTATAGCTCAGCGGTATTATAAATTCTCTGCCCGCGGTCTCAGGCTGATCAGGGCTGCAACCCTCGAGGCAACTGAACAGGCTCAAACCGACAAAATAGCAGCACGGGAGAGAATCGGCGTCTCTCTCGGTTATCATGCCGATAACCCGACTATTGAAGATCTCGTCTTCCTCCATAGGTTCTATAATGGGAATGGCTCCTGGGATATGAAAGGCCTGCTGCAGGCAGGGGGGTACTCGTATCTCAATTTTTTAAGAAGAAAGCCTGATGTTGTGACGTCCATGCTCTCGATACTCTCTAACTGCAAAGGCCCCAACCTATCGATCGTATCCGCATGTGCTGCAGGCTCTCAGGCAATCGGTGAAGCATGCAGGATGCTCCAGGAAGGAAAGGCTGATGTCATGATCGCCGGAGGCTGCGACACCACATTAAATTTTATCGGTTTCATCGGTTTTGTGCTGATTAAGGCCTTGTCTGAAAGATATACCACACCCCAGAAAGCGTCGCGGCCATTTGACCGCAAGAGAAACGGGTTTGTGATGTCGGAAGGCGCAGGGACCATTATTCTGGAAGAACTGGAGCATGCACGCTCACGCGGTGTGCCGATATACGGAGAGATCCTCGGATACGCCTCCTCTGCCGATGCATACAGGATTACTGATACGCACCCAAAAGGACTGGGCGCAATCTTGGCTATAAGAGGCGCATTGGAGGATGCCGGCATCTCTTTTGAAGACGTTGATTATATCAATGCGCACGGCACATCCACGGTCCAAAACGACCTGACTGAAACTGTTGCGATAAAGGAGGTATTCGGTGAAAGGGCAAGGAGTCTCCCAATAAGCTCCAATAAATCCATGCTGGGACATACCATAGGCGCTGCAGGCGCCATAGAGTGCATATTGACACTTGCAGGAATGAATCAATCCACCATCCTTCCCACAATTAATTATGAGTTCCCTGATCCAAAGTGCGATCTTGATTACGTCCCAAATACGGCAAGAACACAGGAACACAGGATCGCCATATCTAACTCATTCGGTTTCGGAGGGCAGAACGCATGTCTCTGTATCGGCAAATTTGATGGATAGAAACTTTCTTTACAACTATTTAAGAAATGTCCCTGACCGATAACCGTGTCGTTATAACCGGGGCAGGCATAGTCTGTTCGCTCGGCATTGGAAGAGATGAGGTATGGGACGCCTTGCTTTCCGGGAAAACAGGCATCAGCTCTATCAAAGGATTTGATCCATCAGGTTTTGAATGCAAGTCTGCTGCACAGGTCAAAGACCTTAATCCGCGAGACCTCGGTATACATCCAAGGGATTCCCGCATTATGGATACCCATTCATATATGCTCATGAAATGTGCGCGTGACGCCTTTTCCCAGGCAGGCCTTGATAAGGCTTCCATCCCGAAAGAAGATATAGGTTTTTTCGCCGGTATGGGGATGGTCGACTATAAGGCAGAAGACCTCCTTCCGTCTGTCCTGAAATCCCTGAATTCCTCCGGCAGCCTGAATTACGATATGTTTTATACAGATGGATACAGAGAGATTTATCCTCTGTGGCCATTGTCAATGTTGAACAATATCAGCTTCTGTCAGGTTGCCATAAGTCTCGATATGAGGGGTGAAAATACAGTATTTTCACCTCATGCCGACTCCGGCGCTCAGGCAATTGCAGAAGGGGTGCAGACATTGCTGGACAGCAGGGCACAGGCCGTTCTTAGCGGAGGCGTCAGTGAGAAGATATCACCCTTTAGTCTCGTACGAGGTCTTCTCAGCGGCATCCTTAATACTTCGAATGACCTGACAGAACCGGTCTGCAGACCCTTTGCTGCCGGCAGGAACGGTACTGTACTTGGAGAAGGCTGCGGTATCCTTACTCTCGAATCCCATCAATCTGCGGTTGAGCGGGGGATGCAATGTCTTGCATCTGCCACCGGATACAATTTCGCATTTGAGTCTGACGAAAAGTTTCCAGGCCCTTCTGCACGTGCGCTTGGCAATGCAATGCAGGGAGCACTTAACAGCGCAGGTCTTAAGCCATCCGATATTGATCTGATTATCGCACACGGTGATGGAACCATATCAGGAGATAAGAATGAAATCCTTGCGATTCATAAAATATTTGCTGATTGCATAGACAAGGTAAACGTCTTTTCTTCAAAGGGCGCATTAGGCCACCTGCTTGCAGGCGCGCCTGCTGTTGATATCATACTCGGGATCTCGATGCTTGATTCAGGCATAGTCCCGCCGACGATTACTTCTTCGCCGGACAGCAGTATCCTGTTTAACCTTGTGAGAAAACCCTTAAGAATGAACCTGCAAAAGATTCTGATCAACTGTCAAAGCTGCGAAGGCCAGGCTGCATCAATTATAATAGAGGCTGCCGGATAACCAAGGGATAAATATGCGATTTCTATTTTATGATGCAGTTACCAACATAGAAAAAGGCAAATCAATTACAGGGGTAAAGAGTTTTTCTTTGTCAGAGGAATTCCTCAGGGGACATTATTCAAAGATTGCCATGGTCCCCGGGGTTATTATGATCGAGGCAATGGCACAGCTCCTCGGATGGCTTATCATCTATTCTCATGATTTCAGGCTTACTGCGATAATGTCACTTATTGAGGATGTTACGGTCATTTCTAACTTGCGGCCCGGGTTCAGGGCAGAGATTCGTGGTGAGATCGTCTCAACATCAAGGAGGGATTCGCTCGGCATGGCAAGCATATGCGTCGAAGATAAATGTATTGCATCGCTGAACCGGATCATTTACAGCCATTTTCACGATGTCCAACCAGAGGAACTTATTAAGAGGTTTGAATATTACAGCGGATGGAAAATTCAGTGAATCCGGATAAAAACCATAAAAAAAGAAGGGTGGTAGTTACAGGCCTTGGAATGGCAACCTCCCTTGGTCTTCATGTTGAAGAAAGCTGGGGAAAAGCCCTCAATGGTATCTCCGGCATATCAAAGCTCACCCTGCCCTTTGCTGAAAAATCGCCTGTTCAAGCAGTCGGTGAGGTGGGAGAAAAAGACTGGCAGAAAATACAGGAGGAATTTAAAGAAGAATCCTTAACAGAAGGTGAAAGGAGAACCCTCTTTGCTCTCTGGGCAGCAAAGAATGCGCTCAGCGACGCAGGCATTTCAGACTATGGGAAACAGAGAGATAATTGCGGTGTTGCCCTTGCAGCAGGGCTTGGCATCAACAGGTTAGAGGACATTCAAAACTGGATTAACGATAGAAATTTCAATATAAAAAGATTCGGCATGGAATACAGTCGCGTGCACAGAGAGTCCATCATGAGAAACAATTCGCACAGGCCTTCTGCCCTCATCGGAAAGAGATTCGGTCTGCACGGCATGAATTGCACTGTCACAACAGCCTGTGCATCAGCGACTCAGGCTATAGGCATAGGTTACCGCTCAGTGCAAAGGGGAGACGCTGACCTGATGGTTGCAGGCGGAGCTGATTCGATGATCAATCCTGTAGGGCTCGTCTTTTTTGTCCTGCTCAGCGCTGCTGCAACCTCATCTGAAAGTCCCCAGACCTTATGCCGGCCATTTGACAGGAAAAGGGCTGGACTGGTTATGGGGGAAGGAGCCGGCATTGCGATCCTCGAAGAAAAATCACATGCAGTCAGGAGAGGTGCAAAGATATATTGTGAAGTTGCAGGGTACGGTTCATCAATGGATGCATACCAGGTGACAGCCCCTCATCCGCAGGGCCGCGGCGCTGAACAGTCAATGAGGGCTGCTCTGAATGATGCTGGGATGAATAGTCATGACATAGATTATATTAATGCTCACGGTACGAGCACAAAACTGAATGACGCAATGGAGACAAACGCAATAAAGAATGTTTTTCAGGATCATGCAAAGAATATCGCGATAAGTTCAAGCAAGTCCCTGATCGGACATCTTCTGGCTGCGTCAGGCGGTCCGGAATTTGTTTTCACAGTACTGAGCACAGAAAGGAACAAGGTACATCCTACAATAAATCTGACCAGTCCTGATCCGAAGTGCGACCTCGATTATGTTCCGAATATGCACAGGTCAATGACAGTAAGGGCTGCGCTATCAAATTCCTTTGGCTTTGGAGGCCAGAACGCTTCCATAATAATTATAAAATATCATGGAGATGAACAATGAAAATAGATCTGACAGGAAAAATCGCTCTCGTTACCGGAGGTTCAAGGGGGATTGGAAGAGAGACAAGCCTGTTACTTGCACAGGCAGGAGCACATGTCATAATAAATTACAACAGGTCAGCGGAAGAAGCTGAAAAGATACGGGAAGAGATTATCCGGCAGCAAGGCAAGGCAGAGATCTTCCAGGCTGATATAGCAAAACCCGAGGAAGTCGAAAAGCTCTTTGCCTATATCAAAACCCATTTCAAAAAAATCGATATCCTCGTTAATAATGCAGGGATTATCAGGGACAACCTCCTTTTGAGCATGGGGCTTCCTGATTGGGACAAGGTGCTTGAACTGAACCTGAGGGGCGCCTTCCTCTGTTCAAAATTCGCTGCAGAAATTATGATGCCGCAACACGCAGGTAAGATCATTAATATTTCCTCAGTAAGCGCGATCAAAGGAGGCCGCGGGCAGACAAACTATGCTGCTTCAAAAGGCGGGCTGATATCCTTCACCAGAGCCTGTGCCGTTGAGCTCTCAGGCAAGGGCATACAGGTCAATGCTGCATTGCCGGGGATGATTGTAACGGACATGAGTTCGAGGGCAAGAAAGAGAGCAGGTGAAGATATCCTTAAAGGCATACCATGCGGCAGGTTCGGAGAGCCCCGTGATGTTGCGTTGCTTGTTTTATTTCTTGCATCTGATATGTCAGATTATATTACGGGACAGGCCATATCGGTTGACGGAGGGTTAAGCGTATCATGATGAAGATTCTTCAGGGAATTGATATTGTGGATATTTCCAAATTGAAACGCATAATACAGAAAAACAAAACTTTTATTTCAGACATCTTTACTGAAAAGGAAAGGGAATACTGCGAGTCAAGGAAAGATCCGTATATCCATTTTGCAGGCCGTTTTGCTGCAAAAGAGTCGTTTATGAAAGCCCTCGGCACAGGATTTTCCGGAATAGGCATTGATCATCTGTTTCAGGAGATCGAAGTCCTCCCGGCTCCTTCAGGCAAGCCGGAGCTTCATATAAAAGGCTGGGCTGAAAAACTTGCAAAAAAAAGAAGGATACGCCAGTGTACTGTTTCTATCTCACATGCATCAGATTATGCCGTAGCTTCAGTGATCCTTATAGGGAACTGAAAACTGGGATTATGAAACCACAGAAAGATATTTTAACCACAGAGGACTCAGAGGGAAAATTCAGCTTGTAAAACTCTGTGAACTCTTTGGTTTCTTTGAACTTTTTGATAGTTAATGCTTTTTCTGTGATCTCTGTGGTTAAGTTTTAACAATACGAATAAGGGATACAGGAGGATATATGCGATATTTACTTATAGACCGCATCACTGATTGGAAGGCTGATGAAGTTATCAGGGGCATGAAAAATGTTGCCATGAGTGAGGATTTCCTCGAGTTCCATTTCCCGAAAAACCCGATTATGCCAGGTGTGCTCCTGCTTGAGGCAATAGCTCAGCTTACCGGCTGGCTTGTAGCTGCATCATCTGATTTCAAAGACTGGTTTCTTATAACAAAGGTTCACAAATGCAAGTTCTATGGTTTTGCATTTCCGGGTGACCGGGTTGAGTTTGAGGTGAAACTTATCCCGGGAACTGAAAAAGATAAAATAATATATTCGGGTATCGGCATGGTTGATGGGAAAAAGAAGATAGTTGCTGAGTTTGAGGGAGAGACAATATCTTTTGAAGAGATAGAAGACGCCAATGAACAGAAGAGATTCTTTAAGCTTCTGACGAGGGAATGATACGTGTATGACAGAGAAGTAGTAATAACAGGAATGGGACTCATAACACCCGCCGGAAATAGTGTCGCAGAAAACTGGGAGAATGTAAAGGCATTGAAGACGGGGATAGCACATTATCCAAATGATGGATTGCCGGGCTTTTTGCAGTTTATGGGGAAGGTAAAGGAAGCAGAAAGAGACGGGGATATCCCTCACAAACTACTTGGTCAGATGAAATTTCTGAACCGCGGCTCGATCCTTGGATTCAATGCAGCGCGTGATGCGTTATCTTCATCCGGCATAACCATCACGGACATACAACCCGGCAGAAGGGCTTTGTTCATTGCATCAGGAGACACAACAAAAGTCGGCTGTGATTTCATGTATCCTGCCACAAAGGATGGCACACATGGGAAATGGCATACAATAGAAACTGAGAGGTTAAACAGGTCAACCCTTGATAAGGTCAATCCCTTCTTTCTCCTTGAATCCATTAATAATAATCTCTTCAGTTTTCTTTCAGCCTATCTGGAATTTATGGGACCCAATACAAGCCTTGCAAGCCATTCTCCATGCGGAGGCAATGCAGTCGAACTCGCGTGGAGGAGTATCAGACAGGGAAATGCAGATATTGCAATGGCAGCAGGTTGCGGCAACTGGCTCACAGAGATCCCGCTCTATGAGATGGAGGGCCTTGGTCTTGTCTCTCAATGCAGAGATGGCGTCCGTTCATACATGCCTTTTGACTGGAGAAGAGACGGCTTCATCCCTGGCGAAGGAGGTGCAGCGCTTTTTCTTGAGGCCTCAGACATTGCTGAGAAACGTGGGGCAACTATTCTGGGGAAGATAAAAGGATTCGGGAACAGCATTGAATTCTCGAATGACCGCGGGATAAGCGTTCATTCACACGTTACTCTCGGGAGCATTGCTGCTGCATTAAATGAAACCTCATGTGATCCCAGAGACTTTGCCTTTATCAGCCCCCACGGAAGCGGCTCTCAAAAAGGCGACAGATCCGAACTGAGATCGATCATGAAGGCATGCGACAAAGAGAAACATGCAATTCCCATCTGCGGCATGAAGCCTTACACCGGACATCTCGGCGCTGCAAGTGATATTGCCGAGATAATATTAGGGATTAATGCTGTTCAGGATAAAATAGCCCCTGCTACGCTGAACTTCAGGGAGAGTGAAAAGGAGTTTAGTGAACTCAGGATATCGGGTTCCCATCAGCAATGTGCAAAAGATCATTTTCTGTCTGTAAGCTACGGAATTGGCGGACAGTCTTCCTCTGTTGTAGTAAAGGTTATAAAGTGAAGATAACTCCCCCTTGCCCCCTCTTAATTTAAGAGGGGGAACCTTTTAACTCCCTCTTAGGTTAAGAGGGAGTTGGAGGGAGTTACTTAAAGGTATTTTTGTGTCAATGACAGAACAAGGAAAAAAGTAACCTTAAAACTGAGCTTCGAGAAATTCTTTGTCTAAAAAACCCAAAAAGAAACGTTCCAAAAAGGGGAAAACTTTACAGGTTGTTGAGTTTATAGCTGTTTATATCCTTCTCGTCTTTTGCCGTATAACACCCCTGAAAATCATCCATCTTATAAGCAGCCTTCTGGGAAATCTTTTCTATTTTCTCGTATCGAAACGCCGCACAATTGCAGTCGACAACCTTAAACATGCTTATTCAGGAGAGAAGGATGATAAGGAGATCAGAAAGATCGCGCGCATGAGCTGCATATCGTTTTTTCTCACTTTCCTTGAGAGTTCAAAATTTCAGGCTTTTTTGAAATCAGACAGTGTTCAGGATGATCTGCGGAAGGCGTCACTCGCGCTTGATGAGCTTTTTCAGAAGGCAAAAAGAATTCACGATGATTCTAAGGGCTGCATTTTTGTGACGCCTCATATCGGAAACTGGGAACTCCTGCCACATGTAAGTTCAGTTGTAGGCATCCCCCTGGTGGTCGTGGTAAGACCACTCGACAACATCTATCTCGAAAAACTTATTTACAAAAAACGGGCCGGCAGCGGACAGGTGATTATCCCGAAGAAAAATGCCATGTTCACCCTCCAGAAGACATTGCAGCATGGTGAGTCCATCGGCATGCTGCCGGATCAGAGTACCATGCAGGGGATTTCGGTTGATTTCTTCGGACGCAAGGCTACCACTACACCAGTGCCGGCCATACTTTCTATTTCATACAAAAGACCGATTGTTGTAGTTGCCTGCTGCAGGAGTGCAGATGGATACAGCTTTGAAGGCGTCGTCTCTGACCCTGTTTTGCCCGGAGAATACCGGAGCGAAAAAGAAGAGATCTTTCGTTTGACGGAAGAGGTCAACAAAAAGATGGAGCTGATTATCCGCAAATACCCTGAACAATACCTCTGGATGCACAACCGCTGGAAGACCTATAAACATAAAAATGAATTACTAAGGGAGTTACACTAACGATAATCGGGCATACACCCAAAAAATGCATTTGGATAAAACCACAGAGTTCACAGAGGCATTTTAAACTTTAAAATTAATACTATTTCGTATAAATTCTTACATGATGCAACAGGATTACTGCTTTCTGACAGATATTATTGCAACTAAACAGCAGATTATTGTTGACTATGGCGTCATAAATATGGTAAATATGACGACATGGTAACAACTAAAATCTATAAAAGGCTTTTAAAGCCGCCTCCGGGCAGTTTTTTTCTTTTTGGGCTTCGGGGAGCAGGTAAAAGCGCCTGGGTTCAGCAGACCTTTCCGGATGCAATGCGTTTTGACCTTCTCAATGAAGGGCTTTATCAGAGTTATTTGCGGGATTCCCGTTTATTTGGTCGTGAATTGCTTAGAGTTCCGTCCGGTCAGACAGTTGTTGTGGATGAAATACAGCGTCTGCCGTCGCTGCTGAACGAAGTCCACCGTTTTATTGAGGAGCGCAAACTGCGCTTTGTTCTTCTGGGATCGAGCGCTAAAAAGCTCAAACAGTCCGGCGCTAATCTGCTTGCAGGGCGAGCCCTGAGGCGCATAATGTTTCCATTTCTGCCTGCTGAGCTGGGTGATGATTTTGACCTGAATACGGTTCTGCGTTTTGGAACCCTTCCGATAATCTGGCAGTCTCCATCTAAACCGGACAGCCTTGACGCTTATGTTCAGTTGTTTCTGAAAGAAGAGATACAGGCAGAGGCATTAGTTCGCAATCTTCCGGGATTCGCGCGTTTTTTACCTGTGGCATCTCTTTTTCATTGTCAGGTGTTAAGCATATCAGGTCTGGCAAGAGATGCCGGAGTTGCCCGCACAACCGTTGCCGGTTATATCAATATTCTGGAGGATACACATCTGGCATGGCTGTTGCGGGCATATGAAGGACGTATTCGGGTAAAAGAGCGCAAACACCCAAAACTCTACTGGACCGACGCCGGTATTGTAAGGGCAATTCGGCGCGAGTTTCATCCGCCCGGAGAGACTGAACGGGGCGCTCTGTTTGAGGGTTGGATTGCCTGTTTGCTCAGAGCATATGGAGAACCGGGCAGTGCTCTTGGACTTCCATACGATGCGATATATTTCTGGTCTCATACACAGGGCAGAAACGAAGTGGATTTTCTGATCCAGCGAGGCAGGGAATTCATTGCTATTGAAGTAAAGGCAAAAGAAACTCTGAACAACCGCGATTTTTCCGGGTTAAGGTTAGTAGCTGAACTTCGCGGCATAAAACGCCGGATAGTAGTTTTTTTAGGCGAACGTCAGTTTCAAACCGAGGACGGCATCGAGGCCATTCCTTTCAACGAGTTTATACATGAACTTCACGAAAAACGTATTTAATAAAAAGGGTAAATTTCTCTTGGTTCCTATTGCATCGATGATGAGAATACTTTTGAGCCGAAGAGAACTAATCCTTTAATTTTTCTATAGTGTTTCCAGTTTCTGGTTAATAAAGGCAATCTCTTTTGAAGAGCTGTTGCTGCAATCAGGGCATCTTTTTTTGCTGACAGTCAAATATATTTATGAATGAATATAGAGGCAAAAGCCTCGGAGGTCGGTACAACCGAGAATGAGCGAAAATACTCTATCCTCAGTTTATTCAAAATAAATTATGGATAATTATGGATTAAGAGGTGTTTAATCTCTCATAGTTCCGCCGATTTTATCGCCTTTTTATCTAAATGCCTTTTGTTGGCTCCGAGCAGTTTTTTCCTCAACCTCACAGATTCAGGCGTTACCTCAACAAGCTCATCTTCTTTAATAAATTCTATCGCCTGCTCCAGGCTCATGATCCTTGGAGGTATCAGCTGAAGCGCATCATCTGCGCTAGAGGCGCGCATGTTTGTCAGCTTCTTTTCCTTAATGACATTCACTTCAAGGTCATTTGCCCTTGAATTCTCGCCTATTATCATGCCTTCATACACTGAGGTGTTTTCCCTGATAAAGAGTATTCCTCTCGGTTGCAGGTGGAAAAGCGCATAGGTAGTGGATATCCCATGCCTGTCAGCTACAAGTGCGCCTGTCTGCCTTTTGGAGATAGGGCCATGCCAGGGTTCATATCCGTCAAAGAGATGATTCAGCAGTCCTGTTCCTCTTGTATCAGTGAGAAATTGCGACCTGAAACCGATCAGTCCTCGTGAAGGGATCCTGAACTCAAGCCTTACCCTGCCAAATCCATTGTTCTGCATCTTCTGCATTTTGCCTCTTCTCATGCCGATCTGCTGGGTAACAACCCCGATGTATTCTTCAGGCACATCTATGACAAGCAGTTCCATGGGTTCATGCAAAACATCCTGTACCGTCTTTGTTATTGTCTCGGGCATGGCAACAGAAAGTTCATACCCCTCCCGCCTCATCATCTCGATAAGTATTGCAAGCTGCAGCTCTCCGCGCCCCATAACCTTAAAAGAGTCTGTCTCGGTAAGGTCCACTTTTATAGCTACGTTATAGAGAAGTTCTTTCTCAAGCCTTTCCCTTAATTTCCTGGATGTTACATATGCGCCGTCTTTCCCTGAAAAAGGGGATGTGTTTACAGAAAATACCATTGAAATGGTAGGCTCATCCACCTTTATCCTCGGTAATGGCTTCGGGTTTTCTACATCGGTGATAGTGTCTCCTATATTTATCCCCTCCAGTCCTGCAAGGGCGATAATTTCTCCTGCAGAGGCCTCTTCAGTAGCAATCCTCTCAAGCCCCTCAAATATATAAAGCAATGATACCTTTGTCTTTGACAGTTCGCCGTCAGCTTTGGCCATTGCAACATTATCCCCTACCTTCACTGAACCCGAGAATATACGTCCGATTGCGAGTCTTCCGACATAGTTGTCATAGTCGATGTTGGTTACGAGTATCTGCAACAGACCGTTAATTGCATTTACAGGCGGAGGTATGGTTTTCATTATAGTATCAAAAAGCGGCTTGAGATTATCTGAATTTTCCTCCATGCTAAGTGTTGCAGAGCCAAGCTTTGCGTTTGTATAAAGAACCGGGAATTCAAGCTGTTCCACTGTTGCATCAAGATCAATAAAAAGGTCATATACCTCATTCAGCACAGCCTGTATCCTTGCATCAGGCCGGTCTATCTTATTGATAACAACTATCGGCGGGAGTTTGCGTTCAAGGGCTTTCTGCAGCACGAACCTCGTCTGCGGCAGGGGGCCTTCTGAGGCGTCGACAAGCAGCAGCACTCCGTCTACCATTTTCAGTGTCCTCTCAACCTCGCCGCCAAAGTCTGCGTGACCGGGAGTATCTACAATATTAATCTTCATGCCGTTGTACCGAACGGCTGCATTCTTTGCCATAATAGTTATGCCGCGTTCCCTTTCAAGGTCAATGTTGTCCATAATGCGTTCCTGTACCTTTTCATTGGAACGGAATAGCCCGGCCTGTTTCATCATCCCGTCAACAAGCGTAGTCTTGCCATGATCAACATGGGCTATAATAGCTATATTCCTTAAATCATCCCGTCTCATAAAAAACCTTTCCTTTTTTCTGCCTTAAAAAATCTTATGCGCTGATACAGCGCTTTAAAGAATAAAAAGACAAATTCAGTTATTCAGAGTATCAATCATGATTTTATCGACAATGCCTCTGGAGGGACAACGAAATCACAACATTTATATTTTACTTTATTTTTCAATATAAAAGCTACAGGGCCGTCATGTTGAATAAGTCTTAAAAAGAATTTTCAGTTTTGAGCTAAAATATAATTTATATGTACAGGATTATATTCAGACAATGAAGATTCTTTATTACGACTGTTTTTCAGGCATCAGCGGCGACATGAACCTTGCTGCAATGATTGATCTTGGTGTGCCCGAAGGATACCTAAGGCAAGAGCTTGCCGGACTGTTACTGAAAGATTATTCCATACTGATTTCCGAAGATATCCGGAACAGCATAAAAGGCACTAAAGTGCGTATCCGGACAAAGGCTGATTCATATGAGCATCGTAATCTGAATGACATCCTTCAGCTGATTCATAAGAGCGGTCTTAATGAAAATGTCTGTTCCAGCGCAGAGCGGATGTTCAGGACACTCGCAGAAGCTGAAGCAAAAGTGCACGGGACTTCTCCTGATGACGTTCATTTTCATGAATTGGGGGCTGTTGATTCGATACTTGATATTGTTGGCGCAGCAATATGTTTCGATTATCTGAAGCCTGACCGTATCATCAGTTCCGCTGTTGAGCTTGGAAGCGGATTTGCCGGGGGCGAACACGGAACACTTCCTGTGCCGGCTCCTGCAACAGTTGAGCTCCTGAAAAACATCCCTGTAAAAAAGGGATCTCAACCATTTGAATCCACCACTCCAACAGGCGCTGTAATACTTGCGTGCAATGTGAATGAGTTCACTGATAATCTTTCTTTCAGGATTCAGAAAACTGCGTATGGCATCGGCAACAGGCAATCAGCAATCCCGAATCTCCTCAGGGTTCACCTCTGCGAAACTCTTGAAAGGCTTGATAAGGGAGATCACTCGCTGATCGAGTGCAATATTGATGATATGAACCCTGAACTCATTGATTACATTATGGACAAGCTGTTTGCCGAAGGCGCTGATGACGTCTTCATTACTCCGATAATCATGAAGAAGACCCGGAACGCATCACAATTGAGCGTTCTATGCAGCAATAAGAAAAAAGAGAAACTCATTTCATTGATACTGAATGAGACGTCTACCTTTGGGCTGAGAACTTTTTCTGTTGAAAAAACAGCCCTGCCGAGAGAATTCATATCCACAGATACCCGATACGGAAAGATAACCCTGAAAAAAGCCATTCTTCCGAACGGCGATAGTAAGTTCAAACCCGAATATGATGAGATCGCCGCCATCGCAAAGGCGCACAATAAGCCGATACGAGAGGTATACCGGGAAATCATGAATGATCTCTCTCAGGAGAAATGATCACACCGGAGCAGCAATATCAGAGACTCAGAGATTATCTGAAGAAGCTGAAAAAGGTTGTGATAGCTTTTTCCGGTGGCGTTGACAGCACTTTTTTATTGACAACCGCACACAATGTTTTGGGAGACAACGCACTGGCAGTCACTGTTGACTCTCCGTACATCCCACGCAGGGGATTGATAGAAGCAAAAGACCTTGCGCGGAAATTCAATATCAGGCATCAGATAATAAAACTCCCTATTTCTGAATCTATTATCGGAAATCCTGAAGACAGGTGTTACTACTGTAAGTCGTCTTTCTTTTCAGGCATCACCAAAAAAGCGCATCAAAAAGGTTTTGAGCATATTTTAGAAGGCACAAACAGAGATGATCAGGCTGACTACCGCCCCGGATCACGCGCATTGAGAGAGGCAGGGATACTCAGTCCACTGAAAACATGCGGCCTGTCAAAGAAGGATATAAGAAGCCTCTCAAAGCAATTAAAGCTTCCGACATGGGATAAGCCGGCAGACTCCTGTCTATTGACAAGAATCCCTTATAATACGAAAATAACGCTTGATGAACTCAAAAGGATCGAAAGATCCGAGCATTACCTTATAGGGATAGGGTTCTCAGGCGCGCGTGTCAGAAGCCATGGAGATCTCGCACGCATTGAAGTAAGCCGGGATCAAAGATCAGTGATATCCGATGAAACAGTAATGGATTCGGTTTCAGCACATCTGAAAGATTACGGATATACCTATGTAAGTTTTGATCTGGAGGGATACAGAATAGGAAGTTTTAAACCTGAAAAGAACAAACTATGAATCCTGCAGAACTGAAAGAGATACTTCAAAAAGTAAAAAACGGAAAATTAAACGTAGACGAGGCGCTGAAAGAACTTAAGGAACTGCCTTTTAAGGACCTCGGTCACACAAAGATAGACCTTCACCGCAGTCTCCGCACAGGCTATCCTGAAGTTATCTTCTCTCCCGGCAAGACCATAGAGCAGATTGAACATATTGTCGGATCCATGCTTAAAGGTAAAAACAATATCCTTTGCACGAGAGCGGATGAAGAGATATTTATGGCAGTAAAAAAATTAAGCCGGCGTGCCGAATATAACAGACTGGCCCGGACCATAAGCATCATACAGAAAAAAATGAAAATGCCTGCTACATATATCTCGATCGTCACTGCCGGGACATCGGATATCCCTGTGGCAGAAGAAGCCGCGGTTACAGCAGAGATTTTTGGCAATAAGGTAAAAAGGATCTATGATGTTGGGGTTGCAGGCATTCACCGCCTGAGCGAGAATATGCACAGCATCGCCCGTGCAAGGGTGATTATTGCTGTTGCAGGCATGGAAGGCGCCCTGCCGAGCGTAATAGGCGGTCTCGTTGATAAGCCTGTAATTGCAGTGCCTACAAGCGTCGGATACGGCGCAAGCTTTCATGGCATTACAGCATTGCTCGGCATGCTGACCAGTTGCGCAAGCGGTGTCAGTGTTGTGAATATTGATAACGGTTTCGGCGCCGGCGTCCTCGCAAGCATGATTAATAAATTGTAAGCTTCCATGTAAACTACAAGGCATCCAATATCTCCCCTCCCTTAAGGGGAGGGGATGCAGGGGAGGGTGTCTAAATCAATCATCACCAAACACCCCCACCCTAACCCTCCACCCTCAAGGTGGAGGGAATTACAGGGAATAAGATTTATAGAAAATAAATTTATGTTTACTGGGAAAGAGGTAAGGTTTTGAATGATACCAACATTGCCCGAATAACAGTATTCTTTTTGTTTCTCCTGTTATTCCTGTGGGTTCCATATGCACAGGCTGAGCAGACTGTAATCCGTATTTTATACCTTAATGATTTCCACGGTTTTGCAGAGCCGTATAAGCCCTTTGGCTCTGATGAAAACCTTGGAGGCATTGCATATCTCTCTGCCAGGCTGAATTCACTGCGAAATGAAAGAGATTCGTTATTGCTCTCGGCAGGGGACATGATCCAGGGAAATAACTGGGCAAATCTTTCGCAGGGAGAATCAGTCATTGAATTGATGAATGCCATGAAATTTGACGCTATGGTACTGGGAAACCATGAATTTGATTTCGGGCAGGATGTTCTGAAAAAACGGATATCTGAAGCAAATTTCCCTGTGCTTGGCGCAAATGTTAAAGGTTTTGATTTGCTCAAACCGTATGTCATAAAAGAAGTCGCCGGCGTCAAGATTGGCATCATCGGCGTTGTTACAGATGACACGCCCGTGACAACCCATCCACGAAATGTCGCAGGTCTTGCTTTTATTTCCCCTGAGGATTCTGTAAAGAATTACATCAAAGAATTAAAAGGCCGGACTGATATAATTGTAGTCCTCTCTCATATCGGATACTCTGCCGACAGGCTTCTGTCAGAGAGAGCAGAAGGCATTGATGTCATAGTCGGCGGGCATTCACACACAAAGGCGCTCTCTCCGGCCATTATCAACAAAACCATCGTTCTTCAGGCATGGGAACATGCAAAGGCGCTTGGAGTCCTTGATCTTACTATCTCAGATGGAAGGATAGAGAAATACGAAGGTCATCTTGAGGAGATCAGGCCTGAGCCGGGCAAGGATGATAAAAATATCACGGCAATAGTCGAGAAATATCGAGGGAAGGTCGATGCTGTCCTCAACGAGACTGTCGGATGGGCTGAAGCTGATCTTGATGGTGAGAATGTAAGAAAGAAAGAGACAAATCTGGGTGATTTCATTGCTGACATCATGAGAGAAGAATCCAACGCTGATATAGCATTAATAAATGGAGGGACTATCAGGACAAGCATTAAAAAAGGAGAGTTAAAGGTAAAACACATTTATGCTGTTCTGCCTTTTGATAATTATATTGTTGCTGTAAAACTAAGCGGGAAACAGATCAGGGAAGCATTGGAGCATGGCGTGTCAGCCATAGAAGAAGGAGCAGGCAGATTCCCTCAAATCTCGGGGCTCTCATTCACATATTCCAGTTCAGTAAAATCCGGGGCAAGATTACAGGAGATTCTTGTCGCCGGCAACCTGATAGACCTGAATAAAGAGTACAGCGTTGCCACCAATGATTTCCTTGCAGCAGGCGGTGACGGATATAAAGCATTCGGAGATGCTGTAAAATCGTCAAAGGATTTTTCGGTAGTTGGGGGTATGATGAAAGGTGAAAAACTGACATACAGTGATTCCGGCAGATGGTTGCGGGACGTGGTAATCGAGCATATAAAGAAGAAAAAAAATATACATGTTGCTGTCGATAATAGAATCATGGAGGTTAAATAGATCCCTCTCCCTTGAGGGGAGAGGGGAGGGAGAGGGTGTTTGATGAATAATCTCCACAGGCATTTCATGGCTAAAGGTCTCCGGAAGAACTTTACAAGGACGGGATCGAAAGTCCCAAGGGGAGTACGGTCTGTCACACCCGTGGTTAAGTTCATTGTTAATTTACCCTATCCTCTATCATACAAGGGGAGAGGGGAGGGAGAGGGTGTTTGATGAATAATCTCCACAGGCATTTCATGGCTAAAGGTCTCCGGAAGAACTTTACAAAAGTTATTGTGGAGACCTTTAAGAGCAAAACAGATGGAAGGATACAAGTTCAGGAGGCAAGAACCGATGGGCAGCTATATTGTCGATTTTGTGTGTCAAGAAAAAAAGATAGTCATTGAGGTAGATGGAGGTCAGCATGCTGTGGAAAGAGAAAAAGATTGCGAAAGAGACAAATGGCTTGAGGGGCAGGGATATAAAAGTCTTACGTTTCTGGAATAATGAGGCACTTACGAATATCAATGGAATATTGGAAGTGATACGGATTAATTTGAACCACCCTCCCCTCAATCCCCTCCCCTCAAGGGAGGGGAAGAGAAAGAGGGGAAATCTCCTCAAGGGAAAGGAATCTATGGATCATTCTTACACGCAAGTCTGAAGAACCTTAATTAAATACTTACGCTAAAGCATATCCAACATGAAAGTTTATGTTAACGATAAACCAATCTATATCCTGCCGGGGATGACTGTCAGGCATGCCCTTATCAGCGCAGATCTTCTAAAGGGAATAGAGTCATCAAAACGGGTTTTTGATGAATGGGGGAATGAGATCGGGCTGGACGGGGCATTGTCCGAAGGAGCAAAGATTTACGTTCGATAATCCGTTCTGCTTTTAACCTGCCGCTTCATCCACCACCCATAATACCATTCACTGATTACAATGGTCAGAAGCGTTAGACCGAAACCCGCGATCACATCAACGACGTAGTGATACCGGCAGTATACGGTCGAAAAGATTAAGGCTGATACAATAGGGAGCGTTATCCAGAAATATCCTCGCTTATACCTGTACGCAAGATAGAGGACTATTAGTGCAATACCGGTATGGCCGCTTGGGAACGCATCTCTTTTTATGCCCTCAAGCCTGTTAAGAAGATTCTGTATCGGCTCGGCGGCAAAAACCCCCTGGAGTTCTGTTGTCTGAATGTCGCTCAGGTAGAATCTTGGGCCAAGAGCAGGGAAGAGTATATAACCGAGATATGAAAGATAAAAACACAGCAAAATCATAAAAATCGACCTATCGAACTCCTCTCCCTGTTTATTCAATAAAAGGATGACGCCAAAGCTTATCGGTATGAAGTAGTACGTTGAATAGGCAATCTGAAGGATATCAGTTAGAAAAGGGTTCATGATCCTTTCGAGCATAACAGTAGGATGGTTGCCGAATATAAGATAATCAAGTTTGATAAGCACCGGGTCTATGTCATCCGGATTAACATAATGCACCACCCATTCAAGGCTGTCAAAAACCGCCAGCACACAGATTGTTGGAAAAATCAGATCATAAAAAATCCTCATGAATCTTCCGTTGTTTTTAAACCGGATCAGAATTATCTGTGCAATAATCAGGAGCGAGTAAATACTCAACAGATAAGGCGCTCTCGGGAGAATTCTAAAATAGATCAAGGTCAGACCGGTCAGGAACAAAAGGAAAATAATTGCGACGGTATCTGCAGGTCTTTGCTGAAAAAGTGCGCTGAAGATCTTTTTCATTAAAGCTTGCTTAATGCCCTTTTGATTGCCTTGTCTTTTTTTGACAACTTCCTTGGATTGCCTTTCCTCTGAGGTTCGATATATTCATCATCGTCATATTCTCCTTCATCAGGCGAAAGTGAGTCTTTTCTCTCAAATGCATTCAGGAACTTCTCTGAAGATACAGGGATAGAACCTGAAGCCCATGCATGGTCTGCAATCTCCCTGTCTGATGTTATCACAATCCACTCACGCCGTTCCGAAGAAATGATACGTTTAATAACAGCATCAGCCCTTTCACCGATCCTTGAATATATGATCCTGATTCCACCTGTTACTGCCCGGCTCTCCTTGCCCTCGCCTGTCCTCCATCCGTCAAAAACAACGGTTATATCATGACCCTTGTTCTTTCTGTAATCGACGAGAGACCCGATAAACAGTTCCCTCTCATGCCTGAGGTCATTGTGATATATACCGATCAGATTGTACCCGTCAATAATAATCGAAGAAATGGCAGCCTCCTCGAATATTATATACCAAGTCTTGATTTGCCTGTTTTTGCCGGGTCAGATCATCAATAAATAGGACACGTCCGAATAATCTAAGGCTTTTGCAGCGCCCGAAGGCTTTCGGGACGAGGCATCTTAAATCTCCCCCCTCAAGGGGGAGGGAATAATTGGGAACCCCGAAGCTGAGCTTCGAGGAATTCTTTTGATTAAAACACGTGGATGGTGCACAAGGATTGACATCTCCGCATACTTGTGAGTAAAATTACTCAAAGTATTGAGTAATATGTAGGGAGGTGAGATGTACCACAGACCGGTTTATCAGACTCTTTTTGCCCGATTAAGCAAGTCTCGCAAGTTTCTGCAGGTTCTGGCAGGCCCGCGTCAAACCGGCAAGACCACGCTTATTCGCCAGGTCATGGAGTCGCTTAAAATCGAGTGCCATTATGCCTCAGCCGATGAGCCGACTTTGCAGAGCAGGGCATGGATTGAGCAACAGTGGGAACTGGGGCGATTGCTGGCACGAGAGGCGGGTAACAAGGCAGGGGCATTGCTTGTTCTGGACGAGATACAGAAGGTTGTCGGATGGTCCGAGACGGTGAAGCGTCTGTGGGACGCGGACACCGCGAAGAAAGTCCCTCTCAAGGTTGTTCTTCTGGGCTCTGCGCCGCTTCTTATTCAGCGCGGGCTGACAGAAAGCCTCGCGGGACGTTTTGAAATCACACCGGTTGTTCACTGGCCTTACCTTGAGATGAAAGATTCCTTTGGATGGGGGCCGGAACAGTTTGTCTATTTCGGAGGATACCCGGGCTCTGCTGACTTAATCACTGACAGACAGAGATGGTCGCGATATATAATTGATTCACTTATTGAGACTACGATTTCGCGCGATATTCTGCTTATGACTCGCGTTGACAAACCAGCGCTGCTCCGCAGATTATTTCATCTCGGATGCAGTTATTCCGGCCAGATTCTATCATATCAAAAAATGATCGGGCAGCTCCAGGACGCGGGCAATACCACAACATTGGCCCATTACCTGGAACTTCTCTCAGGCGCGGGCATGTTGACCGGTCTGCAGAAACTGGCTGTGCAGCGCGTCCAGCAGCGCGCCTCAAGTCCGAAGCTTCAGGTGTTGAACACGGCGCTTTTAAGCGCTCAATCGAATTTGTCGTTTGAAGACGCCCGAAGGGACAGGGAATTCTGGGGCAGACTGACCGAATCATCGGTCGGCGCCCATCTGATCAACGGCGCAGCCGGGACAAACATCGAGGTGTTTTACTGGCGGGAGCGGGGCAGGGAGGTGGATTTTGTCCTGCGCAAGAACAAGGCAATAGCGGCAATCGAAGTCAAAAGCGGATACAGTAAAGGTAGTCTGCCGGGAATGGAGGAGTTCGGCAGGATATTCAAACCGGCGCGTAAGTTGCTGGTCGGAGGAGACGGTATTTCACTTGAAAAATTTCTCTCTCATCCTGTGGAGGGCTGGCTTGAGTAGTTCCGGGATGAAACAAGCTCTTTGCCGGCAGGGAATTGAGAATGATAGAACCTAAATTTAGCGATTAAAAACTTTTTTGAAGGACTCATAAGAGATATTATCGCCGCTGAAAAGATTTAATATTTTTCAATTTAATATTTTTCAATTCTCCCAAGTCTCATTTTTTCCCGTTGATTAGATATTATTGCGATTATGTATGGTACAATCGCAAATAGACTGATATAATTTATCCGTCTTTTCAATAAATAATTGAAGTAGTAAGAAAGTTCGATTAAGGGGAAAAGAGTTCATGGACAAAGAAATCCGCATACTTATCCTTGAAGATAGTCCGGCCGATGTTGAATTACAAGAGCATCAATTACGTAAAGCTGGATTGGTATTCACCTCAAAGGTTGTGGATACGAGAGAAGCCTTTCTGAAAGAACTTGATGAGTTTTTCCCCGATCTTATCCTGTCAGATTATGAT
Organism: Nitrospira sp.; assembly: GCA_016873615.1. Lineage (GTDB taxonomy): Bacteria > Nitrospirota > Thermodesulfovibrionia > Thermodesulfovibrionales > SM23-35 > VGWX01. The sequence goes on along the minus strand of VGWX01000008.1, from coordinate 6,798 downwards.
CTTCCGACTTTTAATGATCTTGAAGCATTAAGAATTGCGAAAGAAAAGTGTCCTGATGTGCCTGTTATCTTAGTAACCGGGAGACTCGGAGAAGAATTTGCAATTGAAAAACTCAAGGAAGGTGCAACAGATTATGTGTTAAAGAGCAATTTAAAGCGTCTTGTTCCCTCGGTAAACAGGGCTTTAGTAGAAGCTAAGATGATAAAAGAACGCAGGCAGGCGGAAGAATTTCTGCGGGAAAGTGAAGAGAAGTACAAAATACTAACAGAAAACTCCTTAACAGGGATATTCATACATCAAGACGGGAGGTTTGTCTTTGTCAATGATAAATTCACAGAAATGCATGGTTATGAACCTGAAGAGTTACTTGGGAAAGAGCATTTGACATTAATTCATCCCGATGAAAGGGCTACCCTGAGAGAATTAGCATTAAAAGACTGGAAGGAGAATCTGTTCCCCAGCGGTATGAAGTTCGGAGAATCAGTAAAGATGGAAAGACTATTTGGTCTGAAATGTTGGCAGCCCGTATCCAATATAAGGGAGTGCCCGCTGTTATGGGGAATGTCATTGACATCACCGAGCTTAAACGGTTGGAAATGCTGATTCAAGAGAGCCAAGCCAAGTATAGAGCAATATTCGAAGCCACTGGAACGGCAACTTTGATCGTTGAAGAGGATACTACCATCATAATGGCAAACAAGGAATGTTTTCTGGTCTCAGGATACAGTTCCGAAGAGCTTATCGGTACAAAATGGACCAACTATGTTGCACCTGAGAGTTTGGAAATAATGCTGAAATGCCATAAGTTGAGGCGTGAAGAACCCGGCAAGGCGCCACGTAAATATGAAGTAAAATTAGTCAATAAGAATGGCGAGATACGCGATGCTATTCTGGACGTTGGTGTGATTCCTGATACCAAGCAAAGTTCAGTCTCTATAGTATGAGAAAGGGGAAATTATTCAGACAACCTGTAACCGAAGGGTTGCGATTAAGGTATAATTATTTATGAAAGATATAGAAAAGAGTGCATTATCTGAAGAACATAGGCGAATACTCAAGCAGTGTCTGTGGGATTTAAATCTTACGCCGGAGGAGTTCCTTGCAATCATAGAGGGGCGAAGCACGCGTAAATGGCCTGAAAGAGGGTTTTGTGTAGCGCGGCTTCTTGAGAGTGTAAACTGGTTCAAGATTGTAAAAATATTTGATCCCAGAGTTCTGTGTGGTTTATGGGGCGAAGCAAGAAGGTATGTAAGATTTAAAGAGATAAAAGAAGGGATGGATTTTGCTTGCAGAATACTACAATAATGTGCTTTATCCCTTACAGGACATGGCCATATCTGTATTTCGGGAATCGCCTTTTTATCTGACCGGAGGTACGGCTCTGTCAAGGGGATATTATAATCACCGTTATTCTGATGATCTGGACTATTTTGTTAATGATCATGCAGAGTTCCGGAGAATAGCAGAAATTCAGTCGGTAAAACTGCAAAAGCTATTCAGTGACGCCGAAACTGACTATAAAGGTGAACATTTTTATCGTATTTTTATCGGTCATGAGAGGTTAAAGATTGAACTGATAAACGACGTGCCTTCACATACCGGCCAAATGGTTAATCATCCAGCTCTCGGCATTATAGATTCAAGGGAGAATATCCTTGCGAATAAGATAACTGCAATAGTTGACAGAACTCTGCCTAAAGATATTGTTGACCTATTTATACTCCTGAAAGATGGGCTCAGTATTAAGAAGGCATTGACTGACGCAGGGAGTAAGGCTGCGGGCATTTCACCTCTCCTTATCGCCAGGATACTGGCAGAGTTTGATTATACGATTATTGACGATGAAATAAAATGGATAACATCTGTGCCAAGCCTTACGATCAAACAATATCTGAGCAACCTGGCTATCAGCATTGTTGAAGGGAAAATATACTAATACGGTCATTAGTAAGAACAGAAGAAACGAGTTAAAAATGATGAAGAGCAATAAGGGGTCTGCTTTTGATTGTTGACAAAATATCTTAATAAACTACCATCGACCTTGTCGATGGCTTTAAATGCGGCAAGACTACGGACAATGTCCTTCGTCTTGCCTGATAAGGAATTCTTTAAATTTCTTATCGGCTTACCAACAATGTTGGTTCGCTTATGGTTAATTAGAGTCTGTTTATAAACTCTGCTTAGCTGTGTGTCATTCCGGCAAGCCGGAATGACAACAAGAGGCTTTACTAATGTTCTCATTAGTATATTTGGTCTTGCTAAAACATTGGAGAACATGTCCTTGCAGAGAATAGAGCTTTCATGAAATCCTGAATTGTCAACAATCAAAAGCAGACCTGTCAAAAGCAGACCCCTTTTCAGAGCATTTGTGTCCATGCTGGTAACAATCTCGACGTTCAGGAATTTATGAATTGTCAAGGCAGGCGTGCTTATCGACATTTATCGACATATTTATCGACATTTGAGCTATAATGATATTTATGAAACCAAAAATCGAGCTTAGCGGCGTCATACTTAATTTAATAGCGGAGATAGATGAATTTAAGGGTGGCTGGAAATATTTAAGTTTTCTCAGGCCGGACGCACTGGCTAATCTGCGCAGGGTGGCGACCATTGAATCAGTAGGGGCGTCTACACGGATTGAAGGCGCAAGGCTTTCCGACGTAGAAGTGGAAAGACTGCTGTCAGGCCTGTCAGCGCACTCCTTTCAGTCCAGAGATGAAGAAGAGGTTGCCGGATACGCCGAGGCCATGGAACTGGTCTTTGATTCATACAATGAGCTGACGCTCACTGAAAATCATATCAGGCAGCTGCATTCGGTCTTGCTCAAGCACAGCTCAAAAGACGCCTGGCACAGAGGTGAATATAAAAAATTGCCCAACAATGTGGAGGCATTCGACCCTTACGGAAAGAGCCTCGGGGTCATTTTTGAGACAACACCGCCCTTCGAGACGCCGGGGAAGATGAAAGAGCTTGTGGAATGGACTTCAGTGTCGTTGCGCGAAAGTGACCTGCATCCCTTGCTCGTTATAGCGGTGTTTAGCGTCCACTTTCTGGCGGTCCATCCATTTCAGGACAGAAACGGGAGACTTGCAAGGATACTGACCATTTTGCTGCTCCTGCGGCAAGGGTATCTGTATGTGCCCTACGCATCCCTTGAGGCGGTGATGGAGGCGAATAAAGACAGTTATTATATTTCGCTCAGGCGGTCCCAAAAGACGCTCTATACGGACCGATACAATATCAGCTCGTGGATCTTGTTCTTTCTGAGGGCGCTCAAGACACAGAAAGACAATCTCGCTATGAAGATCGGGCATGGCAGTCCCGTTGCCCTTCTGGACCTCCCGCCGCTGTCCCTTCAGCTTCTGGAGCTTGCAAAACTTGAAGGAAGGCTCACTTTATCGCAGGCCGCCGGAAGCATCAAGGCCAATGAAAGGACCATAAGGGACCATATACAGAAGCTGGTCAAAAGGGGTTATCTTACAAAACACGGCGACCGGAAGGCGACGTGGTATGACATTACTAAGGCATAATCTGTATATCGTCTATTATTTTTCAAATATTCTGATATAATTTGATTAAATTTGAAGCTGATAGTTAGTTGCGAAATTTCTGTTTTCCGGCAAGGAAGGTGAATTATGCAACCGCGTAAACGCATTGGTGAACGTCTTATAGAAGCCGGTCTTATTACACAGGAGCAGCTCCAAATTGCGCTTCAGGAACAAAAAAAGACCGGGGAGCTCATAGGCGCCATTCTCTATGGCAATGGGTTCATAACCCAGAAAGACCTCTTCACAGTGCTTTCAATGTCATACAGCGGCGAATACACAAAAGAAAAAGAAGAGGAAATGGATCTGCCGCGTGATATAACCGATATTGTAAGGCAAAGCCGCGCAGTCCTGAGAACAACCATCCGCGACGTTGATAAGATCTCTGATATATCAATGGCGCCTGTCGTACGCCTCGTTGAGCAGATAATCGTTACAGGGATGAAGAAGAGGGCTACTGATATTCATATAGGGCCTGATGTCAAGGGGACGCGCATACGTTACAGAATTGACGGCCTGCTTCAGCATGCAATGTATCTCCCCAAAGATATGCTTCCTGCAATTGTCTCAAGAGTTAAGATACTCGGGGCCATGAATATTGCCGAGAGCAGGATACCGCAGGACGGTTCAACAGAATTTGTATGGGAGACCAAAGTCTTTGACATCAGAATTTCCACATTTCCGCTGACAGGCGGTGAGAATATTGTCATGAGGATACTCGATAAATCCCAGCTTCTGCTTGGACTTGATAATCTGGGATTTCTTGCGAATGATATAGAAACACTCAAAAAATCACTCAGCGTACCCTACGGAATGATCATTGTTACAGGTCCGACAGGCTCAGGCAAAACAACGACTCTCTATTCTGCGCTCTCTACAATCAACAGCGTTTTCAAGAATATCTTCACAATCGAAGACCCGGTGGAATATCAGCTCCCCCTGATAAGACAGTCACAGATCAATGTCAAGGCAGGGCTCACCTTTGCTGCAGGGCTGCGTTCCATTTTAAGACAGGACCCTGATGTAATACTCGTCGGTGAGATGAGGGATATGGAGACAGCAGAACTTGCCATACGGTCGGCCCTCACAGGTCACCTTGTTTTCACTACTCTCCATACAAATAATGCAGCTTCAAGCTTGCCGCGGCTTATAGATATGGGAGTTGAACCGTTCCTGCTCGCCTCAACCATTGACACTATCATTTCCCAGAGACTTGTCAGGATGCTCTGCAACAATTGCAAAGAAGCATATTCCCCCAGCAGTGAGATGAGAGAAAGCATAGGGGTTGCAGTCCCTGAAAATGCGGTATTTTTCATGGCCAAAGGATGCAAAGAATGCAATGATACAGGATACAGAGGCAGAACGATCATATATGAAATAATGAAAATGAACGAGTCATTGAGAAAACTCATTCTTGTAAAATCCGGCTCTGACACATTAGCTGCTGCTGCAAGAAAAGGCGGCATGGAGCCAATGTACGAAACAGGAATCAGGAAAGTAGTCCTTGGATTAACATCCCTTGAAGAAGTGATCAGCACAACAAGGACCGCTTACTGATGGCTCATTTCAATTACAGAGCAATCGATGAAAATTCCATGGTCATTAAAGGGAAGAGAGATGCTTCAGATGAAGATGACCTTGAACAGATACTGCGTTCCAACGGTCTCATATTGCTCGAAGCAACAAAAAGCAGATTTGTTTTCTATCGCAAGCCGAGACTGAGCGATAAAGACCTTGTTAACTTTACCTATCTCCTGAATTTAATCCTGTCTTCAGGCGTTCCCCTTATGAGCGGTTTAAATCAGATGGCACAACAATCTGCCAACAAGAGAATAGCAACAGCAGCTTCTTTCATACAATCCAAGCTGGAATCAGGCAAATCGATCTCAGATTCAATGGCGGAATACCCTGAACTATTCCCTCAGTTCTATATAAGCATGGTCAGGGCCGGTGAGATTTCCGGCAATCTGGAACAGGTGCTCAATGATGTAATGGCTTACCTTGAATGGCAGATCAAATTGAAAAAAGACGTCAAAGCAGCGCTCGCATATCCGGCAATTGTATTGACCGCTGTTGCCGTTCTTATTGCTGTTTTGTTCATTTTTATTATGCCTAAGTTTATGAAAATACTTGCTGATTTTAAGGTTGGGCTGCCTCTCCCTACAAAGATCCTCGTTTTTATAGTCGGGATTATAAAAGGTTACTGGCCTTTGATACTCCTGGGTTTGATCTCAATTCCTTTTATTTTGAGAATTTTATACGGCACATCAACCGGAAGAAGGGTCATTGACACGTTTTTCCTCAGGATTCCTCTTTTTGGTGAACTCGTCAGAAAACTCAACCACTCAAGGTATTTCAGAACTTTTGCAACACTCTTCAGGTCAGGGCTCAATATGAATGAAATACTCAGGGTATCTTCTGATGTCGTAAAAAATACCGTTATCGCCGATTCTTTCTATAAAGTAACAGATGCAGTGCTTGGAGGCGCACAGTTGAGCAAGGCATTAAGGGATTCAGGAGAGTTTCCACCCCTCCTGGTCAATATGGTTGAAATCGGTGAACAAACAGGAACCCTTGACAACACCATTCTCAGGATAAGTGATGTATATGACAGGGAAATCCCGGAAACCATGAAGAAGATTTTTACAATCGTTGAGCCTTTAATCATTGTCCTGCTCGGTGGGCTTGTGCTTCTGACAGTAGCATCTTTCTTCCTGCCTCTCTACAAAATAATCGGCGGAATCCGGAGATGAAGACTGAGGTCAAAATGATATGAAAATATTATTTAATAAAATCCCCCTTCATCCCCCTTTGCCAAAGTGGGATTTAAAATATTCCCCTCTTTGGCAAAGAGGGGTTAGGGGAGATTTTCTTTTATTTTCTTTACTCCGCAGTATGTTCGGGAAAATATCCAGAAATGGTTTTACCCTTTTAGAGGTTATTGTAGTAATAGGCATCATCTCATTGATGGTCGGAATCCTCGTTCCGGTTCTATACAGGGTCTGGGAATCGCAGGAAATTGACACGACGAAGGAAAACATGATAAAACTCAAGGAGGCGATGGTCGGCAATCCCGCACAAATAAGCAATGGGGTCAGGACCAATTTCGGTTTTGTGGGCGATCTCGGCCAGCTGCCGCCGGATTTTGATTCCCTCATCAGCTACACAAATACAAACGGCGAGACCTTTGGGCCATATCTGAGCGGAGGGATAAACCCGCAATCGTTTAAAAAAGACGCATGGGGGAACG
>VGWX01000007.1 GCA_016873615.1 Nitrospira sp. | reverse complement strand
GCTCTCTTTCTGGATGTACAGAGTAAGATTCAGATGCGCGTGTTTGAATCGGAAATCCTGTCCGAGCGTAAAGTCAGTCGATGCTTGTTACTCTGTGTTATGAGGAAAATGCTGATGTTTCTTACAGAGTGAATTATAATAGTACTATTTAAGAGACCTGGCGTGCAGTAATTGTGACACCTTGTTAACCTTAGCGTTCGATTTCCACGTTTCGTGAGGTTATCGTTATACACTGTTATTGCTTTCTTGTTGTATTGAGAATAACAAATTTAAGTGCAGTGTCGATAAAATCACGAGGGCTGACAATACGGGTGCGGTGGAAGCTTTTTGAGGGAAAATGCTTTTTATTACCGGTAATCAAGAAGTCTGCTTTGGCTTCTAAAGCGCACTCTAAAAATTTGTTATCATCCGGATCGTTCGCCTCGGTTATCTTGCCTTTCGGCTTCACGAGTAAGGATCCTTTCCTCAAAGAAGTTAGAAGCGGGGCAACTTCTCTTTTAATCTGATGGAATTTTTCTCTCTGCAAAACCTCTTCATATTCCTCGAATATCTCTTTGCTAAAGCATAATTTTATCTTTCCCCTTCTGATCAGGGCCAAAATAAAGGCTGGCAGGCTGTTTTCTTTCAATAAAGCCGATACCAGCACATTAGTGTCCATGACTATTTTAAACACGCTTCAGCTATCTATCTCTTACCGGCTCTTTTTCTGCGAGAGGCCCGGATTTCCTTTTCTATTTCCTCTTCGCTTATCTTGTCTAAGCCTGTTTCTTTAGTCTTCAGGTGAATCTTTGTTAAAAGCTCATCCTCCTTGAGGATGTTTTTAAGATAATCGGTAACGCTCAGCATGATAATTTTGGGCTTGCCTCTTTTACTTACCAGAAAACGCGTATTTTTCTTCTCTACCTCGTCCATGACAGATCCAAAATGAACCCTGGCTTCTAATGCCTCAATTGTTTTTACCGCATTCGTGCTCTTCATTTTTGTTGCCTCCGTACAAATCTCAACTGATTAGTTAAGTGATTAGTTTAATTATATTATCGCAACCTTTCTGAACTTGTCAATTTAACTGAGGAAAAAGCCTGTGCCATAGTGGGGTTGTCCCCTCTGCGGGGGTCTGCTTTGCCTCTAATTGCCGTCTGAAACAGTGCTGCTCATTTCAATCTAACACGTAGAGAACTTGAGAATATATATGATAAAATATCCTTGAAGCGGATCGCAAACTGTCACCAAACTGTCACCAGAGAGAGGAAAGCAACGTAAAATTACTTAATTAACAATAAGTTACACCGGAACTTCAAGGGTTCGAATCCCGTCGCCCGCTCCACTCATTTAATGGGGAAAGGTTTAATACACCTCTATATAGGCGAAGATGATAGGAAAATATATTTCTGCAATATTTCCTGCAGTAAGGACTAAAAGTAAAGCTCTTTGCATGTTCGATTTTATCAGTTATTATGAGAGGTATAGATATAGATTGCGGCTGTTCAGACTCTTTGCAGATATTATGAAGATTCCTGACTAAGCGGATATAAAGGCTGTTTTAAGAAATATGCTTTTTATTGCCCTGTGCCTTTATATCTTTTTGAATAAAAAAACATCGGTTTCCCTGGAGAATTATATAAAGAGAATTACTTAAGCCCGAATATGTATAGAATTGCAAACGCTATCTCATCATCCTCCACACATGATACACTCTCTGAATTACTGTAATATGTGTAAGGACAAGCATTATCCATAGTACCGGCACAAGCCATCCGGTCAGAGTTGCAAATATGAGAAGGATAATCCTCTCCGGTCTTTCCAAAATGCCGGTGTGGCATGATTCTCCGAGACCCTCACTTCTTGCCCTTGCATAGCTGATTATAAAAGCTCCAACCAGTGTCCCGATACTCAGAAAAGAACCGGTATGATCACCATGCGCTGCGAGATACCATGCGATGGAAAGAAACAGAAATGCGTCTGAATACCTGTCAAGGACAGAGTCGAGAAATGCGCCGAACTTTGTTGTTTTCCCGCTTGTCCTTGCGACCATACCGTCGAGCATATCGAAAATGCCGCCGATCATGATGAATATGCCGCCAAGCCTTATATTGTAGGGTATAACTAACGCTGCTATTGCTGTGATGACAAATCCGGTTACGGTGAGGATATTTGGGCTGAAAGGGATATGTTTTGCAATGAATCCGAGAGGTGCATCGAGGAAATGACCAAGGCGCGCACTAAGCATTTACCTCTCTTTTTTACCCTTTATAAACTCTTCAACCATATCTCTTGCTGTTTCGTCAGGGAACTGAATCATGGGGTGTTTCATGAAATATGCAGATGGGGACACTAACACCCCGCCTACCCCTCTGTCACGGGCAATCTTGCAGCAGCGGATAGCATCTACAACAACCCCTCCGCTGTTCGGAGAATCTTCAACAGAAAGCCTCATCTCAAGATGTATCGGTATATTCCCGAACCCTCTGCCCTCCATCCTGAGAAAACATATCTTATTGTCCATAAGCCATGGAATATAATCAGAGGGGCCTATATGGATATTTTCATTATCCAGCGGGGTCTGAAGCTGGGATTGCACAGCCTCTGTCTTTGAAATCTTCTTGGATGCCAAACGGGTTCTGTTGAGCATATTCAGGAAATCCGTATTTCCACCGACATTCAGCTGATACGTATTGTCCATCTTTACTCCCCGATCCTCAAACAGTTTAGTCAGAGTCCGATGGATTATTGTTGCCCCTATCTGGCTTTTTATGTCATCACCAATAATCGGGATATTTCTCTTCTCGAACCGATTGGCCCATTCCTTATTGGATGCTATAAAGACAGGAACACAGTTGATAAGACTGACGCCGGTCTTCAGGCAGGCTTCTGCGTAAAAAGCAGTCGCTTTCTCTGATCCTACAGGCAGATAACTTATGAGCACATCAGCGCCGCTCTGCTTGAGGACTCCACTGACATCGCAAGGTTTTCTTCCGGCAACAAGGAACGTCCTCTTTTCTGAATAGTCCTGCATATGTGCAGATAAACCGTCAAGCAAGTTTCCCATCATAACAGTTACGGGGATATCAGAAATATTTCTGTTGAATGCCTTTGTGCAGTTTGGCTGGGCAAAAATGGCTTCTCTCAGTGGTTTGTCAACTTTTCTTTTATCAATATCAAAAGCAGCCACAAATTCAATGTCATCGGGTTTGTATCCGCCAAGATTAAAATGCATCAGTCCAAGTGATCTTTCCGGATGGTTTTTATCTAATGCCTTGTAATATTCAATGCCCTGAATCAATGAACTGGCACAATTTCCTACCCCTGCGATTGCTGCTCGTATCTTACCCATGTTTCAATTCACCCTTCTGAATTCGTTTATGTAAAAGCATTATGAGATCTTCCATTTTTAAATTGAACTCCTTTAATAGACTGTCCATGGATTCCTCACAGTACTGCATGAATCTTTTCCAAATCCTCTGAACGGTGTCTTTATCAAGATCTGTTGCGCTGGCAGCCTCCCTGAAACTCATTCCTTCCATCAGATAGAAGATGACTTCTCGTATTTTTGTATCTTTTGTGTGGAGACCAAAAAAAAGCGAATTCCTTCTTTCAGAGAATCTGAAATTGCAGGTTTTGCATCTCAGCAATCTTCTCTGGTTTTTGCCGTATCTGTCGTAAACGACTATGTTTCCCTGTCCCTTTTTCCCGTGGTCTCCGCAAGCTTCATTGGGACAGAAGAAATCTTTCATTTTAAAAGACAGTTCCATGCACAAATATATATACTAAAGTTTATGATAATGTCAAGAAAAATATCAATGAAATGGGGACAAATTATAAGAAATCTATGAGCCGGTCTTAATCCCCAGCTTTTTATAGATCATTGAAAAGTCTACATTATCTGCAACAAGGTTCATGCCTCGTTCAACTTTAGACTTATCTCTCAGCCGTAACCTTACAGAGAGTTTTTCGAGTTTCTTTGCGATGCTGAAGGTATCTTCTCTTACTACCATCATCGGGACTTCCTTCTGTTCTGCCCTTGAAAGGATTATCTCACTGGGATAGAGCTCCCCGGTTAGAATCAGGCATACTGAGCCTGATTCTATTGCAGACAATTGAATATCTACCCTGTCACCGCCTACAATAACGGCATTGCGTCTGGTCTTCTTGAAATATTCTATAGCCCTATCCGCCTGCATGGCGCCGATCAGGAAATGCTCTACGAGATTGCCCAGTTTGTCGTGGCAGCATAAAACTTTTCCGCCAAGCATTTCAGTCAGTTCTTCGACAGTAATTGATCCTACTACAGGGTCCTGTGGAATTACGCCGATGATATCAACGCCTTTCCTTTTCAGAAACGGCACTGCGTATTCGTCAGCGCTCTGCCTGTGATCTTCGGTGACTTTATTCAGTATTACGCCTAGAAATTTATCCTTCAGGTCTTTTTTTGCCTGAAGCACATAGTCGACAATATATTCACCCTCATATTTCACCACAATGACTGCCTTTGAATTGAGGCGCTTTATTACCTGGAGCCCCTGAACACCCAGGTAGCTTCCTGTATATACGCTGCCATAACCGCCAATAAGCATAATATCTTTATCTTTCGACAAGCGGTTAAATGAGTTTACAATTTTCCCCAAAAGCCCCTTAACATCCTTCAGATAACTTATCACTGCCAGTTCCTGTGTCAGCACCACAGGGCATATGTCAGGCACAGGGTCTTTCAGTTCAAGCGCCCTGTAGATACGCCAGGCATCATGATCGGTAAGTATATCGTCAACCTTAAGGGGCAGGATGCCAACAGGTTTCATATAACCTACCCTCAGTCCATCTTTTTTCAGTTTATGGCCAAGTCCCATGGTTATCAAAGTCTTTCCTGTATAACCCGACGTTGATCCTACATATAATGAAATCATTTAGTCACCTCCTATGGTAAATCGTGCGTCAATGGCTACAACCCCTTCTCCCCTCTGTCTGACCAGAAGAGGGTTTATATCAGCCTCAATGATCTGAGGGAAATCAACAGCCATCTGAGATAAGATTAAGAGGGATTTCTCAATGGCCTCAATATCAGCCTCTGCCTCACCTCTTACTCCCCGCAGAAGGGGAAAGGTCTTTGTTTCACGGAGCATCTCATGGGCATCTTCCTGGCTCAATGGTACGATTCTGAATGAAATATCCTTTAAGACTTCCACATATATCCCGCCTAATCCGAACATAATCATATGTCCAAAATGGGGATCTTTGGTTATCCCCATGATTACCTCTTTCCCTTTCGGCACCATCTCCTGTATCATTACGCCGGATATATGCGCAGCAGGCATAATGTTCCTTACGCGGGTAGTAATATCAAAGAAGGCGTTTTCGACCTCTTTTTTGCTGATCAGGTTTATTTTGACGCCCCCCATATCACTCTTATGGACAATCTGGGGAGACATAATCTTCATAACCACAGGGTAACCTATACCCTTAGCAGCGGCAACAGCCTCTTCCGGTGTCCTTGCAAATAAGCTTTTTGGCTGGCTAAATCCATATGCCTGCAAAATATCATGAACTTCGAGCTCGTATAAACGATCCCGACTTTCCTTTTTAACTTCATCGAAAATCTCAGCAGCCTTCTCTTTTAAGCCATTAATATTGTTATATGTTTTTTCAGGTCTGTTTATCCATAGATAATAGTTGTACATGGCGTTCATAGATGAGACCATTTCTTCCGGATAGCTGTAATTTGGCACACCGTATTTCATGAGAGTCTTTGTCCCTGATTCCACCCTTTGTTTTCCCATGAATGAGGTGAGTATCGGCCTGTCAATGGATTTTGATACATTTACGACTGCCATGGCTGTTGCATCAACATCCACAACAGCAGTCGGCGTAAGGAGCACCATAACGCCGTTTATCCTTTCATCCTTCAGAACGGTATTGAGCGCTCTTTCATATCTGTCAGCGCCGGAGTCTCCAAGGATATCTATGGGATTATAGAATGATGCGACAGGGGGAAGAAAAGTTCTTAGTTCGTCTACATATTCTTTATGCAACGGAGTAAGCTGGAGGTTGGATTTGTCACAGGCATCAGCAGCAAGTATGCCCGGCCCTCCTGAATTAGTGACAATTGCCACATACGGGCCTTTCGGCAGCGGCTGATTTGCAAAGGCCAGGGCATAATTAAAAAGCTCGTTTATCGTATGCGCCCTGATAACCCCGCTCTGTTTAAAGGCAGAATCAAATGCAGCTTCACGGCCTGCGAGAGCGCCGGTATGGGAAGACGCTGCTTTTGCTCCGGCGCTGGTAATGCCTGATTTTAGTATAATAATGGGTTTCTTTTTTGATACCTGTGCTGCAACCTCCATGAATTTTCTTCCATCGGTCACGCCCTCAATGTATCCAAGGATTACTTTGGTATTTTCGTCTTCAGACAGCGCCAGCATAACATCCGTATCTGTGATGTCTGACTTGTTCCCCATGCTTATAAATTTCGAAAAACCGATCTCATCGGGCAAGGCGCGATCAAGTACAGCCAGGCAGAGGGCCCCGGACTGTGAGAAAAAACCGATGCCGCCTTTCGCAGGCATTCCAGCAGCAAAAGAGGCATTGACCTTCGAGTGGGTATCGATCATCCCAAGGCAATTGGGGCCAATAAATCTCACCCCGCATTCCTGCGATTTTTTGATCAGTTCGTTTTCGAGCTTCGCGCCCTCTATTCCGCTCTCCTTAAATCCGGCGGTAATAATAATCGCAGAATCGATTTTTTTTGCCCCGCACTGTCCGATCACTTCTATGACATTCTTTGAAGGAACGACTACCACAGCTAAATCTATTTTGTCAGGCACATCGAGAAGGGAAGAAAATGATTTTTTCCCTAAAACCTCTGTGGCGCTCGGATTAATTGGAAAGACAGCGCCCTCATATCCGTATTGGATAATGTTTTTCAGGATATCGTATCCCACCTTTCCGGGTGTCCTCGATGCCCCTATGACTGCAATTGATTTGGGATTGAAAAAGTTATCAAGCATATATTCACGGATATATTAACTAAAGATAACCTTATTTATAAAGAGAAAATATTAACCCAATATCTCTTTTACACGCCCTATTTCCCCGCTTTCCAAACGAACTTTAATTCCATGCGGATGGGCAGATGATTTCGTTAAGATATTCCTTACTATACCCTGCGTTAATTTCCCTGTCTGCTGGTCTTTCTTCAATACAACTGAAACACGCAATCCCGGCTTTATATCTGAACGTTTATTTCCAGCCATACATTATTCTCCTGTCCCGAATCATTCACTATTAACGGTCTCATAATAATGAAACTGGATCTTTCTTATAAAAGTTGAAAAATGAGAATTACGTTTAGTAATCCCCCTTAGGAGGCAGCACGTGGATACCATTCTGAAAAGAAGCAAAATACCCCTCTTTTATAAAGAGGGTAAGAGGAGATTACTAAATAAAAACATGAATCGTAAATTCCCTGTTTATTAACCTTTGGTCTTTTCGCTCCTTTTTTTTCGCCAACAAGTTATAATTCTTCTTATATTTTTTACTCTTAAGGTAAGTTTTCCCTTTTTTCTCCGCAAGCATTCCGGACCCTGCTTTCTTTTTTGCTAGTATTTTTGTCTGCTGGTTGGATTTTTTCTTTACTTTTGATTTCTTGTAATTGCCGGCCGCATAGAAACCAAAATCCGTATCCGTAGTATAAATAACGGGCTCCAGGTTATTTTCGAGCAGCTCAAAACCTTTGCTGATGAGCATTCCCGATTCTTTCCAGAGATTATCCCTGCTCGGACTTCCGAGAATGGCCACTATCAACGTCCGGTTATTACGCTCAACAGCGCATACAAAGCAGTGCATAGCCTTGCGCGTGTAACCGGTTTTTCCACCGAGGATATCTGCTTCAGACCATAAAAGTCTGTTTGTATTTTTTAGAAAGATCGAATCACCGTTTTCCGTAGTAATATCAGTAACGCGCGTTCCAATGATATCTCTTAATGTCCGATATTTCAGGGCATATCTCATAATCTTGGCCAAATCATATGCCGTCGTATGCTGGAAGTCTCCGGGAAGACCATTGGAATTAACGAACCTTGTATCTTCAGCGCCGATATCGATTGCCTTATTGTTCATGAGTGCAACAAAATTTTCCTCAGACCCGGCGACAGTTTCAGAAAGGGCAACAGCTGCATCGTTTGCAGAACCAAGGAGAGCGGCATACAACAACTGCTCCACCGTTACCTGATCGCCCTGTTTAAACCCTGCCCTGTGCGGCTGGACATGTGAGGCGTTCCTGCTTATGGCAGCCTGCCCTGAAAGGTTGGCATTCTCAACCGCTATGATCGACGTCATTAATTTTGTGGTGCTCGCAGGAGGACGTCTAAGTGATGGATTTTTTGCATATAACATTTTTCCTGTCGACGCATCCAGCACGACGACAGAACTCGATAGGATATTATCAGCAAAAGAATTTGTTGACAGTAGCAGAAAGATGCTGAAGACCAGGAGGACGATAAATCTGAATCTGATTCTTGGGCTATTCTTTCTCATAATTACCTAATTGACTGCACCCATAAATAAAAAACCAATAAATTCAATTGAATAATATATCTATTCTAATTATATTGTATCATATTGCCATCCCGTCCTTTAATTTGTTCGTCCTCTGCGACTAAAAAACTTGCCTCTGCAGGAAAGGAGCGCAGTAAATATTAAGATGCTACACCTTGCATTGATTATTTAGTGTCTGTTTTTAAAGTCGTTATTTTTTCTGTTTGTTTGTCATTTCGGCTTGACCGGAATTTTTCCTATGGCTTCACAAAAAGATTCCCGACGCGCTTCACTTGCGAGAATGACAGCCTTTGGATTTTCCTTTGCGGGTTCAAGTTTGCAACTTGAACCCTATATGAGATTATTGCAATAGAGGGCAATGATTGTAGGGGCGGGGTCTCCTCGCCCGCCTTATCTTCATCCGGTTTAACAACAAACCCGCCAATACAGAAGGGCGGGGATACCCCGCCCCTACTTCCCAAAATATTGCTCGTAATTTCCGGATTGTACAACAATCTTTGCTTCAGGAAGAACTTTGTGTTCAGATCTGATCAAATATTCATGCACACTGGTGCCCAGTTTTTTTGACATACTCTCTCAGAGCATCGTTCATGAGTGTTTGATATCCAGATTTCTTTTCAGTAGCCAGTTTCTTAAAAAACAATAGAATATCATTATCAAGTCTTATGGTCGTAGAGATCTTCTTGGGTCTATAGAACCTGCCCCTTATCCCTTTAGAAAAGTCGTACTCCTCTTTGAGTTCAAATGCTTCTTTCTTATCCAATTGTTTCATACTGTTTCACCTCCTTTTTTGTTGCTTTCCTTGCAGTTATTATTTTTATGATTTCATCACCATTCTCTGTTAAGTAGTACAGATGACCCACTACAATGATGCTTCCTTTTTTAAGACTGCCTATAGTAATCCATCTCTCATCGAAGTAATCAAATCTTTTGTCCAGAATGGAAACATGAAGAGGATCATCAAATACCTCTGCCACGTCCTCGAATAATATGCCATGCTTTCTTATGTTTTCTTTATTCTTGTTTGCATCCCATCTAAATTCCATAGTTACATTTTAAGACAAAGTAATAACAGTGTCAATACAATATACCTCGGCGACATACGACTTTTAGTGTCTATCCCCATTTATAAATCAGCAGATTTTCTAACCAAGCTAAGCACATTGTTTACAGGAAAAAATGATGAGTTACTTCTCAAGTTCATCAATAGCAAACTTGATCCCCTCAGCCCTTCCTTCCCGATAGGCAATTTGATCACGAATTATCCAAATCTGATTAAAATTAGTTGGTTCTGTTTTTTTTTAGTTTGTCTCAATCTCTCCGAAGGATCCTGTTTTTTATTTACAACTATTTCGTATCCATAGCCTATCCGGAAATTGAGTTATTAAATGCTTCGGATTTTAAAGGCTTTGAAAGAATATATTTTATATGCATGTTTATTATATCTGAGAGTTCGGAAAGGAGTATATCAGAAGGTTTGATGCGATGTACTTTCAGAGTATCCCAGGTGGTCAGATCAGTAAAAAGCTTCAAAACTGCTGCTGATATTTTTACCGGAGAGTCAATCCCTCTGGCACAGGTTTCACACAAAACAGATCCATGGGACAGGTAAAAAGAGGTTCCGCTTCTGCCGCATCTTCCACAGGCATCAAGCTTTGGCGCAAATCCAACTAACTTTAGAAATTTTATTTTATAGTGATTAACCAGGATTTTCGGATTATCCTGATTTTCAAGCGCCTGTAATATATGTAATAACAGAGAGTATACGTTTCTGTTTGCATCTCTTTCCGGAATAAAGTTCAGCGTGATTTCTATTATCTCCGAAGCCCTGAGAAAAGAGTTAAGGCTGTCTCTTATGGACTTGAAGGGATGTATGATATCAGACTGCGTTAATCTCGGCAGCGCTGTATCTTCTTTTCCCCAGAATGATATTATTGAATGGGTTAACGGCTCGAGGCTGCTCCCGAAACGGCTTTTAATCTTGCGCGGGCTTTTTGCAAATGCCTTAATAAGTCCGAGATCTCCGGTAAGATACGTAACGATAAGGTCTGCTTCCCCGAATGGAATGGTTCTCAGGACAATGCCTTCGGTTCTCCTGAGCATTACATGATATTTCCGAAATCTTCCGGCTTAAGATTCTTCAGCCAGTCCTCAAGTTCATCCGAACTTTTACGTTCCATTATGGAATCTTCAACAAATATGGGTGCATTGACCCGCAGAGCTACAGCTACGGCATCACTGGGTCTTGAATCTACAAGCGTCTCCTTCTTCCCGTCGTTAAGGCAGATAAGGGCATAATAGGTATTGTCCTGGATTTCTGTTACGATAATCTTTGTTATTGTGGTTTTGAGACTGTCGGTTATATTTTTCACAAGGTCATGCGTCAAAGGCCTCGGAGTTTCAACTTTCCCTAATGCAAGAGCGATTGAATCAGCCTCAGGTTTGCCTATCCAGATGGGGAGAGTGCCATTGCCGTTTATCTCCTTTAAAAGCAAAATATACATATTGCTTCTCGGATCAAACAGCATCCCCTCAACCTTCATCTGGATCAGCATCTATGAATATCCCAATTCCTTCAGGAGTCGCATATCATTTCTCCAGTGTTTTTTGACCTTTACCCATATCTCAAGAAAGACCTTTGTATTGAGAAGCTTTTCCATATCAATTCTTGCAGCGCTCCCTATATCCTTGAGCAGCTTTCCGCTTTTACCTATTATTATAGCCTTTTGTCCTTCTCTTTCAATATAAATATTGCAGCTTATTGATATAAGACCGTCTTCTCTTTCCTCCCATCTTTCTACCTCAACAGCAACTGAATGAGGTATCTCTTCCTCTGTCATATCCATAACCTTTTCTCTGAGTATCTCGGAGACCATGAATCTTTCAAGCTGGTCGGTTATCAGATCGTCCGGGTAATATATTGGGCCGACCGGCAGATAATCACATACTTTCTCCAAAAGAATATCTATTCCGTCGCCTTTTATCGCAGAGACAGGTATTATCTCTTTAAAAGGATAGAGGCCTTTAAATTTATCTATTACCGGGAGGAGTTCCTGTTTCCTGACAGTATCTATTTTATTTATGATGAGAAATACGGGCGAGTGTGCTTTTTTTAAAATATCCATGACAGCAATGTCGCCCTTTAACGGTTTACATGGCTCGACCATGAATAAGATAGCATCTACTTCACTTAATGCATTCATGGCAGTCCTGACCATGGTTTCACCAAGTTTATGTCTTGGTTTGTGAATGCCCGGGGTATCAATGAAGATAATCTGTGCATGAGGAAGCGTTTTTATTCCCATGATCCTGTTTCTTGTAGTCTGTGGTTTTGCGGTAACAATTGCGATCTTCTCCCCGAGGATAGTATTCAGGAGAGTGGATTTGCCGACATTTGGCCTTCCGATTATCGAGACATAGCCGGAACGAAAGTCTTTAATATTCTCAATGTTCATGAGAGATTATCCAATGCCTCTCTGATCCTGTCAACACCCTTCTTTATATCGTCAAGAGAAGCAGCGTAAGAGAGTCTGATAAAATGGTCGTCACCAAAAGCTCCGCCAGGTACAAGCGCAACATTTGCTTTTTCAAGGAGATAAAGGGCAAGGTCTGATGAAGATGCTATCTGACGGTTTTCTGCGGATTTGCCATAAAAGCTGGAGGTATTCGGGAATGCATAAAATGCTCCTGTAGGAGTAAGGCATCTCATTCCGGGGATTGAATTCAGCTGACTGACCAGAAACCTTCTCCTCCTGTCGAATTCAGCAAGCATTGCACTGATAAAATCCTGCGGCCCTTTAAGGGCTTCAACGGCAGCTTTCTGTGATATGGATGATGGGTTCGATGTTGACTGGCTCTGGATATTTGTCATTGCTTTTATGATATCCTTCGGCCCTGCAGCAAAACCTATTCTCCATCCTGTCATGGCATACGATTTGGAAAGCCCGTTAACTACAATTGTTTTTTCTTTAACGCCGGGATCTATTGATGCAATACTGATATGTTCAAAGCCATCATATGTCAGTTTCTCATAAATTTCATCAGAGATTATATAAAGGTTATGCTTAAGAACAATTTCAGCGACCTTCTCTAACGTCCTCCGGTCATATGTCAATCCAGTGGGATTGGAAGGGGAATTTAAAATCAGGGCCTTTGTTTTTGAAGTTATACGGGACTCTAATATCTCGGGTTTAATCATAAAAGAATCAGCCTCATATGTTTTAATAAATACAGGGATTGCATCGTTCAGCAGAGTTTGGTCGGGATAAGATACCCAGTATGGCGACGGGATCAATACCTCATCTCCGGGACTGTAAATGGCCTGTGCAATATTGTAAAGGCTGTGTTTTGCGCCGCATGAAACGATTATTTCTTCACGTGTATAGTTAAGGTTGTTGTCTTTCCTGAATTTTTCTATGATCGCATCTTTTAAAGGATCAATGCCTCCTACGGCTGTGTATTTTGTAAAACCGTCTTTCAGGGCCTTTATTGCAGCCTCTTTTATATTTTCCGGAGTATCAAAGTCAGGTTCACCAACACCGAAATTAACAATATCAATTCCATTTGCCTTCATCGCCTTTGCCTTTGCGTCAATCGCAAGCGTTGGCGATGGCTTGATCTTGCGCGCCCTGTCAGAAAACATTCATGTCCCTCCTTATAATAGTTTTTGATTTTTTGAATTTTACCACACTATAATGTAATAAAACTATTTTCAGCTCACGCAGCATCCATATATGGAGGCAAGCTTTAGGTTTGAAGAAGATTTTATCAATTATCATTGTCCTGTCTTTACTCCTGTTTGTGATCTACAATCTCTACAGTACTCGCATCATTCGCGCTGTTATAGAAGGAAGAATTTACAGAAGCGGCCAGCTTTCTGAGAATGCCCTGAAACGCCTTATTAGCGAAAAAAATATCAAGTCCATCCTGAATCTTAGGGGAGAAGGCGATAATTTAGAATGGCACATGCGTGAAAAAGAGATAGCCGAAGAAAAACATATAAAGCTCTATAATGTCGCGATATCCTCCAATGAACTGCCGGAATGCGGCAAGCTCATGAATATCCTTGATATAGTATTAATATCTGAAAGGCCTCTCCTTGTCCACTGTAAGAGAGGCGTTGACAGAACAGGTATGGTCAGCGCATTGGCCTTAGCAATAGAAGAAAATCCGCCATTATCTGAACTGAGAAAACAGTTTTCTTTCAGATATGGAGTCCTCCCTTTTTCAAGGTCGATCGGTCCATATATTTTTTTATTGTATGAGCAATGGCTTAATAAAACAAACAAAACGCATAATAAGCACAATCTTATCTACTGGATCAGGAATGAATATCGTGACGGCAGTGAAAATCTGAAATACCATATAGATCATGTAAACGGCCTGTATTTTCAAAACAAAAAAGCAACAATACACAATACTGCAGATAAAATCCTTATAGGGGGATGGGCATATGATACATGTACAGTTTTACCTGCTGAAAATCTGTATATTGCGGTTGACAATCGTACCTCTTCAAAGGTTAATTACCTGCACAACAGGCCTGATGTTGCGAAGGTATTTCACCTTTGTGAAGAATCCAGGAAGACATTTATCATTGGTTGGGAGGCTGAATTGCCGCGAAACGAAATATCATCCGGATGTCACAGATTATCTCTCAGGATTTTCAGGAATGGTATGACATTCGACATACCCGGAGAAAATACTTTATGTTTTGAATAATAACTTCCGCTTAGCCCCCTCTTAATATAAGAGGGGGCTGGGGGAGTTACAAATCTATTTCTTCTTGCCCATATCTTTCAGTTCCTCTGCCTGATACTGCTCCTGCTGAATAGTAAGATCAAGATTGATGACCATTCCCCCATGTTTATTCAGTTCAGTGTCTTTTCTAAGTTTCATATGGCGCTTTTGAGATTTGGTCACATTGTCTGATAATGTTTTCAGCACCTTGCCGATATCCTTGCCTGAATCAATTTTCCCCGGCTTGAATTTCGGAGTCAGACCGTTTTCTGCTATACCCTCAGCAAAGTGGGCAATCTGCTTCATCTTTTCCATAGCATGATCCATAAGCTGCCATGCCGTCATGCTGTTCTTTTGAAAGACCCACGAGGAGCGTATATGCTGCAGCATTTCGTTGTATTTATCTGTTACTTCCTTCTGTAATGAGCTTAAAAAATCTACAGGTAATCCACGCTCTCCTCCGGGAGCTTCTTTAGCCTGTTCAGGGCTCAGCTTGTCCAATATCCTCTGGAATTTTCTGGCATGAATAGAAGATTCCCAGGCTTCCCTATGCAGCACCCGCCTGATGTGAGGGTCATCCACCATATCCGCCTCTCCATTGTAATGCGGGATCAGTTTTTTTTCGTATTCAACATATGATCTGAAGATCGTGGCCCTGTTCGTTGGATCATAAGGATATGGCGCCGGTATGAAATTCGGCTCTCCGCCCAGCTTGCCGATAATTGCCCCGAGCCAGTGCATATGCCACATCTCTTCTCTGGAACGGGATAAAAGGCTCGCTCCTATTGATGTGTCTTCCCCCTCCAGCCATCCATGCACAAGATAGCGTATAATTGCCGCATGTTCATCTGCCATATCCTTGTTTAACATCAAAATCAATTCGTTTTTTTTCATAGTCCTCTCCATTTCTCAAGTGGTTTAAATTATTATTAGTAATTACAAATAATCATATTTCAATATGGACACTTAGTCAAGGTTAATATTGGTTCAGATTATTGAAATATTGGATTTTAAAAACACCTCTTATCTGTTCCCTGTCCTGAGCTGGCCGCAGGCTGCAAGTATATCCTGCCCCTTGCTCTCCCTGATAAGCGCCCGAATATATTTATTTAAGAGTATCTTCTGAAATTCCAATACCCTTTCTTCCGGAGGCCTTTTAAAATCACTTTCCGGGTGGGGGTTGAGCGGGATGAGGTTTATCTTGCAGCGAACGCCCTTAAGGAGCTTTATAAGCTTGTGAGCAACATCAGGTGAATCATTTATTCCATCAATCATGACATATTCAAATGTAATCCTTCTTCCTGACTTGAGTGGATATTTTTTGCATGCAGTAATAAGTGATTCTATATCATATTTTTTGTTTATCGGCATCAACCTGTTTCTCGTTTCATTATCCGCAGCATTTAATGAAACCGCAAGATTTATATCAGGCGCTTTCAAGGGAAGAAGCAGCATCTTTGGCACTATCCCGGCCGTCGATACTGTTATCTTTCTCTTTGATATCCCGATAAACTGGATGATCCTCCAGAGGGCTTCGACAACGTTATCGAAATTCATAAGAGGCTCTCCCATGCCCATGAATACAATATTCGTAACCTTCTCCGGTGAGATAATCCTGTTCACTGCTATGATCTGATCTGTTATCTCATATGATTTCAGGCTTCTGACCAATCCTGATTTCCCTGTCAGGCAAAATTGGCACCCAATGGCACAGCCTGCCTGTGATGAGATGCATAAGGTAAAGCGGTTCTCATCCGGTATCAATACACTTTCTATGGCATTACCGTCTTCAAGTGAAAAAAGGAACTTTTCTGTGCCATCTGATGATTGCAATCTCTCGACAAGCTTAAGATTACTGATGAAGGCAATGCCATTTAAATGATACCGGAGGTCTTTGGAAAATTCTGTAATTGCATCTATCTCAGGTGCGTATTTCGTGTACATCCAGCTCAGTAACTGCTCAGCCCTGTATCGCGGTAGACCGATTTTTTCTATAAAGAGAAATATCTCTTCTTTGGAGAGAGATTTTAGATTTAACTTATGGTTCATAATCAATAAGTTATGTAATATTATTTAAAGCATTGCTTTTATATATTTTTACTTACTAAGGAGTTCATAAGCATAACCACATTCACATGTCAATTTTGTCATTCTGGCTTGTCCAGAATCCTTCTTTTCTCAGAAAGATTCTCGCCTCGGCGAGTCGCTCCCGCACTCAGGCGGGTTCGCTGAGGAGAAGAGGCGACCCGACAAGCGGGAATGACAGATGTGGCTTTACTTACGATCTTATTAGTATTTATTGCGATCTTTTGAGTCCTCTGATTTTATCAAGGGTATCCTGATAGATGTCCTTTTTAGCAGGATTCAGCTCAATAGCTTTTAGTGCAAGTTTTTCTGCTTCATCAAGTTTTTCGTTCTTTGTGTAATATAGCCAGGCAAGATTGTTATACGCATCAGCATTGTGCTGGTCTTTCTTTATTGCCTTTTTATAATATGTTTCTGCTTCATCATATTCCTTTTTATGAAAATATATATTGCCCATAAACAGATATGCAGCCGGTAATTTTCCGGATGCTTCCTGATATTCCTTCAGGGCATTATCAAGCTCGCCTTTCTTTTCATAACTTACACCAAGGTTAAGATGCTCTTCCGGGCTCAATGGGTCATCGAGCACCACAATCCTCGGCAAAGCACATGAAAACAACAGTAGACTGTAGACTGTAGAAAGTAGACAGCAAACAGATATTTTAAAGAAAAATATATTATTGTTTTTCATGTTTTATTTTTCCGTATATGCTGCTCCTGTCTACAGTCTACTACCTACTGTCTACTCTTTGCTTTTTATGAGCAGAGTCCAGTAATCTGCCCTTTTCCATACTCTTAAAAAATCTTTATTGGATATAAATACATTGTTATCTTTCCCTGAATTAACTCTTACCCCATTTTCATTATATCCGACAACCACCATGAAATGGTTTGCCTGATAGAAATATATCCCGTAATCGACAAGGACAATGAGAGGATAACCTGCGTCTATATTTTTTTTCAGATCCTCCGGGCTGCCTTTATACTGGAAAGCGAACAGGCCTTTTTTCTGCGCATACATAACCATGTCAATGCTTAGCGTTCCTTTTGCGCTTTCACTGAAAATATCTTTTGCGATATCATCCGGCCTTGCCGGAATTCTCCAGTAGTTCAACACCCCGGCAAGTGATGCCGGTCCGCACTGATAGGTTTCCTGCGGATAGAAAGGCACGTTTTCAATCATATGCTGAGCTGATGATTCAGGTATGCTTGTCCTGTGAGCACAGGAAGACAAGAAAAAAAGGGCATTAAGGATAATTAATAAAAGACATATTGATTTGCAGCTTCGCTCCTCGCAATGACTGAAGATCATAAATGTTCTGTCATTGCGAGAGCAGCGAAGCAATACTGTATGTTGAATTGTAATATTGCTACCTGTATTTCCCTATTTTGTAATGATTACCTTATGCCCTGTAACCTTTAAAAGCACAACAACAAGAATTGCTATCACCAGAATAGCGATTATTACAAAGAGGGCATCAGACTGTCCGACCTTCAAACTATCTAATTGCAGGGCTACCTGATGTATCTGCTGGTCACTCATTTGTGCAAGTCTTGCCTGAACCTCGTCCTGTGTAAGCCCGAACTGTTTCAGTCTTTCACTTATTGCCTTGACTTCAATGACTTTCTGAATCTTATCAAGATCTGCAACCCTATCTGACTGAGCGAGTGCCATAATCTCTGAAGGTGCAAGCCCTGCATCAACCCTTGGTGTTATGCCGATTACAAACATGGCGATAATCATGTACCAGGAAATATGCTTCATGAACGGAATCCGCATCTTCTTCACCTCCTTCCGTTTTAAGTTTTGATAATTATAAATTGTTGCCATCTTTAGGGAGAAATCTTTGGCAATGTCCCAAACAGGTACTTGATATCTTCATCCTCAAAACGCAGTCCCATGCCTGCGTAGCCGCCACGCCACTTCTTGTTCATGATATTATCAACACCAGCTGATATAAATACATTTTTGAAAATAAAATAATCTACCCCGGCTCTCACATGGGGGTTTTTAGATTCTTCTTCATCATTGGAAAAGTCCCAGGCGTCTATTGCTAATTTGCCTCTGTCGTTATTAAAGAAAAGGTCTGCCCCTGCGCCAAATGTATTTTCTGTAAGTCCTAATCTTAATACTGCATCTTTGTACCTCATCGCATACTGTGCTGTAAATTCTATCTTTTTCTTTGTCTCGATCTCCTTAACCTTAGTTGTGCCGCTGGAGGTTATTGTAGTTGTCTCTTTTGTAGTTGATTTTCCCAAGGGATCTCCGACAACACCCAGAATATAGTACTTATCGGGTTTTGGCTGGAGAGTGAGATAGAAATATCCCTTCCCCTCTTTCGCTTCCGTAAGATAATCTCCCTGAAAGGTTATGAAAGTCTTGAACCTTTCCACTGTCGATATAGTCTTATCGATCCCGGCTGCAGCCTTGTTTATATTCTCATAAAGACTCTCATCCTTTACGAGCTTGCCGAGAGTCCCTTCGCCTTTATCAATTTTCTTTGCGATGTTGTCAATAGAGTCTGCAGCACTTTTTATGGTGGGTCGGTTCTCCTCGACCATGGCCTTCAGTTCATCAGCTGCCTTATTAAGTTTCGCAATCAGCTGAGGGGTGTCCTGCTTTAAACTTACAGAAAAGTCTTTTATATTGCCTGCAGCTGTTGATACTGTATCTTTATTCTTTTGAATCAGGTCATTAATTGAAGCCGTAAGATTATTAATGTTGTCGAGCGCATCTCTCAGTTTATTGTCATTTACAGAAATGGCTTCCTTTAAATCTATAGTTATGTCTTTTATATTCAACACAGATTGTTTTAATGCATCTTTGGCCTCTTCAGTGCCAAATGATTCATTGAATGATTTGGCAAGAATATTGATATTTTCCGACACAGCGGTAAGATTTCGCGTCAGATCATCAAGGTCGACAATCTCCACAACATTATGGATGGTGGCTCCATTTTTGAGTGCTGGTTTTTGATAGCCCGGCCTTATGTCGAGATACTTGTCGCCAAGAAGGCCCGACGCCTTGATAGAAGCGCTTGCGTCTTCATAAAGGGGGATTTCCTTATTCATCCTGACAGTCAGCTTTGCCTTGCCGTCTGAAAGCTGTATTTTTTCTATAAAACCGGCATTGACTCCGGCTATTTTCACTTTGGTTTTTTCGTCAAGGCCCGCAATATTTTTAAAATAGACATGTACCATATAACCTTCTTTTTTCATCCAGTCGAGGGCGCCTATTTTAAATGTCATAAATACAAGGATTGATATGACGAATAGTGCAAAGAAACCTACCTTAAGTTCTGTTGAAAGACTTCTCATAATCTACTCCTTCTATCTTTATTGGGCCTACTGCGCTGCCGGTTATAAATTGCCTTACCAGAGGGTTTTGCGTACTCTTTATTGCATCAGGGGTTGCTGTTTCTATTATCTTCCCTTCATAAAGCATGGCAATTTTGTCGCCAATTTTGTAAGCACTGTTCATATCATGAGTTATAGCAATACTGGTAACAGAGAGGGCCTCTCTCATATCAACAATAAGGTCATTAATCGCATCTGCCATAATGGGGTCAAGTCCTGTTGTAGGCTCATCATACAACAATATGTCAGGTTCATGTGCAATAGCCCTTGCAAGCCCTACCCTTTTTTTCATCCCTCCTGAAAGTTCTGATGGCATTAAATCCTCTACGCCTACGAGCCCAACTATTCTCAATTTTTCAATGGCATGAGACTTAGCGTCTTTTACGCTTAATTTTTTTTGCCTGAGCAATGCAAAAGCAACATTCTCCCATACAGTCATTGAATCAAATAATGCTGCCATTTGAAAAAGCATACCAAATTGCTTTCTGACTTCATATAGTTCATTCTCTCTAAGTGAAGTTATATCGATGCCGTCTATAAGTACTTTGCCTTCATCCGGCTTTATAATTCCTATAATATGCTTTAGTAAAACGCTTTTCCCGGAACCGCTCCCGCCGATAACGACCATG
Organism: Nitrospira sp.; assembly: GCA_016873615.1. GTDB lineage: Bacteria > Nitrospirota > Thermodesulfovibrionia > Thermodesulfovibrionales > SM23-35 > VGWX01. The sequence goes on along the minus strand of VGWX01000007.1, from coordinate 33,794 downwards.
CTTTCGCCTTTTTCAACCCTGAGATTTACTCCTCCAAGCACATATTTTTTCCCAAATGATTTGTGAACGTTAATGATCTCTATCATAAGCAATAATTAATCTTCATTTAAATAACCATACCGAGAGAAAATAGTCAGATATTAATATGGTCATAGATGATAAAACTACTGCTCCGGTTGTTGCTTTTCCGACACCTTCAGCTCCTCCCCTTGTATAAAACCCCTTATAACAGCTTAACAGTGAAATGCTTGCACCAAAAAATCCTGCTTTTATCAAGCCATTGTAAATATCACTTATCATCAAATAATTCCATGTCCTTTTCCAGTATGCGATCGAACTTGTATCAAAGAGTCCCACAGTAATGAAATAACCGCCTATTATACCGGTTATGTCAGCTACTGCAGCAAGCGCCGGAAGCATAAGCATACCGGCTATAAATCTCGGAACGATAAGATATTTTATAGGATTCGTTGCCAATGTTTCGAGTGCATCTATCTGTTCTGTAACTCTCATAGTTCCTAATTCAGCTGCCATGGCAGCCCCTGCCCTTCCTGCTACTATAAGACCTGTAAGGACAGGCCCAAGTTCTCTCGTCATCGAAAGCGCAACAACAGTTCCTACAACTCCTTCAGCGCCAAATCTCTTAAACCCTGTAAAGGTCTGGAGGGCAAAGACCATTCCTGTAAAAATTGCTGTTATCAGCACAACAGGCAAAGATCGCACTCCGATCTCAAGCATTTGTTTGAAGGTATTCCTCACTTCATAGGGGGGAAGCAACATGTGCCTGACAGTTAAAGAAAGGAGTATCAATATCCTGCCAAGTTCCTCGGAGAAACGTATAATTGTCTTTCCTATAAGTTCAATGGGTCTCAACATATGTTCTCTTTGATCTGCTTCCAAGCGTTGTCAGTATCTCATACGATATTGTATTTGAGCGAAATGCAAGCTCTTCAGCTTTTATTGATTCATTGCCCTGCCTGCCGATTATGACTACTTCATCTTTTTCTTTAGCGCCTTTGACATCTGTAAGGTCAATCATGGTCAGGTCCATGCATACCCTGCCTGCGACAGGGGCACGCCTTCTGTTTACAAGCACTTCAGCATTATTCGAAAACAGTCTGTTATATCCGTCAGCATATCCTAAAGGAATCACACCTATCCTGCTCGGTCTCTTTGTAATGAAAGTTCTGCCGTAACTTATTGGCGTACCTGAAGGCACATTTCTGATGCAAAGAATCCTGGTTTTGATTGACATCGCGGGAATAAGATTAATGCCATGAGTAATCCCCCCCTGCCCCCCTTTAGCAAAGGGGGGTAAGGGGGGATTTGTTCCATAATTAAAGGGAGAATATCCATAAAGCATCAGTCCTGGCCTTACTGCATCGAGGTGCGCTTCCTGAAAGCTCAGGATGGCTGCGCTGTTCGCTATATGAGAAAAAATCCTTCTCTTTAATTTCTCAGAGATTTTTTCCTTTATTGCATTAAATCGTTCAAGCTGAATTTTTGCATAAGTCCTGTCTGAGAGGTCGGCTTCTGAAAAATGGCTTAACATGCCTGTTATTTCGAGTCCATGCATGTCTGATATCTTCATCAAATCCGTAATGATATGATTCCCATGCAATCCCATCCTTCCCATACCGGTGTCAACCTTAACATGAACCTTTAGAGGGATGTTTCTTTTTTTTGATTCCCGTGATAGAGATAAGGCATTATCCATATCGCAGATAACAGGCATGAGGTTAAAATCAAAGATTGATTTAACATCTTCCGTGTCAAATAGAACAATTATAGGGACAGTGATGCCGGCGTCCCTGAGTTCAACAGCTTCGTTGATATACGCAACTGCAAGGTAAGAGATTCCTTCTTTGAGGAGTCTTTTTGAAACTTCAACCGCACCGTGACCATAAGCATCAGCCTTTACCACAGCAATTACCGGACGGTTTTTGACAATCTTTCTTATAGCCTGAAGGTTTTGCCCTATAGCAGATAAACTGATCTCTGCAACAGGCCCTCTAAACACCTTCTTCTTTATCGAGTTTTTCTTTTTTTGCCTGCTTGGATGATTCCTTATCCGGAGTTACATCGATTTCATCACTCTCCTTCACGCCCTTCTTAAAGTTCTTGATAGCCTGTCCGATACCGCTTCCGATCTGGGGAAGCCTTGTCGCACCAAATAGAATAACAATGATGATCAGGATAATAATTAACTCCTGTGTCCCTAAACCAAACATAATTTACCCCCTTCTCTCTTAAAATCTTCCACAGTATTTATATTCACAAAAGACTTTCCTTCCCTATCTATGCTTCTTACCTCCTCTTCTTTTATATACAGCACATTTATTCTTTTCAGTAATTCCCTCAAACTCCTTCTCCCCTTCCTTATGCTATCCTCAATTTTGCCGGTAATTTTCTGTGAATAAATGCCAAAAAGCGGCTGGGGTCTGTTATCGAAAACAGGTATTACAGAATCCCACTTTCTGTCCCATTTATTAATCATATGTTGTATAAGTATAACATTTATAAAAGGCATATCACATGCGGTTACAAAAACATCTGAGACATCCGGAACGTTTAGCGCTGAATATATCCCTGTCATGGGTCCTCTGTGTTTAATTATATCACCAACCATTAGAGCGCCGAGATAAAAATAGAGTTCAGGGCTGTTGGTGCTTATCAGAACCCTGTTGAATATACTTTTCAAAAGTCTGACATTCGACTCAATAATCTTCGTGCCGTTTATCTCAAGAAACCCTTTTAAAAAAGGTATCCTCCTGTTTTCACCCCCGGCTAAAATCAAGGCGTCCATTTGTAATTACCAATAGCATATCATAACTCCTGCTTATGTCAATTTATGCTTATATATAATATCTTTTATAATAGTTTATTAAAAAAATACTTTCAATAAAAAACAAAACTTCGCTTACAACAACAGGTTTTATTGACAAATGAATTTATCTCAAATAAAGTAACGCTGATTTATAAATTATGCTCAAAGGAGGTTCTGAATGTTAGATGCAAAGATAACTTATGTTAAAGGGCTTCAATTCGTAGGGGATTCGTCATCAGGCCATGCATTAGTTATGGATGGCGAACCCTCAGTTGGCGGACATAATACCGGCCCAAGACCGATGGAACTGCTCCTTCTCGGGGCAGGCGGTTGTTCAGGAATGGATGTTATCTCAATCCTTAAAAAGAAGAGGCAGGAAGTGACAGGCCTTGAGATACGGGTAAAAGGGGAAAAGGCAGAAGAATATCCGAAAAAATTTACACATATCACCCTTGAGTTTATTGTAAAAGGAAGGAATATCTCTGAAGAAGCGGTAAAAAAGGCGATTGAACTTTCAATGAACAAATACTGCTCTGTTAAGGCCACCCTCGAGGGCGCTGCAAAGATAGGCTTTTCCTGTAAAATAATTCAGGAGTAAAGTGTTGCAGAGAGGTTACACATATATTAAATGAATATCCTTTACAAATATATTGCTACCCTCGGCTTTGCGGGATATATCCCTTTTGCACCCGGCACCTTTGGAACTTTAGCTGCATTTGCAGTATACATTCTTCTGAAGCCATCTGATTTTTTGCAAGTTATCATATTGATCCTTATCATACCAATCGGGATAATCTCTGCTGGGCATACTGAACGAATGCTGAATGAAAAAGACAGCAGGCATATAGTCATTGATGAGTTCTGCGGATATTTCTCTTCAACACTCTTTATTCCATTCAGCATGGGTCATGCAGTCGCAGCCTTTTTTTTATTCAGAGTTTTCGATATACTAAAACCGTTTCCGATCAGAAAAATCGAAACTGCATTCAGTGGAGGCAAAGGCATAATGGCAGATGATATTATGGCTGCTGTATATGCAAATCTCATTTTACAGATATGGGTTTATATCAACTGAGAAGCCATGAACCTCAGATGCTTTATAGCAATAGAAATGTCTGACCCCATAAAAAAGGAGGTCGGGAAACTGCTGGATATTATGCAAAAACACGATGCTGATATAAAATGGGTAGCGCCGGAAAATGTTCATCTCACCCTTAAGTTTCTTGGCAGCACAACTGACGCTTTATTGCCTGATATCCGTAAATCCCTATCAAAGATTCTATCGTCTTATAAGCCGTTTTATATTAGAATATATGGCACAGGCATATTTCCAAACAGGAAATATCCACGGGTAATATGGACAGGGATTGACGGTTCAGAGACATTAAATAAAATGAAAGGTGATATTGAACAGGCAATGGCATTATTAGGCTTTCAGAAAGAAGACAAGGAATTTAACCCCCATCTTACACTTGGAAGGGTTCGCTCTCCAAAAGGCGTCGTGAATATAGTGAATGAATTTGATAATTACAAAATCATGGAATTCGGAATATTGCATGTCGACCATATCAAACTCATGAAGAGTGATTTAAAACCAAAAGGCGCAGTGTATACCTGCCTGCATGATATTCCGTTAATGAAATAAAAATGTCATAAGAATACGGAGGGAAGATGACGAATAAAGATAAAACAGACAAAACCAGGGCTATTGAGATGGCTATCTCGCAGATCGAAAAAAGTTTCGGAAAAGGTTCAATTATGCGTCTTGGCGCAGAAGGAACCGCAGAAGGGATTCAGGTTATACCTACAGGCTCCTTAACGCTTGATATCGCAACCGGAATAGGAGGTTTTCCAAGAGGAAGGGTCATAGAAATATACGGTCCTGAATCATCAGGGAAAACCACCCTTGCGTTAGGCGCTATTGCACAGGCACAGGCAGCCGGTGGCGCAGCAGCTTTTATAGATGCAGAACATGCGCTAGATGTTAATTATGCCCAAAAACTCGGAGTTAAAATTGAAGACCTCCTTGTCTCACAACCGGACACAGGTGAACAGGCGCTTGAAGTCACTGAGGTTCTTGTCAGAAGCGGCGCTGTAGATGTAATAGCAATAGATTCGGTTGCTGCGCTTGTCCCAAGGGCAGAAATAGAGGGGGAGATGGGTGATTCCCTGCCGGGACTGCAGGCAAGGCTTATGAGTCAGGCATTGAGAAAGCTCACTGCAGCAATATCAAAGTCTCTAACAACTGTTATCTTTATCAATCAGATACGAATGAAGATAGGCGTTATGTTCGGCAGCCCTGAGACAACAACAGGCGGAAATGCTCTGAAATTCTACTCTTCCATGAGACTGGATATAAGAAGGATAGAAAACCTTAAAGAAAATCAGGAGACTATAGGAGGAAGGGTAAGGGTTAAAGTTGTAAAGAACAAGGTAGCTCCACCATTCAGGCAGGCTGAGTTTGATATATATTTCAATGAGGGAATTTCAAGGGTTGGAGAACTTGTAGATCTTGGAGTTGAAAAATCGATTATTGAAAAATCAGGCGCTTGGTACAGTTACGGAGGCAACAGGATCGGTCAGGGGCGTGAAAACGTAAAGGAATTTTTAAAAGCCAATGCAGATACCGCAAAAGAAATTGAGAATAAAATCATTGAGGCCTTTAATCTAAGGAGGTAGTTATGGATATCAATGAACTATTAAAAAAAGCATCCGCATTGCAGGCTTCTGACCTTCACATAAAAGTCGGTTCACCGCCGGTATTAAGGATTTTCGGTGAGCTGACACCGCTTACTTCAGAGAAAAAACTCGCCCACGAAGATGCGATGAAAATCGCACTGGCTGTCATGACGCCGGGTCAGGCTGAAATATTCAAAAAGAAGAATGACATGGACCTTGCCTATAGCGTCCCGGGGCTTGGAAGGTACAGATGCAATGTGTTTATGCAGAGGGGCACAGTAGGGCTTGTCTTCAGGGTCATCCCTGTAAAAATCCCTACCATTGATGAGTTGTATCTTCCCGAGGTTATAAAGAAACTTTCTATGGAACAGAGGGGGCTGATAATCGTTACAGGGACTACCGGTAGCGGAAAGTCCACAACCCTTGCTGCGATGATAGACTTAATGAACAGCATGAGGACCGAGCATATCATGACTATCGAAGACCCCATAGAATACCTTCACAGGGACAAGAAAAGCATTATAAACCAGAGAGAGATAGGAAGCGATACCGAATCCTTCAGCAAGGCCCTCAGACAGGCCCTCAGGCAGGACCCGGATATTATACTTGTTGGAGAAATGCGTGACTTTGAAACAATTCAGACATCCCTTGTTGCTGCAGAAACAGGTCACCTTGTTTTAAGCACCCTCCATACTATAGATGCTACCGAAACGGTAAACAGGATTATTGCTGTTTTCCCTCCATATCAGCACAAGCAGGTTCGTATGCAGTTGTCGTCAGTGCTCAGAGGGATTATATCTATGCGTCTTATGCCAAGGGCAGACGGGAAAGGCAGGGTTCCTGCCGTTGAAGTACTGATAGCCACGGCAACCATAAAGGATTGCATCCTTGATCCGGACAAGACCAAGTTGATTCCTGATGTAATTGAACAGGGAGCCATACACTATGGAATGCAGACCTTTGATCAGTCTCTCCTGAACCTGTATAAATCAGGCCTCATTACCTACGAAGAGGCTTTGAGAAGAGCCACAAATCCTGACGATTTTGTTCTTAAGGTTAAGGGTATTCAGTCCACAAGTGAACTTTCCCTCGAAGAGCAGCTCGCCATGAGGCATGATAAACCCGATGATAAGGATAAGATGAAAATTGAAAGGTTTTCCAAATAGAGCAAGGCAATATGCCCTGAAACTGCTGAGCTACAGGGGAAGAAGCGAAAAAGAACTCGAAGAACGATTGTTAAAAAAGGGCATCACAAAAAACATGGTTTCTTCGACAATAAATCAACTAAAGGAAATAGGACTTATTGATGATATGGCCTTAGCTGAAGCGCTAAAAAGAGAGGCATTAACAACAAAAATGCTAAGCCGGAACGGAGCAAAAAGATATATGCAGACCAGGGGTATACCCAGAGATATTGTTGATGGGGTATTTTATCACGATGAAAATAAGGATTTTGACAATGCCCTGAGATTTGCTGATAAAAAGCTCAAGTCTTTGAATCATTATCCCTCAGAGACTGTAAAGCGAAGATTATATAATCTCCTTTTAAGGAGAGGATACTCTGCAGAAACAATTATGAATGTATTAAAAAATATATCTAACAAGGAGGAATAAAAAATGAAAAAAGTCTTGCTTTTGGTCTTAGTTTTATCTTTCCTGTTACAGGTCGGTTGTACAAAGGCCGTCAGATACACAGAAGAGGAGATAAAAGCCTATCCTGCCAACGTACAGGACAATATAAGGAAAGCACAGATTGATCTTGGAATGAAACCCGAGCAGGTACGGTATGCATGGGGATCTCCTGATTCAATAAAAATCCTTGACCCGTTTGAAGGCAAGTCACGGGAAGAATGGATGTATTCATCTGCTGGAACTTTGGGCGTTGTCGGCACCAAAATCCTTCTTTTCTATGACGGCAAATTGATTTATATCAAATAATTGTTCATCTGATTAAGAAGAAAAAATGACAAGCGCAGAAATAAGAGCCGCATTTTTAGAATATTTTAAATCCCGGGATCATACATTCGTTCAGAGCTCTCCTCTGATTCCATGGAATGACCCTACCCTGATCTTTGTTAATGCGGGCATGGTCCAGTTCAAAAAGACTTTTTTAGGCGAGGAAAAAAGGAATTATAGCCGCGCGGTTTCCTGTCAGAAATGCATGAGGGCAGGAGGCAAGCATAGTGACCTTGAGAACGTCGGACATACTTCACGGCATCACACCTTTTTTGAGATGCTCGGAAATTTCTCCTTTGGTGACTATTTCAAGAAAGACGCGATACTTTTCGGGTGGGAACTTTTAACCGGCAGCTTCAACCTGCCAAAGGATAAACTCTACGTCTCTGTCTATGAGCAGGATGACGAAGCAGCAGAACTCTGGTCAGATATGATCGGCCTTTCTGATGAAAAGATAGTCAGGCTCGGCGCAAAAGATAATTTCTGGCAGATGGGTGATACAGGGCCATGCGGACCCTGTTCTGAAATAATCATAGACCAGGGCAGCCATTTAGGGTGCGGCAAACCTGACTGCGCTGTCGGATGCGACTGTGACAGGTTTCTTGAACTCTGGAACCTTGTCTTCATGCAGTTTAACCGGAATGAAAACGGAGACCTTACGCCCCTTCCAAAACCGAGTATCGATACAGGAATGGGGCTCGAACGAATCAGCGCAGTACTCCAGGGAAAAACAACCAATTTTGATACAGACCTATTTGAGCCGATTATAAAAGATATCTCCTCCGTCGCACATATACAGTACGGAACATCACATGATCAGGATACGTCCATGAGGGTCATTGCCGACCATATGCGGGCAACTGTTTTTATGCTTTCTGAAGGTCTTGTCCCTTCCAACGAAGGAAGAGGTTATGTCCTGAGGAGAATAATACGAAGGGCTGCAAGACATGCAAAGCTCCTCAATATGCATGAGGCGTCTCTTTACAGATTAACTGATTCTGTCAATCGGGTAATTGGCAGTATATATCCTGAAATTATTGGTGAAAGAGACAGGACCGAAAAGCTTCTTAAAATTGAAGAGGAAAATTTCTACAGAACGATTGATGCAGGCATGAACAGGCTCGATGAAATCATATCGAGAGTAAGGAAAGACGGTCTCCGGATGATTCCCGGCGAGGAAGTATTCAGATTATATGATACCTATGGATTCCCTGTTGATTTTGCAAGGGATATCGCAATGGATGCCGGATTGAAAATCGATGAAGACGCCTTTCAGAGAGAGATGGAATTGCAGCGCAAAAGATCAAAAGCGCCGGACGTCTCTTCCGGTGAACATAAAGCTGACTCTGTAACACTTTCAGTCGTAACTGAATTTACCGGATACGACACATTCAAAGCTGAAGCTACCGTCATTGCATTGCTCATGGAAGGCAGTCCTGTTGAAACACTAAAAAAAGGCGATGAAGGGAATATATTTCTTGACAGGACACCTTTCTATGGAGAATCAGGCGGACAGGTTGGCGACACAGGTACGATGGAATCAGAAAATGTATTTCTCAGAGTACTTGATACAAAAAAACCTTCTCCTGACGTTATTGTTCACAGGATAAAAGTAGAGAGGGGCAAAATTGCTAAGGGTGAGAAGGTAATCTGCAGTGTTGATGAAACGCTCAGAAGATCCACCATGAGGAATCATACCGCCACCCATCTTCTTCACAAGGCTTTGAGAATGACACTCGGAGACCACGTAAAACAATCCGGTTCAGTGGTGGACCCTGAGAGACTGAGGTTCGACTTCACCCATTTCCATGCAGTTCATGATAATGAAATAAAAGCTATTGAAGATATTATCAACGAAAAGATACTCGAAGATCTTGCTGTGAGAACCGACATTATGAATATTAAAGAAGCAACGAGATCAGGCGCAGTTGCCCTCTTCGATGAAAAATATGGTGAGACTGTCAGGGTTGTCTCTGTGGGAGATTTCAGCAAAGAACTGTGTGGCGGAACGCACTGTAAGTCTACAGGCGAAATCGGAATATGCATAATACTTTCCGAAGGAAGCGTTGCATCAGGCATACGGAGGATTGAAGCTCTCTCCGGTAAAAACGCTCTTGAGTATCTGCGCAGCAAGAAACAGGAACTAAATGAAATCAAAGGATTATTAAAAACAGAATCACCTGCCGAAAAGATAGAAAAACTTATTCAGGATACCAAATCACTGGAAAAGGAAATTCAGAAACTGAAAACAGGCTTCTCCGGAGATATAATATCTGACGCATTGAAACATGCACAGGAACTTGATGGCGTAAAGATAATTAACATACGCCAGGACGGTCTCAATCCGAACGAACTGCGTCTGCTGGCAGATAATATCAGGGACCGCCTGAAATCAGGCATTATTGTTCTATCTTCTGTTATTGACAGCCAGGCTTCCATTGTCTGCATGATAACACAGGATCTTGCAAAAAAATACAGCGCCGGAGAGATAGTCAAAAACATCTCTAAGCTTGCCGGTGGAAAAGGCGGAGGAAAACCTGAAATGGCTCAGGGAGGGACAAAGGAGATCGAAAAACTGGATGCTGCCCTTGAATCTCTGCATGAAATAGTAAAAAAGGCAACTCTCAATTAACCTAAAAAATGCATTTAGATAAAACCACAGAGCTCACAGAGGCATTTTAAACTTTAAAAAGACTTTTAATTTCAAGCAATTCTCTGTGTCCTCATGTTATTTTTTTGAAAACAATTAAGACTCAAACTTGCATAAAATAGTGCACAGAGGAAATTATAAAAACTGATAGGTTCTCTTTTATTGTCAATATGATTCTCCGAGTTCTCTGTGGTTAATTGCATTATTCAGGTTAATATCCCAAATCCAGCGATAAGTACCTAAACCACTTGATAAAACTATTCAAGTGCAAGCACCTGAAAGTTACCTGGCAATCTCCTTGAAATGACGGTTCTTATTGCTGGATATGTGTATTTATTATTTTTATCACCTTTCCAGGATTTCTCTTACATTTTTTAAGAGATCGTTCGTAGCCTGCTCTCACAAACAATATGTGCGATGTACTCACAGAAATGTTGAGCTTCACATTTCTGTGATTATGTGGAGTTCCCCGTTATGTGAAGTGAACGTTGCAGAGATAAGAATCACACCAATTCCGGTTCAATCTACTTCACATAATGAGGGAACTTCCATCGCCTCAAGTTCAATGGAACTGGTTTTTTTGGCAGAGTACCGATGAATCCCTTGAAGAATCAGAGACCCAGCGTGAATCCTGTATTGATAAGGCGTTTTGCAATTCCATTCCTTATGCTTTTAAAACGAATGCTGTGCTATATAATCCTTAATTTAGGCATTTCAATAAGGACTGCATCTAAGTGCCGCTGCATTATTATGTGCAGTAAATCTTTCCAGAATACTTATGCAGTAAGGATTCAGAGTAACTACTGCACATAATTGGCAACTCCACATAATCACAGTAACAAGTATTTCCGGCTGTTTTCGTCTTAGTACGGAGTTGTAATGAAAATTTATAGATTCCCTTCACTCAGCAGGCATCGTATAGAGTCATGCTTTGTATGGGATTTCGCATCAGTCACAATTTAGTGCACATAAATTGCAAAAAGCGAAATGCAGTGGGTGAAGATTTCGGAGAGATTCGGACAGTAGGCTTCTTGGTCTGTTAGCAAGTCCTAATGCTTTCCAATAAGGGCAAGTGTGCTGTAAACTGAAATACCTACATCATCGAAATCCCTATCATTGCTCCATATCGGACAAGAGAGCTTCAAAGCGAGACCAAGCAAATGGATATCATCCGGATCTCTTTCACCGATTAGACTTTTGGCTTTCTTCAAGGTGTCCTTATAGAATTCAACATCGCAGACTGAAATAGGAAGTGTAGAAAGAGCTAAATAAAGGTCATCTATCTTAGAGAGCGTTTAGAAGCCAGCGCAGGAATATATTTTTCAACCTCCTTGAAATTGAAGAGTGTTGTATAAAAAGAGATGTGTTGACCGTCAAGAAATATAGACCTTGCTTTTCCACCGATTATGGCGGAGAGAATCGGATTAGCGTCTACGGCGAGTTTTTCTATATCTTTCAAAATCCTCAAGAACCTCTTCCTCTTTTACGCCATGTGTCTGAAGCTTTTTCTTTATCGAATCTGTGAGGCTGATGAATATATCCTTTTTAAGTTCAAACGGGACCGATTCTAAAGGTGTCGGGAAAAAAATCCCGGCAACCTCTCCACGCCTCATAATAATCAAAGGCTCCTTGCTTTTTAGTGCTTTTGTTGCGCTATCCCGAAACTCTTTGACTGAGAGCAGTTTCATTTATGACCACCTCCATGCCCATATTATACCATATAAGAAAGTTGCATTATATGCATAATTTTTATCGGTTTTTAGCACAATATGCGGAAAAGATTTGCGAGTTATTTCACGAAATAAATGCGATCAATGAGATACCCAAGGTGTTGGCTTTCAGGTGTTCTGCGTTGTTATTTGGTTCCCCTATTGCGGGAATCCAAGATGCTATGGAGTATCGAGCTCAAGGAAATTTTTGTAATTCTGTTAGTATTCTGATTATAAGCAGAAGTATGATAAGAACAGTAAACCCGAAAACAACCGCAGCAATGAGATTTTGTAGGGGCAATTCATGAATTGCCCCTACATGGGGAAACACATCATGTATATATAAACCAACGTAGAAAAATTTTGTTACCAAAAATTATCGGTTGGTTTAAAATGAATTCTGCAAAACAAATCAACAAAATCCGTAATACACCCGGCCAGCCTGTCTGGCAAAGAAATTATTACGAACATATCATCCGCGATGACAGAAAATTGCAGGCAATTCGGGAATATATCAGATACAACCCTTTAAAATGGAATGAGGACGAAGAAAATCCGGAAATGAAAGGAATCATACAAAAAAAATGCCTAACGGATCATCTGCAATTGTTCAAAAACTCTGGAACTACTGCAACGTCCTCCGTGACGACGGGATGAGTTACGGGGATTATGTGGAGCAGCTTACGTATCAGCTCTTCCTCAAGATGGCTGATGAGCGGTCGAAGCCTCCTTATAATCAGCCGAGTCAAATCCCAGATGCTGTGAGAATTCTTCTCCTGTTATCACTATGCAGTCGCCTAATTTAATATCACAGGGAATGCATTACAATTCATTTTACAGTAGAGAGTTCACGTATAATTTGGCTAATTCCAACAACAACTCTTGCCATGCGTTCATAATCAATTCTATCCGGAACGTCTTGATGAGAATGATAGTATTGATAACGGAATAAGGCCGTATCAGTAATCATGATGGCTGGGTATCCTTCTTTCCAGAATGACCAGTGATCCGACCAGTCTATTCCCATAATCCAACCTGGAACTGCTATGCCTTCAGAAGGAAAAGCAGTATTGCTGCGAAATATCTATATCGCCTCTCGAACCAATGTCCGGGATGAAACATTCCCGACAAAGCCAATGAAATTGCCGGTATCAGGGTAAAAGAAGCTGAAAGGGAAAGGATATTTCTGACTTCCTTTTTCATCGCAATAACAACCTATCGTCTCAAGTGAAAGCATCGTTTTCCACTGCCAGAATCTTCTCTGTCCCGCGTTTTACTGCCGGATTGCTGATTGGAACAGGGTCTTCAACCTTTGAACAAATGAATGGAAGATGCATCATGCCCGAATTACCTTGACTAACTGGTAAGCATATGATATTGTATTAACAAGATTTTAGAGGTTTTTGCGTTCAAAGAGGGCCACAAAGACTTTTAGCTTTGGGGCCTTTTTTATTGAGTTCTTCTGAGATTTTAGTTCATCGAGAAGGAGGTAAACAAAATGACACAAGGAACAGTGAAGTGGTTCAATGACAGCAAAGGTTTTGGCTTCATTACTGCTGAAGACAACAGTGATGTATTTGTACACCATACGTCCATCCAGGGCAGTGGATTTAAAAGCCTTGCCGAAGGTGACAATGTCAGCTTTGATACCGAAAAAGGCCCGAAAGGCCCCAAAGCGATCAATGTAGTCAAACTCTAATTAACTGCTCAATACTCCCTCCGCCGGAGGGAGTATTGAGGAATGAGAGGAACATGAATAATAATAAGCATGCAGCAATGATGGAGAGAAAGCAGGACATGATGCAGCAGAGACGTGACGCAGGCTCTGTAGCTACACACTTCCCTGAGGTTGCAACCATCGTCATGAATATGACATATAACCAGAGCGGGTCAAAATCGATACTCCGTACTTTTAATTTCACTCCCAACAGCTATGCTTTTTTCATCGTAAACTGTCTAAGAAAAGACTGCGTTGATGGCGGGTTTGATCTAACCAAGGTCATAACCGAAATGATCAGGAACCGCAGAGCCGTGGCAAAAGGCGCGCTTAGTTGTGAAGGCACCGATTCTTCCACCAACCACTCAGCTATTGCCTATAAAGTTGACATACATTATACGTAAAATCGTTGTCCTTTAATCTTTCGATATATTTTAGACAACATCATCTCTCTCTCAGAGTCGGCTATCAACATAAGGACTTTTATGCCGGTTTATAAGCAAATGCAAGTGAAAAAATAAAGAAAATGAAAGCATATTGCATATACAATTCTATTAATCTAACTTATGCGCGTTAAATATATGGAAAGCTCAATAGAATGAATAATTCAAAAGTATACAAGGAAGTTACTAATAAGTGCAAAAGTAAGGCTACATGGATGTCATTCCCGCTTGTCGGGTCACCTCAGGCGACTCGCCGAGGCGAGAATCTTTCTGCAAAACCCAGAAGGATTGCGGACAAGCCGCAATGACAAAAATATTAACAATGTCGTCTTACTAATGACCGTATGAGTAAAAGATCTGAGGTTTTTGTGAATAAAAAAGGAGGTTTAAAATGAATAAATTGTATGTTGGTAATATCCCATACAAAGCCACTGAAGAGGAATTGAGGGAATTTTTTTCAGAGATTGGTGAGATTGAATCATTAAAAATATTGAAGGATCAATTCACGGACCGGTCTAAAGGATTTGGTTTTATTGAGATGATAAATGAAGAAGATGCAAAAAAGGCAATCGCAACCCTTAATGGAAAAGATTTCATGGGAAAATCACTTGCTGTAGCTGAGGCGAGACCTCAACAGAAACGGCAAGGTTTTAATAAAAGAAGCAGTGGCTATGGGGGAGGGGATACAGGGAGAGGTTGGAGATAGATTATTGTAAAAAAACTCTTAAAAATATTGGGTCTGAAAAAAACAGCCCAAATACTTATGGAGGTTGATATGAAAGCGCTTATTGAACTCATGGCGAAATCGTTGGTAGATAAACCGCAGGAGGTTGTAGTAAACGAGGTAGGCGGAGAAAAAACTGCGCTCTTTGAATTGCGTGTTGCTGCAAGTGATATTGGGAAGATTGTAGGAAAGCAGGGGAATACAGCGCGTGCAATGAGAACAATATTGAGCGCTTCGGGAACAAAAATAGGCAAACGCTGTGTTCTCGAAATATTGGATTAAATTGAATCACTCATGACAACAGAAACTAATTATCTACCGCTTCATTTAAACTCCCAGTTACTTCTTTGATGCTTTCAGAAAGTGCGCTGCTTAATCCCTCAGCAAGACAAAGGAAGGTACTGTTGTCGAGTTTAACCTTTTTTAAAACGGTTGCCCTATATAATTCCTTGCTGTCAGGTGAATAAACTTTAATATCATAATAAAGTTCCCCGTAGGAATCGTTTCCCTGATCATATCTCTCAAATTTTTTCAGGTTTATTTCAAATGAATAAAATCCCTCGGGCACGACATTCGATGCCCTGACCTCATTAAAAACCCCTGAAGATGATAAGTAATTCTTGAATGCATCCTTTACTATATCACCGGGCGGTGATTCCCACTTTGAATATCTTGATATCTCAAGTTGATACGGTGAATTCCTGTAAGCAATGTAAGGCTGAACAAGATACCTGGGGGAATTCATAAGTATTACGACAGACCTTGAGCTTGCCTCATCTGCCCTCTCCTTCCCGATATCCGTGGACGCAGAGGCTGCAGGCAGATAAATGCTGTAAATCTTTGTTTCAGGCATTGAGCAGGCATATAAGAAACAAACAGATAAGATGAATAAAAGTATTTTTTTCATCTCATTCCCCCCTTTTTTCTTTGTAAATAAAACTCCATGGCTTATGTTTTATCTCCCTGAGGAGATCCTGCAACTCTTCTGTTGTTTTTGTCATGGCTCCGATAAGGTTTTCGAGATTTCTGGACTGAAGGTTAATAGCTTTATCAGCTGATTTTGATGTCTTTTCAACCGACTTCGCTGTTGATTCTATGCTATTGATCATTTCTCCAGCTTTCTCTATATCTTCCCTTGCCTTCTTTATCAATTGCGCAACTTCAGCTTTATTGCTGTGGATAATATCTTCTACCTCATTCAGAACACGTTCAAGCTTTGCTGAAGTATCCTTCATGTTCATCGCTATTTTTTCAATATTCGATGAACCGGAAATAATAGCATTGTTTGTATTTCCGATTAAAGTTTCTATCCCTTTTACATTCTTCTCGCTAAAAAGCTTATTTATATCTTTAATAAGAATATCCACTGATTGTGACAGGGTATTCATTTTTGCCATAAGCAGGTCAAACTGAACCTTCTCTTCAGTCGGAATAACATCACCAACTTTAATCCTCTCGTTTATAGTGCCGTCAACGGCAAGAAGGAGATATATATCTCCGACAAATCCTATCTGTGTAATCAGAGCCTTGGTGCCTTTATACAGAACAGTCCCTCTTTTTACTCCGATTTCCACAGCAACAGGCTCTCCGGGACTGCCAGGTGGTTTTACGTCCGTAACCCTTCCAACCCTTACACCACCGAGCCTGACCTGAGCGCCGGTTTCGAGTCCGGCTGTATTCATAACTTTCATGTAGTATTTGTCATATTTTTCAAAAAGCTCGCTGCCGCCTATCAGAATGATAAAGCTGCTGAGTATAGCGAGGGATGCGATGATTATTATTCCTGCCTTAATCTCTTCTTTCAATATCTAACCCTGCCTCCCCTTTTTAAATAGAGGATTTTTTATTCTCCGGCAATAATCCTGAAATAATCCTCAGGTGAATATGTCTCCTGTTCCGGCTGTCTCTCAAGAAACATCTTTATCCTTGGATGAACAGACGCCCTCAGCTCATCGAGCGTTCCTGAAAAAATAATCTCGCCGGCATCAAGCATGATAACATAATCCGCGATCGTGAATACACTTGGAAGCTCATGGGTTACAACAATTATCGTCATCTTAAATACATTCCTGAGTTTTAGTATCAACTCATCAAGTCCTGCGGCAGTTATGGGATCAAGCCCTGCAGATGGCTCGTCAAAGAAAAGCAGCTCAGGGTCCAGCGCTATTGCCCTTGCCAGGCCTGCTCTCTTTTTCATTCCACCGGAAAGCTGTGAAGGATAGAACTCTTCAAAACCTGAGAGTCCAACGAGGTCAAGCTTCATGCGCACCATAATCTGTATTGTGGTTTCTTCCAGCCTGGTATGCTCCCTCATAGGAAGGGCAACGTTGTCTGCGATCGTCATGGAATTGAGAAGGGCAGCTCCCTGAAATAAAATTCCCATCTTCTTCCGCACTTCATTCAATTCGTTCTCGTTCAGCGCTGCTATGTTTTTTCCGTTGATCTTGATCTGTCCCTGTGTTGGTTTCAAAAGCCCGATCAGATGTTTCAGGAGAGTGCTTTTGCCGCATCCGCTTCCTCCGAGTATTACAGTCGTCATTCCCCTTGGTATAAAGAACGATATATCTTTCAGGATTTCTCTGTCTCCGTAACGGGCAACAAGACCGGTCACCTGGATTGCATTTTCCATAATAATCTTATGTGAAATAATAAAACATAGTCGTAAAAAACAGATCAAAAACAATTACCAGAAAAATAGAGGCAACAACAGCAGCAGTTGTACGTCTTCCCACTTCTTCTGCTCCTCCGGTCACCTTAAATCCCTGGTATGCGCCGACAGTCGTTATCACGATACCGAAGGCCCATGCCTTAATGAGTCCGGTCATTACATCTTTTACGAGCAGGGCGTTCACTGTCTGCAGAAAATAATTGACAGGATGGATTTCGAGAATAGTCACAGAAAGGACAAAGCCGCCAAGGATGCCTATGAAATCTGAAAATATTGTAAGGGCGGGAACCATAACCATAAGGGCAATAAGCTTCGGTACAACGATAAACCTTACGGGATTTATCCCCATGCTGATAAGGGCGTCGACCTCCTCAGCAGCCTTCATCGATCCGATTTCTGCTGCAAAGGCAGAACCACTCCTCCCTGATACTATAATGGCTGTTATTATCGGTCCAAGCTCTCTTGTTATCGATACGCCTACAAGGTTTGCGACATAGATAAGCGCTCCTACCCTCTTAAGCTGGTATGCTGCCTGAAATGCCAGTATGATGCCTATGAAGAATGAAATGACGGCTACGATCGGCACTGAATTATAGCCGGCCTTAACCATCTCATTAATACTCGCCCTGAACCTGAGCGGCTTGCCTTTAAGGGGAGAGATAAACGACCAGAAAAAAATATCGTTTATAATCTTTGACGCATCGTGTATATCCCTGGAAATCGACCTTGCCTTCCTGACTGCAGAGTTCAGGATGTTTTCAGCTGTTGATGGCATCATCAATGCTTCCGTATATCTCGAATACCCTGTCAAGCTTCGAAAACCTGAATATCTCCATGATTCCCTGAGGTATGCAGAAAAGACGCAATCTACCATCATATGTCTTCATAATCTTCAGCCCCTCAACAAAGGTTGCTATGCCTGAGCTGTCTATATATGATACCTCTTTAAAGTCAACATATAATGGTGATATTCTCTTCTTTATCAGGCCCATCAATTCGGTTCTCAGTTCAGGAGACGAGTACATGTCAATGTCTCCTGACAGCTGGATTACCTTGCTGCCTTTATAGGATGCGATCCCTATGTTCATTTCTTTATGTTCATGTATTTAATGAGTATCAATCTGTTGCCTTTTTTCTTGGTTTCATCAAAATGAAATACATCAAATACCCGTTTGATAAAATGAATTCCCAGCCCCCCGGGCCTTATATCGTCCAGATCCCTCCCTTTTATTAAATCCGTTTTTGCCTTGATCCCGCTGTCTTCGATAATTACATTAAAGGACTTTTTTGTAATTTTGTATTTTAATACAATCTTTTTTGTTCTGTCTCCCTGGTAAGCATGTTTAATGACATTTGCACAAGCCTCGTCAACAGCAAGTTTCATATCCTCTGTTAAGGTTTCGGTGATTTCATATATTTGCGCTATTTTCCCTGTCACAGACCTAACAATGGAAAGATATTTCGGATGGGACGGAATAGCAATAGTTGCAAAGTCCTTCATAAATATTTCACTTCCACAATGGTCAGATCATCCGCCTTTTCAGCGCCTCTTGAAAATATATTTACATATTCAGCAATCTTCTTAACAAGTCTTTTATCATTCTTATTCTTTTTTACAAAACGCAAAAGACCAGAAAAACCAATCCTCTGTCCCTTTTTATTCTTTGCCTCGAATACGCCGTCAGTGATCAACAAAAGCCTGTCACCTTTACTGAGAGAAATAGCGCCTGAACTGTAATCTTCTGGTATTATTCCAAGCGGCGCTCCGGAAACAAGAGAAGACACTTTTACCCCCTTTTGTGTTATCCAGAGGAATGGCGGATGTCCTGCGACAGAAATAACAGCCCCTCCATTTCTGGTATCCATTATCATATAAATTGCCGTAAGAAACATGCCCCGGGGAGTTTTTGACAGCAGGGAATTCAATCTGTTCATCACAATCTCAGGAGAATCTTCTGCATGGGCAATGTATCTGAAGTCGCTTATAATTTTGGCCATATAAAGCGCAGCAGATATCCCTTTGCCGCAAACATCGCCTATAAAGATTCCGAGCTTACCCCCGGAGAGTTCTGTGAAATCGTAGAGGTCTCCTCCAACCAGTTTTGCAGGGATATTCACTGCCGACACCATTACATTGCCTTTCTTACAGCGCGGAGATTCAGGGAGAAAGCTCTTTTGCAATGTAGCAGCTATCTCAAGCTCCTGTTTCAGCCTTTCTTTTTCAAGTGCATCTTTATGGTAGAGCGCGTTTTCTATTGCAATGGCAAAGTGTTTGGTGAGAATCTTCAGTATCTCTAAATCATACTCCTCTTTACCGGGGTTAATGATTTCAGCAACGCCAATAAGCCCGCGCCTCCCGATAAGCGGAGCAGCGATAAGACTCTTTGTCGTGAATCCGGTCTTCTTGTCTGCTTCATGATAAAAGCGTTTGTCTTTCCTTACATCCTTAATAAACAACAGTTCACGATTCTGCGCCACCCAACCCGCGATTCCCTGCCCTAAGTCAAGACTGATTTTCTCTTTCAAAATATCCGTTGCAGATTTATTTTCAGAGATCGCGACCTCAAATTCAAGTTTTTTAGTATCTTTGTTATACAGCAGGATTGAGCATGCCTCTGCCTGCATGATATCCTTTGCCTTTTCCATGACAATGGTCATGAGTTCTTTTAAATCGAGAGTTGATGAGATAACAGGAGAAACCTCCGTAAGTATCTTCAGCGTTTCGACTTTTTTTTCTAAACGGGCAAGGTAATCCACGGCCACGCTCACTTTATTTCCTTCTTTCATACCATATTGGATACCAGATTTTAATGAAGATTTCAAGGTAAATAAAAACAAATATATCCACGGGCAGATTCTTCAGTCGGAATGCTGCTTCAGAATGACGGAAAAGAGGCGTTTAGTTCGTTATGGCAAATGAAGGCTTTTGAGAAAGCATTTTGAGAAAGGTTTCTGCAACCTTTGGGTCAAAGTGCCGGCCTGATTGCTCTTGTATGTATTTCAATGCATCTTCTCTATTCCAGGCAGGACGATACGGACGGTTTGACGTGAGAGCATCCCATACATCAACAACAGCAAATACGCGGGCTTCAAGCGGTATCTGCTCACCCTTTAACCCATGAGGATAGCCTGTGCCATCCCATTTTTCATGGTGGCAGTAAGGAATGTTCAATGCCTGCCTTAAAAAGGAAATTGGCGATAACATCTTATGTGCATGGGCAGGATGCCTTCGCATGATCTCATAATCTTCATTGCTGAGCGGCCCCGGCTTGAGAAGTATTGTATCAGGGATTGCCATCTTCCCGATATCATGGAGCAATGCTCCTCTACGTATGTGTTCGAGTTCAGCTTCGCTTATACCCATACTGCGCGCAAGCTGAATGGTCATCTCGGTTACCCGCAGGGTATGTCCCTCTGTCTCTTTGTCGCGCATATCAAGTGCATGCGACCATCCTTCCAGAGTTGTGTCGTAAGCCAGTGAAAGTTCAATATTTGAGCGCTGTAGTTGATCAAAAAGTGTAGCGTTATCTATGGCAATGGCTGCCTGTGATGCAAGGGCTTCAAAAAATTCCAGCCACTCAGGGTCCGGTACGAGTTGAGTCCTGTGAAAAACTTCGAGAACTCCTTTTACCTGGCCTTTTGCAATAAGCGGGGCCGCATGATGTGCAATAAATACTTCACCTGACAGTATTTGTGTGCGAACGCATGGGTCTTCTGTCTTTAACACATTCGGAATGCTGATCAACCGTCGTTCGATTGCTGCTTTTCCTGCATGGCCCTCACCTAATTTCAGCCTCGTATTTTTAATGGAATGTGAGCGAAAGCCACGGCTTGCAGCATATTCGAGAGTCTGCGAATAAGGATTAAGCAGCAAAACTGTTGCAGCGTCTGTATGAAGCTGATTCGTAACATGTTCAAGCAGAATATTGAGCGTAACACGAAGATCCAGGCTTGCTGTTATAGCCATATCAATAGCGTGCAGCGCATAAAGGCGTTGCAAACGTTGTTCAGTCTGTTCATGGAGAGAGGTCCGATGTATCGCATTTGCAGCAATCTCTCCGATTGCTGTGAGCAGCTGGACTTCGTATTCTGCAATTTCAGATTTACGGCCTATCCAGATCGCGCCTATCGTCTGCCCCTGTTCAATAAGCGGGGCGCAGGCAACAGCCTGGAGATTACCGATCAGCTCGGGCCTGGCAAAGCGCGGATCAGACAGTATATTATTGTTTAAATAAGGGAGCCCTGTATCAATGACATGTCCGCTTATCCCCTCACCCGGCGGCAACCTTAAGCCTGTCCAGTTTGCCCATTCACCCCGTGCAATTTCGATCAGCGTCTCTCCACTGATTGTATCCCGGATAGCCAATGATGCTCCTTCTGCTTTCAGCAGATTCATCAACTGGTTGATAACTACAGGTAGCATATCGGCACGGGTTTGCGCAGAGCGCAAGGCAGCAGTTAACATAACAATAGCTTCCATTTCCCTCTGCCTGCGCTCGGTGATTTCCAATAAAGAGGCTACCCTCATTTTTGTTCCCGGTATCATGGAAACAACTGCTATGATATCCTTAACATTGCCCTGTTTATTGACAAACCTGAATTCTAAAGAATTTAAACAATTTTTCAGGAGAAACGATTTTGTATCATTATAATCTCTAAATCTTTCGATATCATCTTTCAGAATAAATTCCAGCAGGGTTTTTTCGCCTTCAATTTCATCTCTTATATATCCTGAGAATTTTTCGAATTCCTTGTTTGCCATGGATATCATCATATCTTCTTCCACAATTATTGTTGGAGTCCCGGTATTCTCGAAGATAACACGGTACCTCTCCTCAGATTTACGGAGCGCATTTTCTGCGTTCTTTCGTTTCTCGATTTCATGTGATATATTTTCGATTGTTTCATTTGTTACATTTTTCAGTGATTCAAGAAGCTCAACCTGTGAAGCTCCGGTTACTTTTGCATTGAGATCACCTTTTGAAACCCTGTGCAATACATCAAAGTGTTCTGCAAGACAAATAGCAAATTCATGCGAGAGATCGACGATTTCACTGATGCCTCCAGCTGTCATATTAACGATATGTTTTAATCTGCTGATAAGTTCAATTGTAGAACCTTCGGATATCTTTACCGATGGATCTCCCTGAGAAATTTTCTTTAATGCTTCAAATACCTCAGAGAGACTTATTGCCAGCTCAAGACCGATACTTTCCACCTCTTCATCCCTCTCCCGAACAATCTCCCTGAATTCCCTGAACTGTTTATCAACTATCTTGAGTGTTTCTTTTATTGAATCGATATTTATATTTATTGAAAAAACATTACACCCTATGCACAATTCAATCTTGTCCAGAAAATTTCCCTGTATTGAGTTTCGACAGAGGGTCCCTGGGGTAAGCCAGCACTCTAATTTGCTTGACATATAGGCAGGGCATGCCTTTTCATTACAGTCAAGAACTTCCCAGCATTTAGCCATTTTTTCTGTTTTCATCTCAGACTGCTGACTCAATAATATATCGGCTCCCCTTTTTATCATTCGGAATATCTTTATTTATGTTCAGTGAATCAAATTAAACCTTCTTAACCCAAAAAATGCATTTGGATAAAAAAACGGCAGGCACATATGCATCAAAACCTCTTGAACGCAGAATTTGAGTTTGCATAGTATCTGAACGCTAAGAATGAAAACGTGCACGTTATATGGTTCATTAAAGCGCTCACAAAGGTGCTGCACAAGCGCTTTTGCTGCACATATGCCTACCGTCAATTGCATTTATTGGGTTAATAATAAGGAATATTTATAAATTTCATTTTTATTTTAAATAATAGCTATTGCTAATTTTATCAGATAGTCTTTCGGACTGTCAATATATCTTTATTTTATAAAATGTTGACAAAAAAAGAGAGTCATTTTAACGTATACATAATTAACAAAATAATAATTTGTTCAAATTCTCTATTTCTTATTTTATTTAAAAATGTCATCACATATACACGATATATTGTCGAATATCAGCATGGACAGGCTCAGGGAATATGTTAAAAAAACAGAAGGTTTACGCCATGGATGGGAAAATTATAACTCATTGGAAGAAAAGGCAAAATATGTTGAAGATACCCTCCGCTCATTTAATCTTTCTGTTGAAAACCAGGAAGTGCCGTTCCATGGGAGAACCTACCGCAATATTATAGCTACTCATGAAGGCGCCTTAAAAGATAACAACCTGATTCTGTTAGGCGCTCACTATGATGCTGCATGGGGGAGCCCTGGCGCAGACGACAATGCCAGCGGTGTGGCGGTATTGCTTGAAGCAGCAAATATTATAAGTAAGCTTACGCTAAATAAAACTGTTCAATTCTCAGCATTTACCCTTGAGGAGCCACAGCCTCAAACCATTCATTTTTTGATCGGCAGTGACCTTTTCGCTAAAGAGTCAAAGAGATTAAAGAGGAGTTATGAAGCTGTTATTATTCTGGAATCGGTCGGCTACACTGATAATGAGGAAGGAAGCCAGGTCACACCCCTTTTTGTAAGAATCCCTGTCCCCAAAAAAGGAAATTTCCTCGGAGTTATTGCAAACCGAAAATCTGAAGGGATCATGAAATACTTCTGCAGCGCTTCAGCCCAGCATGTACCGGAACTCTCTGTTGTGCCATATAAAGTGCCTTTCAACGGCAGGATTATTCCTGAAACCCGGTTCAGCGACCATGCTTCTTTCTGGGATCAAGGCTACCCTGCACTGATGCTGACAGATACAGCCATGTTCAGAAATCCTCATTACCATACTTCTCATGATAGATACGAAACCCTTGATTTTGATTTTATGCTGAATGTTACAAAGGCTGTTGTCTCTGTTATTTTAAGGCTTGCCAGTAAGGCTTAACCTGAGGGAATAACAGTATTCTGATTTTTACATTTATGGATAGTCATTTTTTTAGACAATCGTCTGAAATTGTTCTAAAATATTATACATGGCTATTTTGGGATTTAATATAAGGCATTAATTTTATGAACATGCATACAAAAAATATTGGTTAATACGATGGGACTGGTTAAATGCTGGGAAGCTTTTCAATGTAAAGAAAAGAGCTGCCCTGCTTTCAAGGCAAAGGATCTTAAGTGCTGGCTGTTTTCCGAAACCCACTGCAGGAACGAAATCCAGGGGAAATTTATTGAAAAGATAGAAATGTGCCTTGATTGTGATGTTTTTAAGGCAAATAATGATATTAGCGCAATGAAAGCTACGCTCAATGTTATAAACAAGCAATTCAAGGAATACAGCAATATCATTGGAGACAGGGACAGAGAACTGGAGAGCATGAGCATGGAACTGGCCCTGAGTCTTTCGGAAGTCTTTGAGGCATTAAAAAAGATTTCATCCGGCGACCCTACGGTAAGAATACCTGAAGAATCACGCATCGAGCTTATCGGCAAATTAAAACATATTATTAATCTGACTGCTGAGGAAATCGGCGAAATCGTTGATCAATCTCATGAATTTGCGATTGTTCTTGCCGAACATTTTGATGTGCTGCATAAGGTATCCATAGGCAACCTTCGTGCAAGGGTATCCGGAATATCACAAATAGAGCTGCTGGAATCCCTGAAAAAAGTAACGAACGATACTATTGAAAGCATTGCCAGAGAAATTTCCAAACGTAAGCGGGCAGAGACAGCCTTGCAGAAAGCCTACGATGATATGGAGCACAGGGTTCAGGAACGAACCGCTGAACTGACAATAGCAAATGAGAAACTCCATCAGGAAATTGCAGAGCGCCTGCGTATTGAAGAAGCTCTGCGCAGGAGCGAAGAGCATCACCGCACATTAATAGAGACGATGAACGAAGGGCTTTCAGTTATTGATCAGAATAATGTTATCACATTTGTAAACGAACAGTTCTGCGAGATGTCCGGTTACAGCCGTGATGAATTATTGGGTTATAACTATTTGGTGCTTCTGGACAAAGAAAACCAGCGCATATTTAAAAAACAGTGGGCTGAAAGATTGAGCGGAGATGCTACACCCTATGAACTTAGCGTAACCAGAAAAGATGGCAAGAAAATACATACAATTGTTTCACCTAAACCGCTTTTTGATGATGAAGGCAAGTTTGCCGGCAGCTTTGCTATTCTTACCGACATTACCGACCGAAAGAAGGCTGAAGAAAAGCTTCTTTCGTATCAAAAGCAGCTTCGTTCTCTTGCCTCGGAACTTTCACTTGTCGAGGAGCGTCAACGCCGGTGTATTGCAACTGAACTGAACGACTACATTGGACAAACTTTATATTATTGTAAAAATAAAATGGGTGCGTTTAACGAAATGGTTTCTTCAACTGAACTCAAAACATCTGCTGCTGAAATAGCAGATCTGATCGACCAGACCATTGAATATGCCAAGTCGCTCACATTTCAGCTTGGGACACCTTTGCTTTATGAGGAGGGATTGGAGTCCGCACTCAAATGGCTCGGATATCAATTTCAGAAACAGCTCGGATTGATATTCCATTTCAAAGATGATCAAAAACCCAAGCCTCTGTCTGACGAGACCTCAGTCCTTCTGTACCAGGCAGTTCGGGAACTGATGATCAATGTGACAAGACATGCAAAAGCACGCAATGTAAAAGTATCGGTGCAGAGAGATTATAAAAATGTTCAGATTGATATTGAAGACGACGGTATAGGTTTCGATGCCTCACATATCGACTCTCATACCAGTAAATCCGGCGGTTTTGGCCTCTTTACCATACATGAGCGCCTGAAATATCTTGGGGGCCATTTCAAGATCGATTCAAAAACAGGCTTTGGAACCCACGCCACGCTAACAGTGCCGCTAAAAACGATCAAAAAAAGCACTGAATAAAAAATCTCAGGGGTTCACTGATATACGATCAGCATAATTCTTACACCTTCAAAAGGGTTAAACCTGAAACCGGGTCAAGTTCTCTTTTAACATCAACACCCTGTATTTCGATAATAATCACTTCAAGCACAAGAAATGTTTCTGATACTCCTCTCAGACAGCCTACCTTAACCATCTCTTTCTTACCGAACGCCCCGTGAAAGTGAACTTTCGGTTCATTCTCCATCCAGAAAATTGTGCCGCTGCCCATAACCTCATGACTCTCTTTGATATCTTTCCATACGGGTTTCGGCGGCATCTCTTCCTTTTCAGGGCCAACCACAATCCTGCCCTGTTTGACACCGCCTATAAGATGGAATACTGCGCTCTTAATATCCTCTTTTCTGGCAACAGTAATGATATTTTCAATAATATCGTCCCTGTCTTCGAACCTTGCCACTATAATCCTTCCGGCCCTGCCGACCTGATATTTCATAAAGCCCCCTATTTCATTAAAAAAATTAGTAAATGAAAAAGCTGATTTTAGTTGAAGATATGATATAATTTTTGTACAATCTGTTCAAGGTGCTAATATCTTTTGCAGTCTATATATTTACAAGGAGGTGATATATGGATATCAAAAACCGGCCTGTATGCTTCATGCCATGATCATATTAATAAATTAATAAGGAGGTATAAAAATGAATGCAATTGCATTAAAAAGACTTTCTCTGTTTGTTATCCTCTCTTCACTGACTTTGCTTATCGGTTGCGCGGGAATGGAATTTGCTCCAAAAAATGTTAAGGATGCATGTTGCTGGTATTTCCCTACGGAGCTTGTTCAGGCAGACAAGGCTGTTGCAGATGCCAAAAAGGCAGGGAAAGATAAGGTATGCCCGGTTGAATTCGCAGAAGCAAAATTGCTGAAGAAAAAGGCCTATGAGACTTATGTAGACTGCAATACAGATGAGGCCAAAAAGATGGCGAAAGAAGCAACCAAAATGGCAAAAGCCTTATGCCCGGCAAAACCTAAACCGATAAGCATGATGCCATCCGACAAGGTCATTGACAAATTCACCTTAACAATCAATTTTGACTTCGACAAATCAGCTATAAGGAGCAAAGACAAGAAACAACTCGATGAGGCCATAGCTTTTGTAAAGAAATACAAAGGCCACAAGGTAAAACTCGAAGGTCATACTGACTGGACAGGCACAGAGCAATATAACCAGCGCCTGTCTGAAAGAAGGGCTGCAGCTACCAGCAAATATCTTGTCGACAAAGGCGGCATAGACCCTAAAATGATCAGTTCTGTCGGCTATGGCGAATTAAAGCCAGTTGCCTCGAATAAAACCCGCGATGGAAGGGCTAAAAACAGGAGAGTAGAAATCCTCATCCTGGCTGATTAGAAATATCTTCTATCATAATGTCTTAAACAAAACCCCCTCTTTCACAAGGGGGTTTTGTTTTTTATAAGTAACGCTTCAGTGAAGCGTGGATATATCCCCACTTTGGAAAAGGGGGGCAAGGGGGGGATTTTTATATTATCTTGAAATCATTTAATAAAATCTCCCCTAACCCCTCTTTGCCAAAGAGGGGAATTAATTTTTTACACCTTTGACTGAAGGGATTCTTTTATAAAAAAGAACCCATGTGAATTTGTAATGCCCCGGTGTTATTATATTCAGGTTCTGCCGTCATAAAATTACATCACAGAAAGGAACCGGTATGAAACAGATCAGATGGAATCTTGCCCTCCTCTTCGATGGCGATGATGACCCTTCAATTGAGGGAAATAGAAAGATTGTCGAAAAAAAGAGCTATGAGTTTATAAATAAATGGAAAGACCGCAAAGATTATCTTGAAAAGCCGTCCGTACTCAGACAGGCCCTTGATGAATATGAATCATGGAAAAAAGATTATGGAAGCGACGGCGATGAAGGCTATTATTTCTGGTTAAGGTATGCCCAGGATCAGAACGACCCTAAACTTAAGGCGCATTTTAATAAAATCGAGGCCTTCAGCAAGAAGATTGAGAACGATATTCAGTTCTTTTATCTCAGAATAGCAAAGATACCCGAGGAAAAACAAAATCTTTTTCTTGAATATCGCGGCTTAAAAGATTACAGGCATTTCCTTGAACGCATATTTGCCGAAGCAAAATATTTACTGACTGAACCCGAAGAAAAAATACTGAACCTCAAATCCCCGACCTCCCATTCTAACTGGGTTAAAATGATATCAGGCTTTCTTGCAAAAGAAGAGAGAAGCATCATTCTCGATGATGGCAGGAGAGAGAGCAGGACGTTCTCAGACATACTGAGTCAGATGAACAGCAAAAAGAAAAATGTCAGGGATGCTGCAGCAAAGGCGTTCAATGATATTCTGGACAAACATGCAGATGTTGCCGAGGCTGAGATGAATTCAGTCCTTGCAAACAAAAAGGTTGATGATGAACTCCGCAAAGTATACAGGCCGGACCTTATCAGGCATATCAGTGACGATATAGACAGCAAAATTGTAGATGCTCTCATAAAAACAGTCTCTGACAGGTTTGACATATCTTCAGGATACTATGCGTTAAAGGCAAGGCTTTTGAAAGTCAGGAAACTTAAATATCATGAGAGGAATGTGGAATACGGGAATATTAGCAGGAAATATCCCTACAAGGAATCAGTCAAACTTATCCGCAATGTATTTCAGAATATCGACAGTTCATTTGCTGAGATTTTAGACAGGTTTCTGTCAAATGGCCAGTTTGACGTCTATCCCGGAAAGGGGAAGTCCAGTGGTGCGTTCTGTGCCCATCACCTGATTTCCCAGCCTACCTATATTCTTTTAAACCATACAGACAGGCTTAATGATGTGCTGACCCTTGCCCACGAATTAGGTCATGGAATAAACAATGAATTGATAAAGGAAAAACAGAATGCCCTGAATTTCGGAACGCCGATATCAACTGCTGAAGTCGCCAGCACTTTTATGGAGGATTTTGTTCTTCAGGAGATACTGAAAAAAGCAGACGACGATCTGCGTCTTTCAATCATGATGATGAGACTGAATGATGAAGTTTCGACAATATTCAGACAGGTTGCATGCTACAGATTCGAGCAGCAACTCCATCAGGATTTCAGGCATAAGGGGTATCTTTCAAAAGATGATATAGGGAAGCTGTTCCGGGAACATATGGCAGCCTATATGGGTGATGCTGTTGTACAGTCATCCGGCTCTGAAAACTGGTGGATATATTGGGGACACATCCGCAGTTTTTTCTATGTGTATTCTTATGCCAGCGGCCTTCTTATTTCAAAATCTCTTCAGAAAACCGTTAAAGAGAATTCCCATTTCATAGAAAAGGTTAAAGAATTTTTATCAGCAGGTCTATCCAGTTCTCCGGAGAATATCTTCAGGAGACTCGGAATCGATATCACTGACCAAAGCTTCTGGGATAAGGGACTGGATGAAGTTGAGTCATTGTTGCAGGAAACCATGAAATTAGCTAAGAAACTTGGCAAATTCTAATTGACAGTGAAATTATTTCAATTGACAATGACATTTTTCTTCATTAGACTGTATTACTTAATATGAAAATAGATACAAAGCTGCTTTTGATAACTGTTTTATTCATATTTCTGTCTTTTTCGCCGGCATCTCTGCCGGTCTTTGCTGAAACAATGGAAGACGCCTGGAAAGCTGCCCTCGCCGGCAATCATCAGATACAGGCAAGCCAGAGAAACACCATTTCTTCTCAGCTTTCTCTTGAAGCGGCGAAATCCGCGCGAATACCTTCACTTACCCTTGAGAGCGGGTATACGATTCTGAATAATGCGCCTGCTGCTCTTATAGACAACTCTGCCTTTACAATCAAGGAATTGCCCACCGGTGAGGATAAATCTCTTTCCTATAAAGCCATGATCAACATGCCTGTTTTTACAGGCGGCCGAATTTCAGAGGGTATTTCTTCTGCAGGCTCCGGACTCAATTCCGCAAAACAGGATGAAATAAAAACAATCCTCGACATCAAAATGAGAGTCGCAGAGGCATATGTATCTGTATTGCGTTCAAAACATCTGGTCGAAGTAACCGGCAACAACGTAGCAAGTCTTTCAGCGCATACCAGGGATGTTGCACATTTCTATGAGCAGGGTATGATAACTAAAAACGATCTGCTCGCTTCACAGGTGGCTCTTGCAGACGCCCGGCAGCGGTCAATCCAGGCAATAAACAATCTGAACCTTTCGTATGCAGCGTATAACAGATTATTGGGACGACCCCTTGACATTAGCGTTGTCATCGATGATTTATCTGCAGAGCCTGTAACATTAGATTTGAATGATTTAACATCAAGGGCACTGTCAAAACGTCCTGAACTTATTTCACTCTCGGAACAGTCACGGGCATTGCAGCGCCAGGCTGCAGGTTTACGTTCGGCAATATGGCCTCAAATCGCTGTTTCCGGAGGGTACAGCTACATGAAGAATAAATATCAGGTGTATGAAGATGTATGGTCTGCAACCATAGGACTGAAATGGGAGATCTTTGATGGCGGGATAGCCAGAAATAATGCCAACGCCGTATTACAGAAAGCAGAAGCCTTGAACAGTATACGCTCAGATACCGCTTCAGTTATTTCATTGCAGGTGCGTCAGGCATTCCTTGATATCGAAGAGACTCATAAACGTATCCCTGTAACCCGCGACGCCCTCGCACAGTCTGAAGAGAATCTGAGGGTTGCGAAAGACCGTTACCGTGAAGGGGTCGGCACCAATACAGAAGTCCTTGATGCTGAAACACTCCGGATCAGAAGCTACAGCAATTACTATAATGCTGTATATGACGCTGTAATAGCCAAAATACGCCTGCAATACGCAACAGGTGAGCTATGAGACAACTTCTGCCGGCATAGCGCCCTTTTCCCAGTCTTTTTCGATCGTAGTGATTATTTCCATATTCTTGTCTGTTCTTTTTGCAGTCACAATTGCCTGTATAGAAAACATTCTTAACGTATCTGCAACAGAAAGAGATCCTTTACCTGAATCTTTTCTTCCGCCAAATGGGAACAGGTCGGGTCCCCTCTGACACTTGCTGTTGATATTAACCCTGCATACCTGGTTGATAAGGATATTCGCAAGATCTGCGATTTCTTCCGGATTATTGCCGAAAATACTCACCTGCTGTCCATATCTCGACTGAATAATGTAATCAACCGGAACCTCAATATCATCAAAGGGAACAACAGGGATTAAAGGGCCGAATTGTTCTTCTTTGTATAGCCTCATTCCCGCATCAACCGGATATATCAGAGCAGGATAATAAAATGTTTTATTTACCATACCACCCGATACATTTATAACTCTTGCACCGCGCTCAAGGGCATCTTCCAAAAGCTCTGTGAGATATTTAGTCTTGTCAGGCTCTGGAAGCGGAGTAATAAAAACATCCCTTTCCCATGGCATGCCGAATCCCAGTTTGCTGATTAATTCTGCGCATTTATTGAGGAATATATCTGCAACTTTTCTATGGACAAAAAGGATCTTGAGGGCGGTGCAGCGCTGGCCGTTGAAAGCAAGGCTTCCCCTCAGGCATTCATGGACAGCCAGGTCAATATCAGAATCCGGCAATATGATGGCCGGGTTTTTTGCTTCCAGACCAAGGACAGACCTGAGTCTGTGAGGTTTAGGATGCCTGCTTTTCAGCATGTCCGCTACTTTTCCTGAACCTATAAAGGCAAGACAGTCTACCTTGCCTGTTGAAATAAGAGAAGGCAAAAGATCGCTCGACTCTCCATATATCGTGTTTACTACCCCTGGCGGGAAATATTTTTGAAAAGCAGTCAGCATAGGATAATGGAGCAGTATCCCTAGTTTCGGAGGCTTTAAGATCACAGTGTTTCCCATGACAAGTGCGGGGATCAGGGTTGTAAATGTTTCAAAAAGCGGATAATTAAAAGGGCCCATACATAAAACAACACCCAACGGCATATGCCGTATCTGGCCCATGACTCCCTGTTCTGCAATAAATCCGGAAGAGATATCCGAAAGATCCTTGGTTGCAGAAATGATTTTATTGATATAATCAACTGCCCTGTCAAATTCCCTTAATGATCCATCGTATGTTTTACCGGTTTCCCACATTAAGAGTTTTACGATTTCCATTTTCTGTGACTCTACCTGAAACAGGAAATCCCTGATATGCCCTATCCTCTCATGCACTGACATTGAAGGCCAAAGGCCTTTTCCCTGATCGTATGCCCGAACAGCAGCCTGAAGTGCTTCAAGCGCTTCTTTTTTTGTCAGCCTTGGGAAACTTCCTGCAACTTTCTGTTTGAGACCGGACAGGGTTTTGACATATATGGGAGTAATAACTTCCTGCATCCGGCCTTGCCAGATGCACAGTTCTCCATTGACAAGATATTCCTTCTGGATAACCGGATATTCCAGTCTGAATTCTTCAGGTATATCAGCCTCATCAGGAAATATTGACCTGATTCTATCTTCTATGGACATGCAACCTCCTCCTTTTCGGCTTTATACCTTTATTTTTTATGAAAATTGTTCAGAGCAGCCTTTGCATGATCTTTAATTACAGAATCGTTATCATTTTCTGCAATCTGCTGTATGTAAGGAATAGCCTGCGGGTCTCCAATCATTTCAAGGGCTTTAATAGAGCTCAACTTTACTGCAGAGCTACCACTGTTTAAAGCAGCGACTAAAGGCAATACTGCTGCCGGATTTCCGATTTTTCCAAGAGACTGTATCGATGCCTCCCTGGTAAATAGTTCGGGGTCGTTTATGCCGGAAATAAGAGAATCAACCACTTTTGCATTCCCCTTGAAATTACCGAGGGCAAGGGCTGTATAGGATTTTATCGCCGGGCACTCCCAGTTGTTAAATGTGTCATTGAAAATTGACAAAAGAATCTCCACCGCCTTCGGATCTGCTGACTCTCCGAGTAATTTTATCGCCTTTATTTTCACGGGCCAGTATTCACCGCGCTCTCCTGCAACCTGTATGAGCAGATCAATTGTATTTTCTTCTTTGAGATTATTCAGCTTTTCTAATGCTCCGAGACGGACTTCCCAGTTTCTGCTGTTAAGGTCTGCCCTTATCTTATCAAAACCCTCTGCAGCAAAACTTGTTGAAGCAGCAATTACTATTGAGACTAAACAGACTGAATAAAACATCCTGCTGAAAATACTATGGCAAGTGCATCTGTTCATATTTTCCCTATCAAGTATTTATTTTTATTCTATCACAACCAAGGTACCAGATTTTCATACCTCCTCAAAAATAATAATTGACAATGATGATTCTTGTGATAAAATTTACACAATAATATAAAATGTTTGGAATGATAAAGAAATTCCCAATAAATATTGCTGTAAAATAATGAGGAGGTTTTCATGCTGAATAGATGTCTTATCGCATGTATGATGATTATCGTCATTTTTTCTGCTTTTGATATCTTGAATGCCTCAACTTCCGCGCTTGAAAACTTGCCGGGAGGAGCCGGTATATCATACTGGCAGGCTGGCGCAGGATGGTCAACTCTGATAAACATTCAGGCGGACAACTCCTG
>VGWX01000006.1 GCA_016873615.1 Nitrospira sp. | reverse complement strand
TCCCTTGCGGAAGCGCCAACTACAAAAAACGGAATGCTCAAAGAATCAGCAATCCTCTTTACCATAGCAAGGGCTTCTACGGTCTGTTGATCAATCTTCCCTGATAAGTCGAATGATATGTTGCTCATAGATCATCTTCGCTGTTTCAATATTCCTCTGATTCCCGGTTGCCAGGAGATCTGCATAAACAAGGATCGGATGCACAAGGTCTTCATATTCCAATTTACCAACTGGCTTCCAGAACCTTTCGAGGATTTCAACATCTCCTTCAGGATCTTTCCTGAGTCTGTTCCCGAGTAACAGCTGATTGAGTTGCTGAGTCGTTGTATATATCGTGATGACCTCGGGTTTGAGGTAATGTGTGAACTTTTCAGCAGCAACCTCTCCACCCCACTGTGCTTCCAGCGGGTCGAGTTTCTTCAGTTGCCACCATCCGTATTCGCCTCTATATCGACCGAGAATTAGCTTTGGTCTCAATTTTTCCGGATAAGCTGTAACCCATCTTTGAAACAGATTTTCTCTTTCTGTCAGTTTATTCCCTCGTTTCCCCATATCCAAAAGAAAGCCAAGGTCCTTTAGTTCTTTCATGATCCAGCCGACTGTACCGAGGGCTACGTCTGTTCCTCCAGCTATCTCACGGTAGGTCTTATTCTCAAAACCGGGATTACACAAGAAAGCATAAATGATTCTGAGGCCTGCGGGCTTGAATGCTCTTTTGAGCGGAGCTGTTCTGACATCCTCTGTCGGTTTGTTACCCTTCAAAAATATATATGTTGGCGGCTGGTTTATAAAGGCGTTGCCGGCTGTGTCGATAAATTCGATGCCATCAAGCCTCAGCTGCTCCGCCATCTGTGCATTTACATATTTTGCGACCAATAAAAGAGGGTAGTTGAGTTTCTCTTTGTGCATCAGCAATAAGAGCTTGTATGGTTTCGTAATGGTTGTTTTTATTTCGGCATAGTAAACCATTGCCTTCCCTTGTATCATCATCCTTACTCGACGGTCTGGCCGAAACCCCATTGCAAAGGCAGGTTCCTCGGCCAAAATCTCAATCTCGGCTTGCGCCTGGATGTTCTTTCGGAAAGCCTCGATAGCAAGGCGAAAGATTTCTTCTTGTGTGTCTCTATTCGTTCTTCTGTCCATAGTCATTGTTCACTTATTTATACTGTTCAGTTAATATGAACATACAAAAAAAATGAACAAAAGTCAAGTTCTGAAGCAACAATCTTATATATAAGAATTATTTTTCAATCTAATAGGTATATTTGTACCATTCAAAAAAAACAATTGATATTGTAGGTTAGCATGTTCAGCAATATTTAATGTTCAATGAAAATGAACAAATAAAATAAGTGAACACGATCCTTCTCCAATGACTGGGTGTTTTGGTATAAGTTAAGGCGATGGATTTTGATTCTGCTGTTAAAGCTATAAATAAACTACTGGCAGAGATACAACCTCATGCATTCAATAGTTCCTGGATACAAAGATATGCTCCCCATATATATCGTTTTTTTCAGAAAAACATAAGAAGAGAAAACGGTGGCATAGATTGGGACAGAATTACCCGTGCTTTGGATCGTAAATTTCAAAGACAATGGATTACATCCCGGCATAACGGAACCAAACTTTATCGAAGTGAAACTGAGGTCAACATTATTCTTCATAAATATGATGACAAACTCTACAGCTTTCTGACTCCAGCTGACAAAGATAATGATTCTATACGGGACATTATCAGTATTGCGTTAGTGAGAATTGCTCAGAAAGGAAATGTGACAGCCAGACAGGAAATTATTAAGTTGGTAAGGTTCACTATTGATGAGTGGATCGAATATAATCCCAGAATTTCCCGTTGGGAGGGATATGAGTATTTGCTTCAAAAGAGTATTGAGGACTGCATACGACGCTATCGCTATTCGGGCTCGTTCATGGGTTACTTATTCAAAACACTTGAATATGCAGGAAGAGGGTTAAGACCTATCGTTGTTCATTCACTGGACGATTCTCCATATCCCGGAGGGAGGAAGAGAATAGATACAATCGCGCAGAATCCTGAAACTGGAGATTTGCTGATATATGGTAGAAATATATAATCCGGTGGAGCAGCTTCGTGTGCATTTGAACCCCGCCAACTCCTCAAATTTACACTTATTTAAAGATCATTTAGAGGTGCAAAGGGGTGTGATAAAAGTGTGATAAAAATAGCTCAAAACAAGGCAAAATACGACAAATCTTAACGTAGTGCAAAAGCATGTTAACTTATTGATATTATGTAATAAATTAAGTATTTTCAAGCCTTCTTGGTCCCGGCCAAATCGGTTTCCTAAATCCCGAAGGCGTTCGGGATTCAATTCCTGCAGGGGGTACCATTAATTTACAAAAACAAACAAGACAGAAAAGTAATAGTTCTCTACAATTCAGGCGTTTATTTAAAGAAAATCAGACTTATTGTTGCTTCCTTGAAGTTCTCAGTTTCATAAAAAGAAAAAATACTGTAGATTATTAAGCATAATTAGCAGATACGTATATCTGATATTTAGGAAATAACTGGAGGAACAAAAAGATTCGGAAATATTGATCATCGGTGCAGTAATAATTATTATTTTTTTGTGTTACCTAAGATAAAAAAGAGGATGAGAAAAGCATCAAAAAAAACATTAAATAAATCAGAGAAATTGACATTACGACTCGAGAACATGCTCTTTAAAGCGGCGCCGGGTATTATGAGAATCAGGGGTTTGGGCCAGAAATGAAAATCATAACCAGGCAGAGGATTCGTCGGGTCCGCTACTATTTAAAAGCGATTTTGCAGCAGTTTCTTGTGCCGAACAGCTGGTTTCGCGCCCGGTTGGAAAAAAAGCTGGCCTGGATTTCCAACTACGATCGCGAGTCGGTTCTCGACCGCGTGAACTACTACAACAAGCTGCACGAGGCATCTGGTTTGTCTGAACAGGCGCTTCCCCTCCGGGCAATCCCGTTCTGGGACAAGACCATGTATTACTACGACTACCGGTCTGTCATGCGCCATTTCCCTCCGGATGTCCGGGCGGAATACAAGTTTGGCGACATAAACTGGGTCCTTGACCGGCCAACCTTCGTGAAAAGCCGTCCGGTGGGCCGGGACAACAGCAACAATATCCTGTTGAAAATGGAAAGGGTCCGGCATTTCTTTCCCATGCGTGACCGAATCCCCTACGAGGAGAAGCAGAGCCAAATGGTATGGCGCGGCGCTGCCTGGCAGACGCGCCGCATGGAGCTTCTCCGACAATACTGGAACCACCCGCTATGCGATGTGGGGCAGGTCAATCCCCCGTCGGCCAATGCCCCGGCGGATTGGGTCAAGCCGCGCATGTCGATTTCGGATCAATTGTGCTACAAGTTCATTTTATCCATTGAAGGCAACGATGTTGCCACCAACCTGAAATGGATTGCCCAATCAAACTCACTTTGCTTCATGACCAGACCGAAGTTCGAAACCTGGTTTATGGAGGGGCGGCTGGTCCCCTTCGAACACTACGTCGAACTGCGCGAGGACTACGCGGACCTGCCTGAAAAGATCGAGCACTATATAAAGCATCCCCATGAGGCCAGGCAGATCATCGAGAACCTCCATGCGCACTACCGCACCTTCACCGATCCAAGGCTCGAAGAACTTGTCTCGGTGCTCGTTGTTATGAAATATCTCATAAATACCGGGCAGTTGAGACCTGACCCCTCGACTCCTCTGGGTTTCTATCGGACCCACGGCTACAAGCCGTGATATGTTCAGATGTACAAGTAGAGGATTCGAACCATGCCTTGCACTTTACGTCGCTATTCGCGCCGAAAGTGAAACAGGAAGGCCTTTTGATAGTGAGGAGTTTATGGTCGAGATTAAAATGAAGCTTGAAAGAAGACTCTCGCAGCGCCCCAAATGATAGTATAACGTCTCATATCGAAAAGGTACCGGGATGGTATTTCAGTAGGAGCCAATGAGGTTGACACAATTATCCCTCTGTTTTCATTAAGGCCTGGACCGGCTTAAGCCCATACGGGCTTCCCTCTTCTATGGCCGTGAGGACGGTACCCCCTCCGGTAAAAAAATAATATTGTGTATTGTCCAGAACAGAGAGGTAGAGACCGGGGCAGAGGTTTTTAAACTCCTGAAGTGTATCACCTCCACCGTACATCTTTATGGCGATTCTGTTCCTGTCAATGGTGCTGTCCAGCGCAGCCGAGCCCGCTGAAAAATGCGGTGTATATCCCATAACGGCATTGACAAAGATGGTCCGGGCGTTCAAAATGCTCTCCGCTACGGAAGGATCATTAAAGGATTCAGGGCATATATCAAGGATATGGCCGTATTTTTTGCCTTCTTTAAAATCCTTTATCGATATAGTCCTGTATTTCCCCTCCATTCTGCCTTCCATAGTATCGGATTCAACGATAAGGGGCAGCTCGATAATCTTTTTCTTTTCTTTATCCTTCTCAACGAGGTCCTTCGCCAGGACGATGTCTTTTTCCAGAACACCCTCTATGGTTACCCCGTACTTTGCACAAAGAAAGGTATTATAGATCACGCCACCCAGGATCAGGTGATCAACCTTCTCGTAGATTGCATAAAGCGGCTTTATCTTAGTGTCGTATTTTGCACCGGCAACTACAGATAAAAAAGGCCTTTGAGGGTTGATGACGGAATTCAGATTGATGATCTCCTGCTGCATTAGAAAGCCTGCATAAGAGGGTAGGTATTTTGTAATGTCGTATGTCGAAGCATGGGGCTGCCATGAACCGAAGGCATCGTTTATATAAATATCCGCAAGCCCTGCAAGCTGAAGGGCAAATTTATCCCTGATCTCTCCCTCAGCTTCTTCACCCTGAAACCAGCGGGTATTGGGAAGATATATGCCGCCTATCTTCCTCTCCCTGAGATCGCGAATGGCAAGATTGATTGATGTATCAATGCCGGGAATTCCCAGTTTCGGGTCTGGATTGAATTGAGGGATATGAAACCGTATGTGCAGCTTATGTTCGAGATATCCTGCGATTGGCCCGACCGATTCGCCCGGCCTGCATTTGATTTCACCTGTCTTCTTGTCTTTCGGCCTGCCCACATGGGTCATGAGGATCGGTCTTCCACCCCGTTCCACGATGTTGTAAAGCGTACCCAAAGAACGGTCGATTCTGTAAGGGTCTTTGATTTCCCCGTCCTTCACGACGTTATGGTCGAACCTAACAAGAACGATCTTGCCGTTCAAGTCCGCGTTTTGAATTAGGGACAGTCTCGGGTCTAATCTCTGACAGTCAATGTTCATATTTTACCTCTCACTTGATTCATCTCCCAAGCTTGATTAAGAAATTATACATTACAAAAAATCAGAAGCAGGTAACATTCGTAACAGATGTTGATACAACAAAAACTTTTATATTATTTGTTTGATCATCAGAAGGGATAATGAAAAACCCGCCTTTTTTAGATTCCAGGAAAAAACCTCTTTGCCAGGGAACATCACCTTCTAAATATCCAACCAATCTCTCTCCATCTTTAAATCGTACAAGTATCTTCTTGCCTTTTTGACTTGTTTTTGTAAAAGACTTTTTCTCAAAGTAGTGTTTATTACCCTCAAATGATTTAACATAAAAAACAGCCTTTAACTCATTGAGCTGAATATCCTGTTTATTCGATGTCTCATCTATTACGGAGATATGATTATCTACAGGTGAAAAATCACCTATATAGCCTTTGATGATCCTCCCGTTTATAAACCTTAAAATTACCTTCTGATTTTCCATATACTAATAATTTTAATCATATTTGGTTGAAAGTCAATCAGATAAAAAAACAATTGCCAGGAAACGCAAAACAAAATATGATAAATTAAGATATGCAGGAGATAACCCAGACAGATCAAAAACAGTTTAGCCGTGAAGAACTCAGGGAGCGGATAGCGCATTGGATGGGGCCGGAACGTGTCCCGAAAAAGTTCAGCATTATTACAGATACAACCGATTTCTACAGGGTTGATTACGACGACGTTGTCATACTCGGCGAAATACCTTATCTGATCCGCAACAACGAAAGGGAAGGCCGTTTCGGAATCGATGATCAGCAGAAGTACTGGGTCAAGCGCGCCCGGGACCTTTCAGACGGCAGCGTCAAGATTATCAAGCTCGTTTTTCATGAGCGCTTTCAGTCCAAAGTCGGAGGGATTACATTCGACTGTTTCAGGAGTCCTCAAAAAGAGGCAAGGATTCTCGATCTCACGAAAGGTCATCCTCGCTTTATGCAGGGGTTTGCACTCAAAGACTCTTCCAACAACGTCATCAGAATTATTGACTATATCAGGGGCAAGACCTTAGCTGATGCAGTCCTTAAATATGGTCAGGATCATGAAGATTATTTTTATAATTATTTTCCGTCCATATTTGATGAATACATGGAATTAGTTGAGGCTATACGGTTTCTCCATGAACATGACGACAAACATGGTGATATCAGGCGTGACCATATCATCAGGGAGGAGGGGACAGGAAACAGCCGCTGGATTGATTTTGATTTTGATTATCTGCATAAGGAAAATGTCTTCGGTTATGACCTCTTCGGTTTGGGCAATATTCTCACTTACCTTACCGGACGTGGTGATGTTACGAGCCAACTGCTTCAGCAGGCAAGTTCACCTTTGATCAGCCACTTAACGGAACATGATATGAATATTATTTTTAATAACAGGGTAGTCAACCTGAAGAAAGTTTATCCCTACGTGCCTGCTGAACTCAATAATATACTTCTCCATTTTTCGATGGCTGCCAATGTATTCTATGACAATACAGGACAGCTTCTTAATGATCTGAATGAGGCAAGGGTTAAGCTTAACAAACCATAACAATATAAATGAAGGGTGGATATATGGATTCAAAAATAGCAAATAACCGTAATATCCTTATCGCAGTCGACGAATCCGAGAATGCAAAACGCGCAGTTTTGTATGTTAAGGATCTTCTTGCCGGTCTTTCAGGCTTTCATATCACGCTCATAACCATCATACCTGAGCCGCCGGAAGACTATTTTATGTCTGAAAGCGAGAAAACTGAATGGGTTAAGGACAAGAATGTTTCAGCCCGGCGCATCATAGAAGGGTATCATAAAATTTTTTCAGAAGCAGGATTCAGGGAAGAAGATGTAAAGTCTCATGCAGTGATGAAAAAGTGCGCATCTATAGCAGAATGCATTCTGAATGAAAAGGATAACCTCGCCTGTGGAACTGTAGTCATCGGACGCCGGGGAATATCAAAGAAAGAGGAGTTCATATTCGGCAGCACTTCAAGCAAAATCCTGCATACTGCCAAAGACTGTTCAATCTGGGTTATTGAATAACGAACCTCTTCGATTCAAGTCGAATCAGTCGGAAATGCCTCACGTACGAGTGCACTTTAATTGGTGGTGCCGGTGGTGGGATTTGAACCCACACGAAGTTGCCCTCACCGGATTTTGAGTCAGTAAACAGTCATTTTGGCTGTTTTTCCCAAGCCCTTTATCTTAAGGATTAATTCTTTATTATCAAGGGATTATATCTTTTTGTGAAGTTGGCTGGCCCTATATGTTTGGAACAAATACAACGATAGGCTGGCTTTTTCTTTTTCAGCATAAACTGTGCTCCCAAAACTCTAAATTGCTTCATATTTTCACTGCCCTAATATGCCTTCCCCATCTTCATCTATATTAGCTTCTTTGTTACCATTGCGGAATTCCTGGCACGGTAGCTCAGCAATCTTGACAATAAATAATATAAAGAACTATAGTAAAAACAATACATATTTTCACACAGTGTAGTTTATATGGAGCAACTGCAATCATTGGACATTAGGATAGTGGGTTTACACAAAGACAAATCACACCATCCAATATAACTTAACTCAAAACAATTAAAAAGAGGAGGAGTGTCATGAAAGGTTTGAAGACTTACATCTGCTTCACTATTGTTATTTTAAGTGCTCTTGCCTTCGTCCTAACAAGTTGCGGCGGAGGAGGTGGAGCAGGAGGTGGAGGAGGAAGTAACGGAGGCGCATCACTAACTAATGCTAATGCTCCGCAGGCTGCTAGTGCTGCAGGTCAGAGCGTTGCATTTGTACAGTCAACCAATTTTGTATCCACCTTTGATTTATCTGGAAATGTAGGCCCCGAAAGTATATCTTCTAAGACTTCCAAGTCTTTTTCAAAATCACTGCTGAAAAACATCCTCAATAAAACTATGTCGATTTCGAAAATCCAGAGACATAAATCAGAGATACATACAGCAGGAAGCATGCCCACCACTACAGTGGAGTGTTTTGACAGTGGAACTATTACCATAAGTAATGCAAAATGGACAGACGATCCAGAGGATGATTTCAATCTTATAAATTTGAGTGCTACCATAACCGCTGCTAATTGCAAAGAGGATCCATACCTGTGGAATGGTTCAATGAGTATAGCGCTTGTAGGTTCATCATATGAACCTACAAAAATTACAACAGTTTCTAAGCCGACTTTCACCTCTACTAATACAGATATTAATGAAACAATTACCATGACCAACCTTACCACAGTCATTGATCTTTCTGAATTTGGAGAAACTGAGGCAATTACATTAACAGGGACTATATCAGGACAAGTGGATGGTGAACCAATTAATGTTGAATGTAAAAACTTTAAGATTGAATTTATAGATGAAGAAACGGTCTCTCTATCAGGAGAGATAAAACCAACGTGCCTTGGAGGATGGGTAACTGTAAATACCCATAAACCTATATTTACAGAAACCGGAGCAGATTGCCCAACGGCAGGTGAAGTAATTTTAACATCCGGCGCAAATAGTGTTAAAATAGTTATTGCAGCAGATTCCAAGATATACATTTATTACAACAATACACTGGTGGGAGGGAAGCCATATGATAGTTGTAATGATATTGCCGGTCTCTGTGAAGGTTAGTTTCTTTAAGAATTAGTTTCTTTAAAAATTTTCCAGGAGGGAATCCGGTTGAAAAGACTGGATTCCCTCTTTTGTTAGGTTCTTTTTTCAGTCAATACTAATAGATAGCGGATCCCTTTAATCTTGACACCTCCTGCATTGTCAAGCAGAAGTCATAAACTGCATATTATATAATTCCTGATAAAGTCCGCCCTGTAAAAGAAGTTCTTCGTGGGTACCTTGCTGTACCGCTATCCCCTTATTCATTACGACGATCCGTGACGCGCTTTTTATCGTTGAAAGTCTATGTGCGATAACAATGGTTGTTCTTTTTGTCATTAATTTTTCCATAGCCTTCTGAATCTTTTGTTCGGAGTCCGTGTCCAAAGATGATGTTGCTTCGTCAAGAAGAAGAATTGCAGGGTTTCTGAGGATTGCGCGTGCGATGGTAATCCTCTGCTTTTGTCCGCCGGAAAGTTTTACTCCACGTTCGCCTATTTTTGTATCATAGCCGTCCGGCAGTTCCATGATAAATTCATGTGCATAAGCTGCTTTAGCTGCTTCCACGATTTCTTTGTCGGTTGCATCCGGACATCCAAAGAGTATGTTTGTTTTTACCGTATCGTCAAATAATATTATGTCCTGTGAAACAATCCCTATATGTTCTCTAAGAGATGAAAGCAATAACTCTCTTGTAGAGATACCATCGATATAGATATTCCCTTCGGTTGGATACCAAAAGCCTGCAACAAGATCCGCAAGGGTGCTTTTACCCGCGCCGCTGTGGCCTACCAACGCTATAACTTCACCATCGGCAATTGAAAGATTTATATCTTTTAAAGCATAAGACGACGCTGATGGATAGCAAAATGAAACATTTTCAAACACAATACGACCGGTGATCACTTTCTTTATCCCTTCTTGTCTCTCTGCCTCTACCCAGGTAATCTCTTGTATGCGTTCAATAATAGCTCTGGTCTGTTGAAAATTATTTACCACCTTTGTCAGTCTTTTAAGGGGAGTATAGATTAAGAGGATTGCTGCAACAAAAGAGAAAAAAGAGCCGGCAGACATCTTTCCTGATATGACAAGATGTCCTCCATAATAAACGATTAATGCTATCCCTATCCCGCCCAAGACCTCTGCCATTAACCGTGAAAACTCATCGGTTCTTACCTCTCGCATAACATTCCTGTAATGTTCATATAGTGATCTGTCATAACGCTCAGACATTGCCTTTTCCATTGTGAATGCTTTTATAATCTTCATGCCCTGAAGGCTTTCGTGGAGAAGGGTCGTTACCTCAGATATGAGTTTTCTTGTTCTTGAACTTATTCGTTTCATTATGCCACTGAGCCAGCCGATATTGAAAACAATAAGTGGTATTACAACAAAGGACAGGAGCGCTAGATCCCATTTTCTTATAACGGCAACTGCAATCAGAACGATTACCGTGCCCCCTTCAACAAAGAAACCCTTTATTGTGTGCGCCACGGTAAGATT
Organism: Nitrospira sp.; assembly: GCA_016873615.1. Lineage (GTDB taxonomy): Bacteria > Nitrospirota > Thermodesulfovibrionia > Thermodesulfovibrionales > SM23-35 > VGWX01. The sequence continues at coordinate 45,389 of VGWX01000006.1, read as the reverse complement.
TAGAATTTCGATATCGTTTAGCACTTTCGATATTATAGAACCGCTTGATGTGTTGTTATAAAAAGAAATGGGCAATGTCAGCAATTTATTATAAATCTTCTGGCGTAACGACCTTGCAATTTTAGCGCCGATGGAACTCATCAGATAGTTGGCCAGAAAATTGAAAACGCCTCGCATAAGAAAGAGGAGCATTACACCAACAGGCAATAGGAATAAGACTGCTGTTGACTTCTGGATAAAAACAGAATCGAGAGCGGGCTTAATAAGCCATGCTATTGCACCATTAATACCTGAAAGAAACAGGCTGCATATAACAGCAGCGACTAATCTGCCTATATAAGGTTTTGAAAGCTTCCATAAAACAATTACATCATTCTTAAAGGTTTTCAGCTCGCTTTTTTTAAAGATTTCGTCTATTTCCGGCACAATAAGATCGTTTCACTCCTGTGTTCCTTTGTAGATTACCGCTTTTGCGATAATGACTAAAATGTTATTTTAGCTATGAACTCCTTAGAATCAGCTTATTAAATGTATCAGTATTGATAGAGATTTTCAACAGTATCGGAATATACTGATGGTTGAATAATTATTTCATTAATTTCTTTAAAGATTTTTTTAAATAACATGCATGGTTTTTATAAACTTTAGGTGCTTTGGATGCCAATTCGATTGATATACAATACCATAATACAATTTACTCAATATCTTGTACATAATCCCCGTTCTTCTGTCGTGCTCATACTCTTCAAAAAACAGATATGCCTTGAAAAAAGGTTCACGAGGGACAATATTTATGGAACGATTCGCCCCTCTTTTCCTAAGAGAAAAGTTCATAAACTTTCTTTTCTTCTGTATAAAGAAATTATAAAAAAACTGAGCAGATATACTCTACTTCTCTCCTATTAGAACAATCTCTTCACCGACATGTGGAAAGAACGCAAGGCATGTCCACTCTATCACTGCTATGACCTTTGCCACTTTTTTCATAAATTGCGGCTGTTTCCTTCCCCAGACATGCCTTCCCGTCAGCCGGACATCTCTGCTGGCCAAAAACATGTTATCTGCTTCTCGCACTGTGGTAAATACCCGCATGTTTTGAAAGTTAGCCTTCATCGCCAGAGAAGAGAGTGCTTGCGGTGAAAAGAGATAGAGATGCCGGGGGGGGTCTAATGGAAGCCAAGATGCACCAAAAAGTCTATGCAACAAAGAAATACTATTCGGAGTAACAACAACTAACCTGCCGCCGCATCTAAGTATCCTCCAGCACTCTGCGAGCAGACTCATCGGTTCATGTACATGCTCTATAAGATGGCTCATGATTATAACATCGAAGTAACAGTCCGGATACCCCTGCGCTTCGAGCATCCCTGTTTTTACTTTAAGTCCCTTTCCAATAGCGTTGGCAACTGCCTTAGAATCAAAATCAATGCCTTCAACAGACCATCCCAATTCCTGCAAAAACTTGAGGTTGTCGCCGCTTCCGCACCCTATTTCGATAAGCTTCCCGGGCATTACCGGAAGATACATGGCTCGGAAATCGAGGGCTGCGCTCCGTAGAGGCTTAAAAAAACGGCAAATGCCTATGTGCCGCATATAACCAGACATGCCTTCAATGCTGCCATATTTATTATTGAGATAACATTTGTCGATAAAACGTGACACCCGCCTTTTGAATGAAATGTTTTTTTTCTCGCCTGCATCAAAGTGTGTATAGTAGTTATTGTAAGCTAATATTATGTCTTCCTCAAGCGGCATCGGATCCAGCCATATCAGACCGCAATCTGGGGAAACACATTTTTTCAGATTCCATTCGCCGGGAGCATTGAAAATAAAATCCATCAGTCCTTCATAGAGCGTTTCGCCTGAGGAACCGCAGATAAAACATGACCCTCTCATGCGAGAGCGGATAATGCCTTCAGACGGTGTTGCGACTTTAGTCGCGCTCTGGTTGTTCATTTTTATTTATATCTGAATTTATCGTAGAGTTTGAGCAGCGGTTTGTAAATCTTATACAGGGGATAGTAAGCGATGAAATGGCTGAATCCGTATCTGACATCTATCTCTCGGACCGCTCTATCTCTGGGGATGATCCCCTTTAAATGCATCTTCCATATCTTATAAATATTGTCATACTGAATGTACCTTTTTTTGAAAGAGCCGATGTTTATATACGGCTTGCTCATATAGTCGTCCCAAATATGGAAGTTATCTTCAATCGTAGCGAAATGAAAGGCATTTTTCAACGTCTGCTGGTCGGGATGTATCCTGAAGGCTGAAAGCGGCCTGTCTAAATACGCGAAACAGCCTTGTTCCAAAAGATGAAACCACATCTCAAGGTCAACAATCTGTCTGTAATAAGGCAGAAAGCCTCTTTCAGCATTCTTCTTCCTGAACATGACAACCGTCGGCTCTCCTATCAGGTTCTTCCGCCTGGAAATACAGCCAACGATAACCTTTTCACCGGACAATACAGTGGTGCCTCTAAAATGACCGAGCGTTTTTATTGTCCTCGAAGTCCCATCAACGATATTACGGGATGAAGCTACAAGTGATATGGACGGATTTCCGTCGAGGATCGTAACCATTTCCTCCAAGGCTGAGATAGAGGATAGAAAATCGTCACAAAAAAGAAACTTAATATAAGTCCCCTTTGCTTCCGCCAGACACGCATTCCAGTTATTGACCATGCCGATGTTGATCAGATTAATCTTGAACCTTATCCTTTTGTCCTTTTTTGCGTATTCGCTGACTACTTCCTTCGTATTGTCATGAGAGCAATCATCAATAATCAGTATTTCGTAATCAGTAAAAGTCTGTTTCAGGACGGAGTCGATAGCCTCTGGCATGAACCTGGCATAGTTGTAAGCTGGAATGCAAACACTTACCTTTGGTCTGCTCATGTTTTATATAGCCATAAAAGAACCGAATGTGATTTTTGCCTTTGCCTCTGAACCTCCAAATTATCAAAAACTACATAAATTATATGGCTTATAAATAAATTAGTACAGTAATTAGAAATAACGTAACCGTCCATCAATCCACTTTTCTATCAAGGTATGGCCGTATATGGTTTTCTCTGATACCCGCCACCAGAAATCCCGTAGCTTAACGTATCTTCTCACAGGAAACCTTTTCCACCATGTCAGTCTCCATTTTCTGCGGAAATAAGCGCGATTTTCCGCTTCGTATGGCTTCACGTTTGCTTCCTTACGAATCGAATTTTGAGTGATAGAGGCAAAATGGTGTATGAAAGACCGTCCGGTTGTCCCTAAAATAAGTCCTGCAATTTTTGCCCGGCGGAAAAAGTCAGCATCCTCGAATTGGCCTATCTTAAAGGTTTCGTCGAACATGCCGATCCGCTCGAAAACGCGCCGTTTCACCATGAAGCATATCCCCTGCGCAATCCCCATACGTGCAACAGAGTGCATACATCGGACATAGTCTTCTGAGTATTCTGCAATGTCATAGTTATACTCCCCTTCCCTAAAAGCAGGGCTGACGATGTCCGCATCTTTCTCGCTTGCAAAATCAAGAAGACCATCAAGCCAATTATTTGGAAGGATAACATCATTGTTCAGAATAGCGATCCATGACGCATGAGATGCCCTAACCCCCTGGTTCCATGCAACTGCACATCCCTGATTGTCCTTATTTGTAATCACTCTTATTTTTGGGTATGCTGCCAGATATTCTGCAGTTCCATCAGTCGAACCGTTGTCAATGACCACGATTTGTACAGTCGATGCAACCGTTTCGCGCAGACTCTCCAAACAAATTTTTGTGAAGTGAAGCTGGTTGAAGACTGGAATTACTATGCCAACGTCCATGCAAATCTTCCTCTATGCCGCCCTGTCACATAGATTCGAACATTGCCAAAATCTTTAAGCTTCACTATGAGAGGAGCCAGTTTAATTGCCTGAGGTCTTGTGCCGAAGATAAAAAGAAAGTTATACCTTTGTTCTTTATTTTTTTTCTTCACGCTGGAGTTCAAGGAGTTTTGCATATTTCAAAAATGTTCCGCCTGCTCTTGTAAGAGAAATCATAAAACCGTCAAGTCCTTCGAGGAAACCCAGCCGAATCAGGTAAATCTTAACAAACATAGCGATCCCATGTATAAAGGGAGTTATGATGGTGGCACGACGGCCTGCTGCATGCATCTCCTTAGCCATTTCACTTGATCTTCCCTCCATCACTCTAACCATGTCTGAATAGGTCTTAAAGCTGAAGTGTTCTATAGGACTATTTAACGTCACCACTCTTCCATCGGTTGCCCACTTTCCATGTGTAATTGATTTAAACGTGCCCCTGCTCTTCTTTGCGAGCCTGATGATCGTATCCGGCCACCAGCCGCAATGTTTTATCCATTTGCCGTGAAAATAATTTTTCCTCGGAAAATTATATGCATCAGCAGCATCAGAATTATTTATTACACGTATAATCTCGTGCTTTGTTTCATCTGGGATTCTTTCATCAGCATCAAGGATAAGCGCCCACTCATATTTACATTTGTCTATAGCACTGTTTTTCTGAGGACCGTCACCTTTCCAATCTTCAACAAAAACTCTGCATCCAAACTTTTCAGCGATCTCTGCAGTTCTATCCGTGCTCCTTGAATCAACTACTACGATAATATCATCTGCAAAGGAGACACTTTTCAGACAGTCAGGGAGATTTTTCTCCTCATTTTTTGTGATAATGGCTACCGAGAGTTTCATCAGAGAAACATTCCTTGTTTCATTCCCGGTCTGCATGGAACCTCTTTCCATCACGGCACTCACCCTGAACCGGCCTCTCTGTTTTTCCTGCGTGCAGAAAGAACACGAGACCGGAGAGAAATGAAATCAGGGAAATATTCACAGACTTTTCAAGATTGTCCTCAAATAGGCCGCCGATCAAGAAATTCAGAAGGCCAAAGAATATGCCCAAAGCGAGGGCGTTCTCAAAACTCCCTCCGGGTGAACTACGGGTGCACCTCCATATCGCCATCAGGAGATACGCCCAGAAAACCATAAACAGAAAAAGTCCCACGATCCCTGTCTCCGCTGCTACCGTGAGATAGAGGTTATGAGCATGGTGAAGGGCTGCCTCAGTAAACTCCCAGGAACTTGCATATTTCCCCGAGTAATCGCTGAACCTTTCCCTCCACTGCCTAAAGCCTATGCCCAATACGGGATGCTCTTTTATTATATCCCCTGCCGTCTTCCAGATATAGAGCCTCTCCAGATTGCTCGGATTCCTCTCCAGATCGGCGACACTGAAGGCCCTCTCCCTTATATTGGGTATGAGGATGAAGACCGCCAACACAAATACAATTACGGCGGAAAGGCCTATGATGGCTATCCTCCTGTTCCCTCTCGCGAAGACAGCCGGAACTATGAAAAGCAGCGATATGTAGTATGTCCTCGCGAGGCTCAGGAATACCCCCGTCAAGAAGATGAATGAGAGGAGCAGGAGGAGGATATTGATCCCTCTCGATTTCCGCCAGAAGAGGACAAGACATAGCGAAAGAATCGCCAGCATACTGAAGAACCCTCCCGCATCGATGTGATGCCCGAAAAACCCAACCAGGGCTTTCCCGTTATAAGGCTGTTTAGGGAAGGGATACTTGATCTCCAGGGCATTCTGAAGCACACCGAGAAGAATGATAAGTGCAACGGCCATGAGAAGAAGGCTCACTGTCCTTCTCACAAGCGCAAAATCTTTTTCTTCATTGATAGGAATGACAGGGAGGACGAAGAGGGGAAAAAGATACAGCATCCTCCGAGATGGGTCCCCCAGTGTTTCGACAGGAGTGCCGTTTATCACCAGAGTGATTGTCTGCCAGCACAAGAGAACCGCTCCAAAAAGGATTAACTGCTTGAGGAAGGCCGGATAGTAAAGTGACTTGGGGTTCTTCAGCAAACGACTGAATGCGAGGATAGCCAGGCCGGCCATAGGAAAATAAAGCGCGCTCTTCGAGGTAAGAAGAAAAAGAACGTAGAGCATGAGAAAGATCTCCAGGAGTTTGTTATTCTGACCTTTTAACAAGTCCATTTCTACAATAATATTCTTTTGACGCAATAGCCTCTAAAAAAAGTTGTTTATTCCTGTCGGGTATGACTCTGTTAGTTGGATGCCATAAATGAAAACATATTGCCATGAAGGGAGATACTTTTTTTTTGGTTCCATATTTAAAAAATCTACATGCAAGTTCAGAATCCTCATTCCCCCAGCCCTCAAAATCTTCATTAAATCCATTGACGATTATTATATCTTTCTTTAAAAAGCTCATATTACATGATTTTATTCCCTTAAGTCTTCTATTCTTAATCACAAACATATTGGGAAGGCGAATTAAATGATGGACATTAGAAATCTTTCCTGTTAAAGCCATCTTAATCAATGTCATGAATGAATTAGCATGTTCATGATTAAAGACTGCTTCGTCCCCTTTACCGACAAGCACCCTTTTCCCCTGTATAAAGCACCCCTTTTCTGCTAACAATAAGTGGTCTGATATAAAATATCGATTTACAATACAATCGCCATCTAAAAGTATAATATACTCCCCTGATGATTTTTTTATTGCCTCATTACGAATTTTTGCAGCTCTGAACCCTTTATGCTCATGCCATACATGAACTACAGGAAAGGGAGAAATCTCAGAAAAATTTTCTACTGTATGAAAGGTATCTTTATCTGAACCATCGTCTGCTATAAATACTTCATCAGGCAGCCTCGTCTGGCTCAAAATGCTATTCAACGCCTTTTTAAGGGCGATGGGATTGTTAAAGGTTGTTATTATAAGAGATACTTTCAATGATAGTCCTATTTTTCATAGTATAAACAATTATAAGATTATAAAAAAGCGGACGGGTCACATAGGAACTCTAATAATAGCCCTGGACGAGTGTCGCTGTGATACTTCCGACTGCTACCTTTGTCTGTAACTTAACAGGGATATGTTTAATATCATCTGTGAGCCATATGAGTATTTCGCCTTTCCGATAAAATATACCTTCTGATTTCATTAATGGCTTCACGACAAGCGTATCGAATGTGCCAATCGGCAGGATTACTTGTTCTTTTCTCAACACCTGTACTTCGACATTCCAGACTTTCTTGCTGTCAAAAATAGTCACATAAACAGATTTACCTGTGATAAGTTTGAGTGTTCTCAGATAATAGAAACTTGATATCGGGTCATAAACAACAGGAGGAATAACAAATTCCTTCTTTTCATTGTTAAGATAGTCTATATATTTAGCGCTGCCGTTTGTATGGTCGAAAATAACTTCCTTATCCCTCCTGTGTCTTCCTTCTCTAATCTTCATTCTATAACTTATTGGCTGTCCAATAAGAAATGGGGAAGAGGTCTTGGAAAGGATGCTTTCTATTCTATCGTCAACAGTATAAAAAACAGACACCCATTTTGCGGATTGCGCAGTGGAAATGATTTTGAGCTTATCTCCATCGTTTATCAGTTCGAGGGATGCTGTGCCGGCCTTTATACCTGTCCATGTTAAGTCATAGACAAACTTTTCAGGTATTGTAAATGGATCAGCATAGGCAATAGAAGTGGCTGATATAAGAAACCAGAGAAAAAAATAAAGTATTTTCATCCGTATCTTTTTCATTTTGTTATCGGAGGTCGTTTGCATATGCTTTTCTTTATGGTATATTAATTCATGCTTGTTATTCCAGCAATAGATTTAAAAGACGGCCAGTGTGTCAGGCTCCTTCAGGGTAAAAAAGAGGCTGTAACAACATATTCGAATGATCCCGCAAATACTGCGAAAAGATGGGAGTCTTACGGCGCCAGGCTCCTTCACATCGTCGACCTCGACGGCGCTTTTACCGGCAGCCAGAAAAATATCCAGGCGATAATGAAGATCAGACAGTCAGTGAAGATAGCGCTGCAGGTGGGAGGCGGGATACGAAATATCGGGAATGTCATGAACCTTTTTTCTGCAGGCATAGACAGAATAATAATCGGGACTGCAGCAATAGAAGATCCGGAATTCCTGACCTATGCGTGCAATAAATATCCCGGAAAAGTTCTCATAGGCATTGATGCAATGGATGGAAAGGTGGCTATTAAGGGCTGGGAGGAAGTTACATCGGTTAAGGCAAAAGAATTGGCAAAGCGCCTGGAGATGGTGGGTGTCTCCGGAATTATCTACACGGACATAAGCAGGGATGGTATGCTTAGCGGTCCGAATATCGAGGCAACAGGGGAAATGGTGGAAAGCGTGAAAATCCCTGTCATTGCCTCGGGTGGCGTCTCATGCCTTGAAGATATAAAGAATCTTATGAGGATAAAAAATCTCTGGGGAGCAATAACAGGGAAAGCAATCTATTCAGGCGCATTAGACTTAAAAGAAGCGATGAGAATTACTGAGGGGAAGGATGTTAGCTAAAAGGATCATACCCTGTCTCGATGTCAAAGACGGCCGGGTCGTCAAAGGGGTCAGCTTCATAAACCTCCGTGATGCAGGCGATCCTGTTGAGAATGCGAAGTTTTACGACGAGCAGGGGGCTGATGAGCTTGTATTCCTTGATATTACTGCCTCCCATGAAAAGAGACAGATTATTCTGGATGTTGTTATGAAAACCGCAGAGGATGTTTTTATGCCTCTTACAGTCGGTGGAGGCATCAAGACACTCGAGGATATCAGGGATCTTTTGAACGCAGGATGCGATAAGGTTTCGGTAAACACGACTGCTGTAAAAGACCCGTATTTTATAAGCAGGGCCGCTGAAAAATTCGGCAGTCAGTGCATAGTTATTGCTGTCGACGCAAAGAGGGTAAGAGATGGTATGTCTGATGCTGATGGTGAAGCCTGGTTTGATGATCCGGCGTTAAAAGATGTCTGTTTGAAATTTCCAACTGATGAATTGACATGGGCTATATCAACTCATGGCGGCAGAAAAATGAAACTTATAGACGCTGTGCAATGGGCAAAAAAGATGGAGGAACTTGGGGCAGGTGAGATCATGCTGACAAGTATGGATAATGACGGCACCAAGGACGGATATGATATTGAATTGACCCGTGCCATATCAGAGGCTGTCGGTATCCCTGTAATAGCCTCAGGAGGGGTTGGCACACTTGAGCATATCTATGAAGGCCTGTCAGAGGGAAAGGCAGATGCAGCCCTTGCAGCATCTATATTCCATTACAGGGAATATACAATAAGGGAAGCAAAGGAATATCTGAAGTCCAGGGGTATTATTGTCAGGCTTTAGACATCACAAAAATATTTCTGAATAAACTGAAGATAAAGTATTTGCGCTCATTCTCGGTCGTTCCTCCCTGCGAGGTTTTTGCCTCTTTATTTTCACATTCTGTATTTGACTATCTGCAAAAAAATCCGCTCAAATACTTTATCCTCAGCCATTATCACAAATTATTTCTATTTGTTTTTCTTTGTTTTCTCTATCCTAATAGCCTCTATGGTTTTGCTACCTGCAGGTGAAACCATGATTTTGAATGTATCGTTAGCCTGACGGACAGTGACTTCTGTCTCAGCAATACCCTTTGCATCAGAATACCTTGCACAGAGAGAGGCTGCGATTTTCAAGGCTTCATCGGTAAGCGTTCCGGTCACTAATGTAACCGGGCTTCCAAATCCCTCGACTCTTAGCAGAGAATCCTTCTCTGCTGACAGCGACTCTATTGCATCATTTTCAGCCTCATCCCTGCCCACGATAACCTTGCATACCGGTGATAATCTGAAGTGCCTGCCTATCCTTAATAACTCAATGTCTCTTGCTGATGGAGAGGGAGTAAAAGTCAATAAGTCTTTAAGCCTGTGTGCATAATTGGGTTCAGTAAGAAGACAACCGCCGGCAGGCGCAGGATAAGCATCGAGACCGAATTCTCTTGCCAACGCCATCTGTGGTTTTCTTGAGCGTCCACTGAATCCATAAAGCCTTTCCCTGTCAATAATCCCCTCAGCTTCAGGCGAGGTGATTTTCAGGAACTTTGCACTGAGTGGTCTTAAAACCCGCCCGGCAACGCCTGCCTCTTTGTCTATATGGTAGAGCATGTCTTTTCTCTGGCTCATGGGCCTCTGGCCAAGAACCTCACCTGTCACGATAAACTCCGCGCCTGTCATGCCCATGCGCAATTTAGCTTCTTTCAGCATCAGGATTCTGCAATCGATGCATGGGTTCATATTCTTTCCATAACCATGCGGCGGGTTTTTGACAATAGTAAGGAATTTTTCACCAGGGTTGCATATCTCTGCGTCGAAGCCGAATCTCCGGCCAACAGATAATAAATCGTTTAGAGAAGATGCATCACAATCGAAGGGCATCTGAAATTTTATTGCCTTAACCTCAATCCCCTGTTTGAGCACAGTAAGGATTGCAAGTGTGCTGTCAAGACCGCCTGATAATAATGCTATTGCTCTACGAGTCATAGACCTTTGCCATAGATATTTGGATTAATTTTCAGAGATGAAATCTTAAGCGTAAGAGGATTCTGTTATCTTTAATCCGCGATTATTGTTTAAAGACTTACGCAGTGCGTCTGCAGTGACCACTGCTGTGCCGATTTCGCCGACAACAATACCTGCTGCATGATTTGCAATAACCGCAGACTCTTCCAAACTTGCTCCTGTTGCGTGTGCAAGAGTAAAGGTCGCTATTACAGTATCTCCTGCTCCGGTTACATCGTATACATTTTTTGCTGCTGTAGGGATGTGCACTACTTTATACTTATTGAAAAGGCTCATGCCGTGTTCTCCGCGGGTTATCAGAACTGCCTCACATGGTATTTTTCTTAAAAGTGTCTTCCCTGCATTTATAAGAGATTTTTCATCCTTAATTTCTATGCCTGATGCAGCAGACGCCTCGATAACATTCGGTGTGATCAAGGAAACATTTTTATAACAATGAAAATGACCTACCTTTGGATCAACAGATACAAAGATATTCTTTGGCCTTGATTGTTTCAGGATCTCTCTCACAAGTTCGGATGATACAACACCCTTTTTATAATCAGATATGATCACAGCATCATGGTCCGGTAATGCGCCGGATATATAATTGAGAAGCTTCCTGAGAACCTTTCCTTCAACTTTCTCTTTGTCTTCCCTGTCAAATCTTACCACCTGCTGACTATGGGCTATTACACGGGCCTTCACTGTCGTTGGTCTTGCACTCCACAAGACACCTTCGCATTTTATGCCTCTTTCTTCAAGCATCTTTCTGAGAATTTCACCGCTTCTGTCATGACCGGCAACCCCAACTATTGTTACTTGTCCGTCGAGTGCAACAATGTTGTTCGCTACATTTGAAGCGCCTCCAAGAAGAAAATTTTCATCTGTTACCTCAACAATCGGCACAGGCGCTTCCGGAGATATCCTGCTTACTTTCCCCCATATATAGCGGTCGAGTATCAGGTCTCCGACAACGAGTATCTTTTTCTTTTTAAATTCACTCAGGATGTTTCTGTAAGTCATTATATAGTAAAATTCCTGTCTGCCGTTCTTATAATCTTAACAGAGAATGCTCCGGATTGCAAAAAAAAGGCGGCTCATTTGAGCCGCCTTAATCTATTCCGCATCATGCCTCAGGCATGATGCATTTATTACAAAATTTAGAAGCTGAGTGTGAGGCAGTGCACAGCCTGTGTAACAGTCTTCTTAGCATTAGCTGGAACTAAGGGCGCCGTACCAGTTGTGTAAAACTTGCCCGGCCAGAATGCACCAGCGGTTACTGAGTATGTGAGGTTCTTGTCGATCTTGTATGCGATACCGAGGTCGACTTCTGAGCCTACACTCTTTGACTGGTTGGTTGTAAGGGCTTTTGTTGCCCTGATGATAAAGCCATCGAGCATGAGGGTAAGGTCCTTCACAGGGTTGAAGTCAACGCCAAGATTGTAGTAAGTTGTATTGGCAATGCCTGTGTTCCTGTTCGCCTTTGTTGCTAAGTTTCCTGAAATTACCTGGCCCTGGGAACCATTTGCTGCCAATGCCGGGACTGCTGTCCTTACTGTGTACTCATAGTTAAATGTGTAGTGAACATCCCTTCCCAAAGTGGTCTGGAATTCCTTGTTCTTGTCGTCTGTAGCATTATTGTCGCCGCTACCCATTGCAAAGGATCCCCTGAGATTTACCGGGTCAAGCTTGTAACCAAGCTTTGCCATGACGCCATAGCCCCCGAACTTTGTATCTTGATCAGTCCTGTCAATCTTTCCAAACTGCATGTCACCCTCAAGTGCATAGGCAAGTCCGGAAATGTTGCCATTTGCATGGAGTCCAAGGTTCTGGAAGGAAAGGCCGGATAAATTAGTTATAGCTACTGGCGCACTATTATCGCTCTTTATCCATGTGTAATTCAAACCAATCGTATTGTCTTTGTCGAGCTTGTAAGTGCCGAGGAGGACATATGCATCAATGTCGTCACTGTGGTTAGCGGGAGATACCTCGATAGCCTTTGCAATAGCAAGTCCTATATGGAGCTCCTTTGTCGGCTCAGTCCATACTAAGATTGCATCATCGCCATACTTTGTGTGGTCGAGAAACTGTTTTTCGCCGATTGCAAATAGCATATGGCCGACCTTAATCCCTACCGGTACTCCGAGAAGTCCTGATCCTTTATGCGAAATGTATGCCTGGCGAAGTGTCAAATTAGAAGATGGTTTCTGGTTCCATGCTTCCCATTGATACCAATCACTTACCCTGCTTGTAACACCTGCGGACTCTGTGGCGGTCTCAAGCTGCACAAAGGCTGATGTATTATCAGTTACTTTCGCCGCAACATTGAGCCTTACCCTGTAGTCATACCATGCCTGTGAATCAGTCTTTACCGGAAGATATGCAGCATCAACATTATCAGCATACCAGCCTCTTGCCCTTAACTCCCCGCCGATTGTTATCTCAGGCTTATCCTGGGCAAAGGCAGCAACTGCAAAACTTAAGATAAAGATAACAGCTAAAAGTACTGCAAAATATTTTTTCATTTGCTAACCCTCCTTTTTAAAATTTCAGAGTTCACAATACTCTTTGTTCTATCCGCCAACGGCGGCTTCACTGCGCTTTATTTAAAACTTATTTTCTTTCAGCTTCTTTAGTATCACCTCCCCTTCAATAATGATAGACCTCCCACAGAGGCCTTTTACCATTTGAATGCTATTTTCAGCACCCTAATTTTCTTTCAGTTTCCTAAACAAATATTCCAAAGTTATATCATTACTCAGACATATTTGTCAAGAAATTTTTGTTAAGAAATTTATATCACCTTCTTGTAAATTTGTCAAGCTTTTGGTCTGTATAAAAGCAAAAATGAGGCCAGTTTCAAAAAAATTAAGTTTCATGATGATTATATGCAAAAGCCTTTGAAATCATTGCTAAAATGACATCCACATAAAAATTATTCTGATACCCTGTTCATGTATTATTTACTTGAACCTGTATATTTTTTACAACAGATGTGTTGATTATATGTCTTTTAAGAGAATTCGGAGACATTTCCGTTCATAACCGGTAAATGTGCTAAAATGGTGAATGGCCGATCTGCTGAAAATCTTTTTCATTTTTACTCTTATACTTATTCTCCTAAGAAAAAAGCTTAATATCGGCCTTGTCATGCTGACAGCCTCTTTTGTGCTGTTTGTGCTTTATCGTATGCCTTTAGAATTGATAGTGAAGACCTGTAAGGCTGCTCTTCTGAATAGCGTGACCATCAACCTTATACTCGCCTTATCTTTTATCAGGATGTTTGAAATGATTCTGAGAGAACATGATGTCCTTGCGGAAATGATGAAGACAGTAAAGGCAATATTCAAAAACAGAAAGATAGTTACGGTCTCAATGCCATTGCTGATAGGTCTTATGCCTTCTGTTGGAGGCGCCTATTTTTCTGCGCCGATGGTAGCTGAGACAACCCGTGACATAGAAATGAGCCCGGAAGAAAAAGGGTTTATTAACTACTGGTTCAGACATCCCTGGGAATACATACTGCCATTATATCCGGGTATTCTCCTGGCATCTGCTATAGCAAAGATAGAGCTCTACAGGCTTATTGCCATAAATCTCGTATGTGCTCTCCTGATGCTGATTGCGGGATTTATCTTTGCCATGCACGGTCTTAAGGGAGATGTAAAGACAGAAGCCCGGCTTTCAAAAAAAGGCCTCTGGAGTTTCATGCCGATAGTGACCGTCCTTCTCCTTGTGGTCATATTCCGTATGGATCTGCATTATGCATTGCTTGCCGTTGTTCTCTTCCTCCTGTTTTTTTACAGGCATACCCTGAAGTCTTCTTTTAAGGCAGTCCGGCACGGATTTTCCCTTGATGTGATAATCCTGATACTCGGCGTCATGTTTTTTAAGGAGGCTATGGAGAATTCAGGGGCAGTGAAGAACCTGAGCCAGTTTTTTCTCAAGGAAGGGATTCCTGTTGGTCCGATTCTCTTCCTGGTTCCATTTATTACAGGGATGCTCACAGGGATTACCGTAGGCTTCGTTGGCAGCACATTTCCGCTGATAATCAGTATTGCTGGCAATGCATCACCCGGTGCGATTTCATTTGCATTTGCCTCCGGATTTTTGGGGGTGCTCCTGTCCCCGGTTCACATATGTCTCGTTCTGACAAGAGAATATTTCAAGGCTGATATCTGGGGAATGTACAAAATGATGATTCCGGGGAGCATTGTTATTTTCTGTGGTGCCGTTATCGAATACCTGATATTAAGATAACGTTCTTGAAAAATTCAATAAGGCCATAAAAAACCCTGCGGGTTTGCCGCAGGGTTTTTTTGTAAACTGACAATTAGAAAGCGTAAACAAACTTAAACCAGAATTTATCACCCTCCGGCTTGTTCTCAACGCTCATTTCATGCTGATACTTAAGGTTGAACGTCATATTTTTATAGTCATATTTGACCGACGGGCCGATTGCAAAAGCTTCACCTTTAAATCCACCACCGGGGACCTCATTGCCGTCAAGTTCATCTTTGGTTACCTGCTTGTAATAATATCCGCTTAGGCCTATACCCCATGGTTTGAAGTTATAGCCGACCAGATAGTCGAAGTGGAACTCCTGCCCTGATCTGTATTTGGTGTCATCGTTTTCAGTATTGAAGTCATACATGAACTTGCTCGATACTTCAAAGCCGCTGTCTGCAATATATGTGAAACCGAATATAGGCTCGAATGTCCAATAGTTCCTGCCGGGATTTGCCTGGTCTTTGTCATCATATGCACCTGTCGGTATATAAATGTCCAATCCTGTTGCAAAATGCCAGTTTTTCGAATGCCATGACAGCAGAAAAGGATCGATAACAATATCACCAAGTCCGAACTTGTTATCACTCATTTTTGGGGCCATGCTTACCGGTTGCATGGTTACGTCTACATTTACAACAGGAACCAGTACCTGTACTCCCCAGAAACCGCCAAAAATCTGGTGTTTGGTCACATGCACCAAACGCAATACATCGGCAGTGGCTTTCAGATCGAATTTCGTGAAATCTTCACCGTCTTTGATCTTAAATTTATCAGCCGTGTAGTAGACAAAATAATTGAGAAAATAAGTGCCTGGAGGCGGTATTGCGCCTGCCATAAAACACTCAGCGCCGTTTTGATAAGCTCCGCCGCCGAATTCAGTAGCTGACGCCTCTCTCTGCGTCATAATGAACAGACTAAGAAAAACTAATACAATGCAGATTACAAATGATTTTTTCATAAACCCTCCTTTTTGAAATTTCAAGAAATTACCATAGATTTCGGATTATAGTCAACACCATATTAAACGTGGAGAGCGATTTTATCCCTTAATTACTCCAATCGGCCTGAGACGGGCAACTTTCTTTGATATCCCAGCCTTATGAACTACTTCAACAACGTCTGAGATATTCTTGTATGCTTCAGACATTTCCTCGGCAAGGGTTTCTCTTCCTGCAGACCTGACAATGATTCCCTTATCCTCCATCTCTCTCCATATTGCCCGGCCCTTTGCTTTTTTTATTGCCTGATGTCTTGACATGATTCTGCCTGCCCCGTGGCACGTTGAGCCAAATGTCTCTTTCATCGCCTTCTCAGTTCCAAGAAGCACGTATGACGCCCTTCCCATATCACCCGGTATCAGGACAGGCTGACCGAGGGGCTTATATATCTCCGGCAATTCCGGGTGACCCGGAGGGAATGCCCTTGTTGCGCCCTTTCTGTGGACTATCAGTTTTATCTTTCTTCCATTGACTTCATGCTCCTCAATCTTGGCGATATTATGCGCAACATCGTAAATAAGCTCCATGCCGAGTTTTTTCGGTGATATCGAAAAGACCTTGAAGAAAGCCTCTCTTGTCCAATGCATTATGCACTGCCTGTTTGCCCATGCATAATTTGCAGCAGCCCTCATTGCAGCAAGGTAATCCCTTGCCTCAGGACTGCTGAACGGCGCGCATGCGAGCTCTTTATCAGACAGTTCTATCTTGTATTTAGCTGCTGCCTTTTCCATTACTTCAAGGAAATCGGTGCAGACCTGATGCCCAAACCCGCGTGAGCCTGTATGTATCATCACAGTAACCTGGCCTAAAAAAAATCCGAGGCTGTTTGCAGCCTTTTCGTCATAGATTTCATCAATATACTGGACTTCAAGGAAATGGTTGCCTGAGCCAAGGGTGCCCTGCTGGGCCCTGCCCCGCTCATATGCCTTTTTGCTGATCAGTGAAGGGTCTGCCCCATCGATACAACCGCCTGACTCGATTTTTTCAAGGTCTGAAGCATCCCCGAAACCCTGTTCAACAGCCCAGCGGGCGCCTTTAAGCAATATCTTTTTTTCGTCATCAGGACCAAGACGCACCCTCCCCTTTGATCCAACACCTGACGGAATTTCGTTATAGAGAATGCCGACAAGGTCTTTCATCTTTGTCAGGACATCTTCTCTCAAAAGATTGCTTTTCAATAAACGGACTCCGCAGTTTATATCGTAACCAACCCCGCCTGGCGATACAATGCCGTCTTTTAAATCAAAGGCAGCAACTCCACCGATTGCAAATCCATATCCGGTATGCACATCCGGCATAGCCATTGAAGATCCGACAATCCCCGGTAAAGTTGCAACATTTGCAACCTGATCTATTGACTGGTCTTCAAGGTCTTTTTGGAGGGTTTCATCAACATAGATAATCCCTTTAACCCTCATCCCCTGTTTGTAATCAATAGGAATTTCTATCTTTGTTTCATCAATCCTTCTGATCTTCTCTGTATCCATGCAGATCCTTTCTTTTATATGTCAAAAATGACATCTATTTCCCACGAATCATTCATCTTTTCTATCCTCAGCTTGTGATAGGTGGCTGCCTTAATGAGCAGTTTCCCTTCATGACGTCCTGCATCAAATTCCTCGCCGGCCACGGTTGCTGAAATTTGTTTTTCCGAGAACTCTTTGATGTCGATTTTTTTGCCGATGAAACCGTAGGCGTCAAAATGGAAAATCAGCTCATTCAGCCATGAAACAAGCAGTCCATCAAAAGAATGACTCTTGACTGAAACAGACATGGTTTTTTTTTCATTTATTGAAGTAAGGTTTGTAATGAGGCTGTACATGCCGATTGCAGCATTAATAAAAACCTCTTTTTTGCTTTTTCCGAAAGCTCTTAATCCGACATCTCCTGATATATCAAGGACTCTAAATTTCTCCATGAAAAAAGCATATCATCGACCGGAGGCAGAGTCAATCCGGGAAAAAGAACGCCCCTCTTCTGGAAAAGAGGGGCGAGCTGAGATTTTATTAGTTTATTAGCTTAATTCTTTTTATCTTTTGATCCCTGTTCCGGCGCTGCTTTTGGTTCTCCTGTTTGCTCAGGTTCTTCCTTCTTTTCTTCGCCGGCGGAAAGCTTGGATACTGCGTCCTTATTTATATCAACTTTATAGGTTTTCTTCAGATTTTCAATATAAGAATCAAAAAACTCTTTCTGTTTTTCAGCGGCAATTCTCTGGGAGATGGCGTTCTTGATTTTTTCGAATTCAAGGGGTTGTCCCATTTTCTTGTCAGCAACCTTAATAATGTGGTAGCCGAATTTTGTCCTGACAGGTTCGCTGATTTCTCCTTTTTTAAGTTTGATTGCTGCTGTCTCAAACTCCGGCACCATCTGGCCTGATGAGAAAAATCCAAGGTCTCCGCCATTCTTTGCAGATCCGGTGTCAATCGAGAATTTCTTTGCAAGAGTTCCAAAGTCTTCACCTTTCTTAATTCTCTCTAATATCTTTTTTGCCTCATTTTCTGTTTTTACCAGTATATGACTGGCCCTGATCTGGCTGACAGAAGTAAGCTCGTCCTTATGTTTTTCGTAGTAATCTTTTACATCCTGATCAGTAACCTTCGACTTGGCCTCTATCTCCTTTTCAAGCAACTGGCTGATAAGTGTCAGTTTTCTGAAGTCCTCGACCTTTTTCTGATAGTCTTGATTTTTGTCAAGCCCCTTCTTTAACGCCTCCTGATAAAGAAGCTCTTTTTTGATCAGCTCATCAAGAAACTTTTCTTTCCCGGCGCTTCCCTCAAAAAGCTTCTGTGCAAACTCCGGGAGGCTTTTTATCTCTCTTTCAAGGTCAGTCTGTGTTATTTTTGAGTTTCCAACCGTTGCAAGATATGCCCCTTTCTGATCTTCCTTTTTCGCACATGCAACAAATACAATAAGCAAAGAGACGATTAATGTGAGTACGGCAATTTTTTTCATGTAATCCTCCTGAAATATAATTCTATTTTTATAGCATAAGAGACGTCCTTTTTGACACATAAAAATTTTTATGATAGAGTAACAAAGTTATAACATATTGTTAAAGTTATAACATATTGTTATGGAATGGAAAAAATCACACAGGTTGTATAAAAGAGCATGTGAACTCATCCCCGGAGGGGTTAACAGCCCGGTCCGCGCGTTCAGGGCAGTCGGCGGGAATCCCGTATTTATCGACAGAGCTAAAGGCTCAAAGATTTATGATGTTGACGGAAACGCATATATAGACTACGTCCTTTCATGGGGTCCCCTGATCCTTGGCCATTCTCATCCTAAAGTTGTGAATAGCCTTAAGAAGGCTGCTGAAAAAGGCACAAGCTACGGCGCACCAACACCCCTTGAGATCGAACTTGCAGAATTAGTTCTTAAAGTCTACCCATCAATGGATAAGATCAGGATGGTGAACTCGGGCACAGAGGCAACAATGAGCGCTATAAGGGTTGCGCGAGGTTTTACAGGCAGGGACAAGATCATCAAATTTGAGGGATGTTATCACGGCCATGCCGACGGACTGCTTGTTAAGGCCGGTTCAGGAGCTACAACCTTTGGAGTTCCAGACAGTCCGGGTGTGCCGAAGTCTTATGCAAAAAATACCATAACACTGCCGTTCAATGATACAGCTGCATTACATTCGGTCATCAAAAACGAATGGAAGTCTGTTGCATGTGTAATAATAGAACCGGTTGTCGGGAACATCGGATGTGTCCTGCCCAAACCGGGATTTCTGGAGTCGCTGAGAAAGCTGACAAAAAAGTTCGGCATTGTTCTCATCTTTGATGAGGTGATGACAGGATTCAGGGTAGCCTTTGGCGGGGCACAGGCATATTATGGGATCAGGCCTGATATGACCTGCCTTGGCAAGGTCATAGGCGGTGGGCTGCCGGTTGGCGCTTATGGAGGGAAAAAGGAGATAATGTCTATGGTATCGCCTGAAGGGCCGGTATATCAGGCCGGAACTTTGTCAGGCAATCCGCTTGCTATGACAGCAGGCATTGAGACCCTCAGGATACTCTCAGGAAAAAACATATACAAAAAACTCGAAAGCACCGGGGCACTATTAGAGGAAGGACTTGCAGACGCTGCGAGAAAAGCAGGAGTTAAGACAAGGTTTTACAGGGCAGGCACAATGTTCTGCACGTATTTTACAGATACCGATGTAATTGACTATAAAACGGCAAAAACATCTGATACGGCAAGATTCTCCAGATTCTTTTCAGCCATAATAAAAAGGGGAATATATATAGCTCCCTCACAGTTTGAGGCAGGATTCATATCCCTTGCGCATACCGAAAAGGATATAGAAAAGACTGTAAAGGCAGCGTACGAATCATTGGTAGAAATAAAATAAACACCTTCCATCTGTCGAATCAAAAATTTTCTGCCTGATCTGTGCTAAAATTTAGAACCTGAGAGGTAAATATGGCGGAGAAATCTTTTTTCAGACAGATGCTTGAGGCAAGCACGGTAGGGCTTAACCTGGTAGTTTCAACTGTCGTTGGCGGCTTTATCGGATACGGACTCGATTATGCGATGGAAAAATGGTTTAACACCAAAACTTCTCCATGGCTTCTCTTCGTTTTCACAATATTCGGCATCATAGCAGGTTTCAGAGATTTATTAAGAATGGCAAAGAAATCCGGCGATGAATCTGATAAAAAGAATTCATAGACAGGGAACGATCATCCTCATTTGTCTTGCAGCCGTTTCAGCATTTTATGAATGGAAAAAACTCCCTTTAAGTATCCTCGTTGGCGGCGCTCTCGGACTCGCTAACATTAAAGGTCTTGCCTGGGGTTTAAAAGATTTTGCTGTATCACCAAGACCGAATGGGAAAGTTGTCTTCCTCAGTTTCTTCAGGTTTTTTATGATTGCCTTTATTCTTGTCGTTCTCGCAATACTCAAGCTGATAAACTTTGTGGGTGTTCTTATCGGGTTCACTGTTGTTTTCATCCTTGTGATAAAAGAGGGATTACGGGCAGCCAAGGAGTCATCAGTTGAGAATGTAACTGATGATGCAAAACAATGAAAATCAGATATAGTTATCACAGATTTTTTAAAGGAGGTTCACCATGGATACTCAGGAACTCATGAGAAAAGCACAATTACTCTTCGTCGAGGGCAAAGAAAAAGAGAGCATAGAAGCTTTTACAAAAGCTATAGAAGCCGGAGCAGATCCCTATATTGCTCATTTAAGCCGCGGAGTTGCGCATATAAAAATAAAGGAAGTTGATATGGCGCTCGAGGACTTCAGCAAGGCGGTCAGCGCCAATAATAAAAGTGCAAGGGCATATTTCTTTCGCGGAATGGCGCACATGATGAAGGAAGAATTTGAGAAAGCGGTTCCGGACTTTACGCAGGCTTTAGGACTGAAGACTGATTATGCAATGGCAAAGTTTGCCCGGGCAGTTTCCTATGCAAGAATGGATAAGTTCGATGAATCAGCACAGGATATGATGGTTGTGATGCCACAGATGGAGGAGAATTTTCAGGGCTTTGCTGA
Source organism: Nitrospira sp. (assembly GCA_016873615.1). GTDB lineage: Bacteria > Nitrospirota > Thermodesulfovibrionia > Thermodesulfovibrionales > SM23-35 > VGWX01. Next base: position 24,162 of record VGWX01000006.1, on the reverse strand, counting down.
TTCTTATGGAATTATAAAAACCGAGATGTGGAAGGTTATGGCACAGATGTCCGAGGGAGAAAAAATGCCCCCCCTGGGATTGAGTGAAAAAGATATAACTACACTAAAAAAATGGCTTGATCAGGAATAGGGTCTATTTTCCAAAATCTTCAGAGAAAGACTGGTTAATTATTATCAACCCTGGCAGAGTAGTATATGGGAAGATTGAAAAATAAAGCATGAAACACGCAAAGCATGTCCTGTTGTTGATATCAATAATTTTTATTCTTTTGCTTTCGGGAACGTCTTATGCGGGGGCAGAAAACAGGCGATCAATCGGGATGCTTCTGGGTGATCCGATTGCTTTATCTTTAACAATCCCTGTCAGTGAAAATAATTTCCTTAATATACATGGCGGGATCTGGGCATGGAGTTTCTGGCACGATCTTAAATATGACACCCCATATTTGTCTGTTGATTACACATGGAGTTCACCGATTAAAGAGATACCTTTCTTTTCTTATGTCGGCGTAGGGATAGCAATTTTTTTAAAAGACAACCCGAAAGACGATAATAATTATGATGCATGTGCAGCAGTGCGGGTTCCTTTTGGTTTTACCTTCTATTCAAATAAGGACTTTTCGGTAGGTTTCGAGATTGCGCCCATCTATCAGTTTCTCCCTGCCTACAGTGCAAAGCCCTATGGACTTGAATTGAACGGCGGATTATCTTTAATGTATTTCTATTAACCTGTTTTAGCCATAAATTATTCTGAATGAACCTGAGAGAGAGTATTCGTGCTCATTCTCGGTCGTTCCTCCCTCCGAGGCTTTTGTCTCTTTATGTTCAGAATATACTTGACTATCAACAAAAGAATCCGCTCAAATACTCTTTCTCAGGTTCATATTCTTTATTTTATGAATAATATGCGTAGGCAGTTGTATGAATTTATTATGAGTCTTTGAATAAATCCGTGCTCAGATAGCGCTCGCCGGTGCTCGGCAAAATTACAACGATCTGTTTCCCCGCATTTTCAGGACGTCCGGCTGTTTCAATTGCAGCCCAGACAGCTGCGCCTGAAGAAATTCCACATAAGATCCCTTCAGTTTTTGCAAGAGCTCTGGCTGTTTCAAAGGCATCATTGTTTGTAACAGTAACGATCTCATCAATGATGCCGGTGTTAAGCACTTTAGGAATGAAGCCTGCTCCGATTCCCTGTATCTTATGAGGGCCGGGTTTTCCGCCGGACAGTACCGGTGAATCGGCAGGTTCAACCGCAACTGCCTTAAAAGATGGTTTCCGCTTTTTTATTACTTCTGCAACTCCGGTGATGGTGCCGCCGGTTCCTACTCCTGAAATGAATATATCAATGCCTCCGTCCGTATCGCTCCAGATCTCTTCCGCAGTTGTCCTCCGGTGGCTCTCAGGATTTGCCGGGTTGCTGAATTGATCAGGCATAAAGGCGTTAGTGGTCTCCGAGAGTATTTCCCTTGCCTTGTTTATGGCTCCTTTCATGCCTTCATTTCCCGGCGTCAGGACTATGTCTGCTCCAAGGTGCCTGAGGAGTTTTCTTCTTTCGATACTCATTGTCTCAGGCATGGTCAGAGTCAACCGGTATTTTCTGGTCGCACAGACAAAGGCAAGGGCAATCCCGGTATTCCCGCTCGTCGGCTCAACTATCATGGTATTGCTTTTAATAAGTCCCTGCTCTTCTGCTGCCTTTATCATGGCAAGACCGATGCGGTCTTTTACGCTTCCCAAAGGATTCCTGAATTCAAGTTTGGCCAGGATTGTCGCATGAAGTCCGGTTGTAATCCGGTTCAGCCTTACCAAAGGCGTGGCGCCTATTGTTCCTGTAATATCATTGTAGATTCGGTCCATATCTATTTAAATACGAGCTCAGGTTTTTTCATGAACACTTTGGTGTCCGGAGGCACTGATGCTGTGATCCATACGTTGCCTCCGATTACTGATCTGGCGCCTATCACGGTTTCGCCGCCCAAAATGGTAACCCCTGAATAGATCACCACGTCATCTTCGATGGTTGGATGACGTTTTTCGCTCCTGAGCTGTTCAACCGCATCTTTTGGAAGGGATAAAGCGCCAAGAGTAACCCCCTGGTAGATTCTCACTCGCTTGCCGATATCTGTTGTTTCACCGATCACTACCCCGGTGCCGTGGTCTATGAAAAAGCTCTCGCCGATACGGGCACCGGGATGTATATCGATCCCGGTTAAGCTGTGCGCGTATTCCGACATGATCCTCGGGATTAATGATACGCCCTGTTCGTGAAGCTGATGAGCTATGCGGTATACAGTAATGGCAAAAAGACCGGGGTAACTGAAGATGATCTCATCATAGCTCTTTGCTGCCGGATCACCCTCATAGGCAGCGCGGATATCCTTCGCAAGGAGCCTTCTCAGCCCGGCAAGTTCATTCATAAAATTGATCGCAATTTCCTGTCCCCGCTCGTCGCAGTTTACACAGGCCATATTATGACGACGGCATTCATGACGTATGGCGAGTGTTATCTGTTCGGACAGCGCCTCAAAAAATGCCGTAACTTCCTGTCCAAAGTAATAAATCAGGTTCACTTTGTCGATGCGCATGTTTGTAAAGTAACCCGGGTATAGAATGCGGCAGGCCATATAAATAATATCTATGACTGCTGCTTTGGAGGGCATGGGTTCAAGATCTACATGATCGAAACAATCCTCAATGCTACACGACTGCACAAGATTCTCGACAATGCCCGGTATTTCTTCACGGAACTCTTTTGCTTTTTCTGTTTTGATCTTACATTGTTCAAGCTTGTATTCGTCCATGGCAGTCTTACCTCTTATGAAATATATATTTTTTATTTTAGCTTATCCTATTTAAAAAAATACAAAAAAAGCTTGACAAGCGCCTTAAATGGTGGTACAAATGAATCAAGAAGAGTGAGTTTCACAAAAGTGGTGGACTTGCTTCTCTCAGACTCAGCATGAAAGGTTGTAAGGTCGCAGGATGTAAGGTTTTTGACGTAAGAGTCTTAAGCAGTATGTCTCAAGATGTACAATCTGCTGAGATACGAGGGGAAGCAAGCGCCACTTTTTTTATTTTCGTACCCTCTAAAGTTTTCATTTACATTATCCCTTTTCAGTCTCTGCGAGATTTTTCCCTCCATAACATTTTAAACCGTCAGGGATGTTGTGTTATACTCAATGCTGAAAATGGGGAAAAGATCACCATTAAAAAGGATTAGTATGATTGTGTATTCCCTTATACATAACCAGTCAGCAGGAGAGAACAGAAAATAGTGTCTATGCCATATCGGGCATGGTTTCAATGCATCAACGAACAGTGCAAAGAGAATTATCCGCTCAGCTCGATCGTTTATCGCTGCAAGACATGCGGTTCGCTGCTGGAAGTTAAGCACGACCTCCACGCCCTTGCTCAAAGCGATGCCAGGGCCTGGATGAAGCTGTTCGAGGATCGCTATAAGTCCAACGAGTGGCCCTTCGGTTCCGGAGTGTGGGGCAAGAAGGAATGGATCCTTCCGCAAATTGACAATGAAAACATCGTCTCCCTCTATGAGGGTGGTTCCAACCTGTTCTGGGCCGAACGGTTCGGAAAGATGCTTGGATTGGAAGACCTCTGGCTCAAACTCTGCGGCAACTCCCACAGCGGTTCTTTCAAGGACCTTGGCATGACAGTGCTCGTGTCCCAGGTCAAGCAGATGATCAGCGAAGGCGCTCCGATCAAAGCGGTCGTCTGCGCCTCCACCGGCGATACCTCGGCTGCACTGGCGGTTTATTGCGCTGCTGCCGGCATCCAGGCTGTTGTCCTGCTGCCGAAGGGTAAGATCTCGGTTGCGCAGCTCATTCAGCCTATCTCCAACGGTGCGCTGGTGTTGTCGCTGGACACTGACTTCGACGGCTGCATGAGCATCGTAAAGGAGATTACCAGGGACGAGACAATGTACCTTGCCAATTCAATGAACTCTTTGCGCATTGAGGGTCAGAAAACCGTTGGGATCGAGATCGTCCAGCAATTTGACTGGCAGGTCCCTGATGTGATCATCATCCCCGGCGGCAACCTCGGGAACGTTTCTGCACTGGGCAGCGGCCTGCTTATGATGCGCGATCTTGGCCTGATTACCAAGTTCCCCCGCATTGTTGTTGCACAGGCTGAACGAGCCAACCCGCTTTACCGTTCTTATATGAAAAACTTCGAGGCATTCGAGCCGATACAGGCCCAAAAAACACTTGCCAGTGCAATCCAGATCGGCAACCCTGTGAGCATAGAAAAGGCTATACGTACGCTGAAACATTTCAACGGCATTGTCGAGCAGGCCACCGAGCAGGAACTGGCTGACGCAGCCGCACTCGGTGACAAAACAGGAATGTTTAACTGCCCGCATACCGGCGTTGCGCTGGCAGTGCTGATCAAACTGCTCACAGCCGGCAAGATCGATAAGTCCGAGCGGGTTGTGGTTATCTCCACAGCGCACGGCCTGAAATTTACTGATTTCAAAGTTCGCTACCACGAGGAAACGCTGGACTTCCCCTGCCACTTTGCCAATAAACCAATCGAGCTTCCACCCAGTTTGGATGCTGTTAAAGAGGCTCTCCAGCATGCTTTGCAGAAGAGGAGGAAAACACAGATGCCTAAAAAGTCTTCAAAAACAAAGAACTGGAAGCCGGCTACCCTTGCCATTCACGGTTTGGGCCGCACCCCGAAAGCACACTATGCGGTCTCCACGCCGATCGTTCAGACTTCCAACTACTATTTCGATTCCACTGCCGAGGTCCTGAATTTCATGAAGTCCAAGAGCGAGGGACGGGTTATTCGTGAACATGAATACGGCCGCTATGGCAACCCGACCCAGCAGGAATGTGAGCGCAAGCTTGCAGCTATCGAGGGAGCCGAGAGGGCGATATTGTTCTCCACCGGTATGAGCGCGGTGATAATAACAATAATGGCATATATGCGTCGTAACAGCCATATTATCTTCACCAACGACTGTTATCGCCAGACGCGCGATTTTGCCACAAGCACGCTGGCCGAGTTCGGCATTGAAGTCTCTTTGGCTGATCCGACAGCTGAGGCTATCGCTAAAGCAATAAAGCCAAATACTAACATCATCTTTACCGAATCCCCGACAAATCCCTATCTGCGCGTACTGGACCTCCCTGCGATCGTGAAAGTTGCCAGAAAACATAACATAATGACCATGATAGATGCTACGATGGCCACACCTTACAATATTAAGCCTCTCGATATGGGCGTGGATATCGTTATCCACTCTGCCACCAAGTATCTCGGTGGTCACAACGACCTCCTGGCCGGCGTTACCCTTGGCAAGCATGCCCTGCTGAACGACCTCAACCGCATGCAGCGGATGATTGGCGCTACACCCGGACCGTTCACCTGTTTTCTGCTCGAACGCGGCCTAAAGACCTTTGCACTCCGCATGGAGCACCACAACAAAGCTGCCCTGGCTATCGCCCGCATGCTGGAGTCGCATCCGAAGATAGAGAAGATATGGTATCCCGGACTGGAGTCTCACCCTGATCACAAAATCGCAACCCAGCAGATGCGTGGTTTCGGCAGCGTGATAACCTTCCTGGTCAAAGGCGGTGACAAGGAAACGCGCAAGTTCATTGATTCGCTCGAGTTGTTCCTGATCACGCCCAGTCTCGGCGGCACCGAAAGCCTTGTAACTCAGATGGCAACGATGTCATTCTTCGACTATACAGAAGAACATCGCCGTTCAATCGGCATGGTGGACAATCTTGTACGCATCGCGCTTGGGCTGGAAGACGTGGACGACCTGATCGCTGACCTGAAGCAGGCTCTGGACAAGATATAAGAATTTTTGGATAGAACCATAGGGAGAGTATATTCGCTCATTCTCGGTTGTTCCTCCCTCCGAGGCTTTTGCCTCTATATTCATTCATAAAGATATTTGACTATCGGCAAAAGAATCCGCTCATATACTCTCCCTATGGTTCATATTTTCTATTGCCCAAATAACCTGTACTGCTGCTGATTACTTCTTCAGCCAGTGTATTATTCTGGAAGAGAGAGAAAATACAGGCCTGTTTTCCGCCTCTGCGATTACACCGGCAGCTATCTGTATCTTCTTTTTCAGTTGTTCCGTGTCTTCTTTTGGAGGTGATATTGCAATTGCATCGCCTCTTGGCGGCGCTCCGGGTCCCAGCTGAACATTTTTGTAGACTGTAACAGTTCCGCTCAATCCACTTGTAATCTCAGGCGAACGAATAGCTATTCCCAAGGGCGCACATCCAGTGGTGTACCCCACAGAATAGAGGTAGGAATCTCCGCCATATTTGCAGGGGTCAGCCTCAGGTCTGTATGTCAGGAAATCCACAATCCCTCCGACTGCAAGCGGACGTGATATCACACGCTCTCCAATCGGCAGATATATCTTCCATCCCTCATCATCAACTGCAGGAACAGAAGATGTAAGTCTTATAGAAGTGACAATATCTTTCAGGGCAAACCTGTTGGAAGAGGAATCATAGGCACAAACTTTGTCTGTACCGGTCACCTCACCTGTTGTCTGGATATTTGTTGTATTGAAAAGGTCTGACTCTGCAATTGTAGCTCCCTTGTCTTTCAGCCCGAAAAATATCTGTTGTGACGTATCTGCCTCATCCATGTCGCTGTAATACTTGCCGGATCCTGAATAAATCCAGATATCCCCTTTTGTATCTTTGGCTGCATCAGGAGAGGCTGTCAATGGGTAATTTCCGGCAAACAGAGTGTTTCCGAAAGAAGAATTCCATGAGATATTGACGCCTCCGGTATTTAAGACCAACGGAATATTTATGCTCACGAGCTTTCCCATCCACGTTGTGCCCGGCTTATATGCTGTTCCAAAGTATATCTTTTCAGCTGTATAGTCCTTATTCGCATCTATGGCAAGAATGTCTCCGACTATGGCGCTATGGTCGAGAGATATCTTTTTCATAAGCTCACCTGTTGCAAGATTCAGGATGTAAATATAGCCGGTTGCAGTTCTCCCTAAATCCACCCCGCCTTTTGGGAGCACTTTCGAACCGGAACCGAATACAGCATACCAGTTACCATTCTGGCTTCTGTCGCCTGTCCTTACTATTGCAGGGGAAGTGGTGGCAAGTCCCATATCAATGTCGGAAAACTCCCAGAGCGGTATAGGATTTTCAGGGTCTGTAACATCCAGGGCAAAATACGATGAAAATCCAACGTTCGAAGGTGTCCCTGCCGGCGGATCTGCCGGCAATCCCCCTAAACCGCATGCACCTCCCAACCCCATTCCACCAATGAGTATGGTCTTCCAGCTGCTTTTGTTCCTGACTGATCCGGGACTACCATTGATACTTGCATCGAAGAGTTTCACGGAAAGGTCACTGTAATAGAGGTGACAATAGTTCGGATCAGCAAGATATTTCAGATAAGGGAATGCATTATAAGGTATATATGACCATACCTCTTCACCGAGCCTGCCGTATTCATCATCTCCTGATCCAAAGAAGTTTCTGTAGAGCGCCTTTACATTTCCTATAAACCCGGTGTTTTTCAGATATCCGGATCTGAAGGCATGGAGCATTCCATCATTGGCGCCTATAAAAGCCACAGAGGATTTCTTCTTATAACCATCGCCTGACAGATAGTCGTAATATGACCTGTCAGCATAATCGATATGATATGTGTTAAGCGGAGCGCCGGCAAAAACCTTTGGGGTTGAGCCTATCATATCTCCAAGCTTCCATACACGGAGCTGATTATCTACTGTCAGCCGCCTGTCCCTGTATATTGGATTCACTGTATTGCCGCAAGCTGCATCGCCTGTGACACCGGTTTCCAGACATTCGCCCCTTATGTATTTGATGATGTTATCAGCGCTATATACTCCCTGGGGATTGAGGGCATTCCTTAAAGTTGCATTCATGATTGTATTGAACTCAGGATATGGCGTCTCTGTGAATGTTGTAACAGAAGCGCCCCTGATCACCTTTCTTGATGTGAATATGATTCTTTCCGAAGGGTTTTTAATGGCAAGCTTTTCCCCTGCTTCCCATAGGGCATTCACATCTGCAAGTCGTTTAATCTCAGGACTTGAACAGGAGGAAAATGTTCCGCCTTTTCCATCAGACAGGGTAGTAAAGAGCGCTGCCTCAGTTTCATTGGTATTCGGGTTAAAATAATGTTTCATTACCTTATCCTGATCAAGAATAAGTTTGTAATCATGCACAGAGTCCTCCCTGAGATTATCATCCGGGTCTGTCCAGATGTTTTGCAGGTAACCTGTCCATGATACCTCTCTCGGCCCTGATTCTATTTTTGAGGGCAGGAAGTAAGCCTGAAGCACAGAAGCGGCGCCCCTTGATGAAGTTGTGACAGCAGCTACAGCAGTGCCTGAAGCTGCCCGTGACAGGATATCCTGGAATGCTTTTTCGATCGCTGCCTGCACGCCGGCAGCGTCTGAAGCCTCAAAATACGCATCAGGGATCCCATCTCCGTTCCTGTCCCATTCACCCTTCAGGTCTGGTTGCTTATTTGCGTTGAAATCAATAAAGCCTCCGTATTTTGAAAATCCCTGTAAATTGTCTTTAGCGGTTTGATCTCCAAAGATATGTACATTATAGTAACTGATGGTTTGAAGACCGTCGCGATCAGCCCTCATATCAGAGGTGTGCGCCTGCCTGATTTGTTCATTGAGAAAGTCTGCTGAATATTGAGAGGGGACATCTGTTGCCTCTCCACTGCTTATAGTCAGGACAAAGTTCTTCCTGCACTGAACAGAATCTACCGGGTCAGTACACGGGTTGCAGGCTGTTCCGCATGTATTTTTGTAGTACTGGATCGTCCTCAGCATTGATAGCCCGAGCGGGGCGTTCGGATTATTTTTGTCAGGCGTTGACTGGGCAGAGGCCATGCCGTTGATAAAGGATGATATCGCGCCTGAATTCCCTGCACAATAGTCCATCTTTATGTCATTCTGTGACGCCTGGAATCTCATTATGCCTATTCGCGGAGCGTTTGCATCCCAGTTGCCGTCACTGTCCTTATCCATTAATTTCTGGATTATCCCTGCAGGAGAAAGATTGGGCAGATAATCGCTTACAGCCACCACGATCGAAGCGCCTCCTGCGTTTGTAATGAGCGGGAGAGCACATGAGCCGGTTGAAGTGATTTCAAGGCCTCCCTGGCTGGTTACATCGAATACGCATCCTGGATGGGCAGATGTTGTCCTTGGCTGCCAGTCCGCATTTTCACCTTTAAGCTTGTCACGGCTGGATGGAGTTGGTGTTCCCTTGCCGCCTATTAACACAAGCATAACGATATCATACCTGCTCATTGCAGCCCAGTTCAGCAGGCTGCCTGGATATGGTCCTCTGTCTGAACCAGGGCATGATGCTGCTTCATAGAAATTACTGCCGGAGGCACAGTATGTCTTGTTGGCCTTAAAATAACCTGTATAATTATCAGGCCGGGCTGGATTATATTCTCCTGTATAGGCAGGATTCAGCATAGCCCTTGAATTGTCCAGTATGATTGTTACATTAGGCGGCACGGTTCGTGTAACATACGGTGGGGCGCTGCAAAAATCAGACATGGTCTGGGTATAGATCAAAGCAGGTAGTAATGCGATAGATAGTGTCAGAATAAGGAATATAAGTTTCTTCATTTTATCACTCTTTTCCTTTTATCAAAAATAAACCACAGAGAACACAGAGAAAGACAGAATTATTACTCTAAATTATCAACCGTTTAATGCCGTCTGTAAGTCTCTCAACATTGAAATTGAGCAATAACCCGATTCTCTTGTCTATTGCTTTTAAATAGGTCAATAATTGTGCTTCAAATATCTTGTTCATGGTCTCTACTGCCTTCAATTCCAAAATAATTTCATTATCTACAAGAAAATCTATTCTATGCCTTCCAATGTGTTTGCCTTTATAATTAAAACTTATTTCCTTTTGCCTATCGTAAGCTAATCCTCTTAGCGTAAACTCATGTGATAGAGCTTCTTCATACACGATTTCTAATAAACCTGGACCCAATGTTGAATGTACCTCTATAGCACAAGAAATTATCTCTCTCGTTATTTCTTTTAAAGGGTATTCATTTTGAGAACACAGAGGAAATCTCTGAGCTCTCTGTGGTTTAAATTTTTCTCCTTTTCTATAAAACATATCTGTAAAGGGCAGAGGTTTCTGCCCTTGTGCCGCCGGGGCCTTTAATAACTGTATTTATCCTGAAATAAACAGAAGTGGTCGGGGCGCCGCCACCTGCACGTGGGAATTCGAGCCTGCTCCCTGGCAGCCATGAGGTATATAACCTCATTACACTTATCTGAGCGTTATAATCGCTGAACAAACTGCTGCCCGGTAAAGTTAAGGTAGTAATACAGCTAACTTGCTCACTCAAAATAGAATCAACAAGGCACGGCGGCGAAGGATCTACTATAGGGAGAGAAGAAACAGGTTCTCCCATTATAATAAGGTGGATAGTGTCCTTCATTACTTCGACAGCGCCATCAGCAGCCTCAGAGGCGGTTGCATATCTTTTCCCTGCCCCTGATATGCTTGTGGAATGGACTACAAAATACAGCGTGCTTACGATAAGGAGCATCACAGAAAGGCTTATCATAAGGGCCGCAACAAGGGCTACGCCTCGCTCCTCTTTTATCTCAGGTTTCTCGGCGTTACACTTATGGTCATGACTCTCCACCTGTACCTCCTCTGGTCTGCTGTCAGGGTAATGTCCCTGCCGGTTCCAAGGATAATCTCTCCAACCCTGATCGTATTCGGTTTAGCGGGATTGTCCGGATTCGAATACATATAATCAGGGTCCCTGTTCCCGGCCTGGACAAGTATGTAGACCCTTACCTGTTTTAACCGTCTCCTGAGTGTTTTCAGGTCATACGCATCGGTCTGAATATTACCTGCGCTTATCGGATCCCATGTGTCTATGGTTCCGTCATCGTCTGTATCAAGACCGAATGAGACCTGGAAATCCCTGACACAGGCGAGGAGGGGCTCTATCGATTCTCCATCTGACATCTCAAGTCTCTGGAGGCTTCGTGTACCTTTCGAACATATTCCGGGCATATCTGCAGGGGAACCGCCCAATCTGTACTGGACTAGATAATATGGCCTTGGCATTTCAGGCTCTCCTGACTGAGGCGGCCTGCTGAGACCGTAAACAAGCATGCCCTTTCCTTCACCGGCCGGAAAAGCAGGGGTTGACGGATATTCGAACCTCCATGTTGCCGGGTCCGTGATGATTGTTCCGGTATTCGGTTCCATGCAGATCACCCTGTCCCCTGACTCGATATCTTCTCTTGCATCGCCCCATATCTCGAATTTTACAGGCGCTACATCCTTTATATATGTCCATCTCTGTGCAGCCCTCGAATATATTCCAAGGGCTGTTCCCGCCATATACAGGGAATCAGCGCCTGCAAGCCCTGTAGTCGGATAACTGCCTCCAAGGGGATTTGGTGTGGCTCCGGGAGAAATATTGTCAGTGGCCCCGACCGGCACAGGTGAAGGAAAGAAAACGAGGCCATTATAGTCGTCAGCTATTCCATAACCTGCCATCATGATGTCCCTTTCGATAATAGTCTTTGCTATCACGAGTTCCATCTCTGATTCAGCAAGGATATATTCTCTTGTTGAATGCCTTATCTGTGTTGTATAAACAGCATAAACTCCTGCAATGACTACAGAAAATATTGCCAGCGTTACGAGAAGCTCTGCCAGTGTTAAACCTTTATCGTTGATAGATCTTCCCATCCCCACTTTAATAAAGGGGGGTGAGGGGGGATTACTAATGTTTATTTTTTTCATATTTTCATAGCGTTCTGTGTTTATAGACCACGGCATTATTAACATGATCTTCTTCGCGGTGTCTGTATGAAACGGAAATGGTGATCTGCCTGAGATCGCTGCTTAAGGCTGTTACACTCCAGGCGATATTGAAAGGCTGCTGAAAGCCTTTTATTGACTGAACAGGGTTAGGGTAATTTTTATATTCTTCAGGATTTCCCAGGCATGTATTGGCATTATCGTATGTATAAGCAGCGTTATAATTTGATGCGTTTTTATCAGGGGTTAAACCGCATGAATTAATTCTTTCTATGGGTAAGGCAAGAAGGGCTTCTGCTGTCTGTTGAGTAAGCCTCATGGCAGTGTTCCTGAGATCATTCCCGAGGTTTACAGTAATTGCATTTATCATTACAGAAGAAAGGGCAAGCATGGCAACAGCTATAATCACTACTGCCACCATCAATTCTATCAATGAAAATCCCTTATTGTTCCCGACAGTTGCTCCCATCCCATTGCCCTTCCCTGATCCTGTTGAAGCTTATGCTGATACACTTCTTCAAAATGTCATTGTCCGGGTTATTTATGACGAGAGTCTTCTGCTGAAATCCCATATTGGCCTGTCTCGGTATTCCGAGATGATCAAACAGCAATACGGTATTCTGTGGAGAGACGAGCTTGCCGCCGCTCTTGATCCGCATCTCAAGTGGCACAGGGATTTCTTTCTGCCTTGCCGATGTCTCTCCATGCAGAAAAGCCTCCTCTGCAGCGCCGTCGTACTGAAAATTGGAATTTGCGTCATTAAACCGGAAAAGCCTGTATGTCCGGGCTGATTCTAATCTGATCCCAAAACCCCTCAATTGCGGAACTGCTGCATCAGGCCCCTGCGTAACTGCGGAGTGCTTTATCCGCTGCAGGTCCCCAAATAGCTCTCTCGAAGCGCTTTTAACACGGTCAGCGCTCAGAAATCCATAACCTGTTGCTACAATGGCCCCCACAACGACAACTATCGCAAGGACTATTGCCAGCTCAACCAGAGTTGTTCCTTTGCTGTTTCCTGCGAGGGGGACAATAAACCCTGATTTATTCATTCTCAATTCCTCATAAAGCCTGATGCTGAATTACTGAGGTGATAACTATAACATATAATAATTAGCATTTGCTATAGTTTTATAAAATAGCCCTCTTGAAATGCTGAAAAGTTATTGATTATAAACAGGAAATGTGATTCTGAGGTATAATGAGGCAGGGAACCTGAAAGTCCTTACTTTTTCTCAGGCCCTATTTCGAAAGTAAAGCTCTGCGTTGCTTCACCGCCATGCCCGTCGGTGACTGAGGCAGTAAACTGGGATCTCCCAGTAAAATCAGTGGGTACATTCCATTTTATCAGTCCGGTTGACGGATTTATGGTCATCCCCGGAGGCGTGTTCTTCAAAATATAGGTCAGAGAGTCTCCATCAGCATCAGTGGCATTCACCTGGTATATATAAACGTTTCCGTTAAATGTATACTTTTTGTCTTCAATAATTATTGGCGGCATATTTACTATTTCTCTATGTAAAACAACTGTTCGGCCATAATCCTCTCCGTCAAATGGGATGATTTTAATTGATATCTTGTCTCCTCTCTTCACCAGACCTTCTATGTGCGGACTGTTTCCCGCAGGAGAACCGTTCCTTGTCCATTCATAAGAGACGCTTACTCCATCGCCGTCGGTATCGCTGCCGGAGGCTTCAATGCTGAGCGTATCCCCCGGCCTAAAAACTTCCGGAAGAATTTTCACTTTGCTTATATCAGGAGGGGAATTCTTTATCTGAACGGTATTTGATAAAATTTCTTTGCCATTAATTATTGCCCTTGCCTGAACTGTATCATGTTTTCTTGTTTCGTTTGTATTCAATTGGTCAGGCATGGATGCAGATGCTGATTTCCCATTGACCAGCCAGTCTATTTTGGCATCTGAAACGGCAAAGCCGTTGGGAACTAAATATACCGTCGAGTTACGGGTTACATTGAGAGGGGTGATTTCTATTGAATATGACACCTCTCCTTTCTGGGGAGACGTTTGGTCTCCTGTTCCAGCAGGTTTTTCTTTAGAGCAGGCAATAAGCAGAAACAGGGCTATACAGCATAAAAACCTTACAGAAGATATGATCATCAATATTGGTAAAGGACAGACAGCTTTGCCCTTTCTGAAGGACTCGACAGATTTTCAGCATTAACTTCCAATGAATAAAGATAGGGTCTGCTCATGACTGATATTTCACCGCTACCTGAACTCACCACTCCTTTCCCAAGCAGGCCTTCGTCCCCGCCGGAGTTTCCTTCTATGGTATCAACTATTTTTGTATATACCCTGTAGACAGGATAGGGGCTTGATCCAAGATCATACCGCAAATCGTAAGAAGTGGAAGTGCCGGGGATGATCATCACAGAATCTCCGGCGCAGGCTGATGACCAGTTCGAAGTTCCATCCGGATTGAATGTTGGAGCGTTCAGTTTTGCAGCCAATCCGGCAAACGATGTGCCTAACGAGCTTGTGCCCGTGCATGAACCCGATGTTGTAACTGCAGGATTAATGAGTGAAAGTTGCGTAAGGAGGCCGCTGACAATAGTGGTGTCTCCCCTTGTCGCAACGAACTGATAGGCAAGATCTGCACTGCCCACTCCGGCGTCAAGAGCGGTTCTGTACCTTTTCTGCATACCGGAGAGCTGTGTTCCCACTGTTATCATATAAATTAAAGCGGCCATTATGGCAAGTGAGATGGCTGAAAGCACAAGTATCATCACAAGGGCAATGCCTCTTTCATTTCTTAACTGTTTCATGTTTACCTCAGGTTATTCATTTTCACAACCAGTATATACAGCTTCCACCGGTAGCGCTCCCATCCAGTTCCGATAGTCGTCGCCAGGTTAAAGGTGCGTCCCAGGCTGAACTCGCCAACGGTTTTGGTACTGCTCGGATATGTATAAGAGGGATCTCTCTGTCCTTCATGGGCTAAAATATATATTCTAGTCTCTTTTACAGTGTTTCTTATCTGTTGGGCCGTCAAATTAGAAATATCATCCAGATAACCATCCGTGCTCCCTGCAACAAACGGTTCGAAGTCGCCGTCGGCGTCATTGTCTATTCCAAAGATAACCTGCATGTCCGCCGCGCATTCGAGAAGCTCAATTTCACTGTCATTAAGCCTTCCGTTAACCTGGTTGATATTAGCTTTGTAAAGGATACCGGTATTTGGAGCGCATCTTGACGGCATGGGGGGGGTGCCGGGCCTCCTGATATAATAATCTGCCCTGTTGAAAGGCATGCGCAGGGAGGCCACAGAAGCGTCGGCGACACCATATACGATGTAGGTATCATTCACGTCTGACGGGAGCCAGGATGATGTGGTCACATTGTTGAACGTTGTATAGAAACTGCCGCCGCTCAGAATCAATCGCTTCGAATTTGTATCAGATGATCCCGGGGCAAACATGACAACCTTATCGGTACTTGCTAAGTTCTCACCCGAAGGCGTCCATGTTCTTGTATATGGCGACATAGCAGTGAGAAAAGTCCATTTTTCGCATGCCGGATTTCGAGCAACATTTGTTGCCTTGACTACAAGCACATCTGATCCGTTTAATGCATACCCGTCTCCGCTGCGAATGCCTGCAGGCGGATGTGCAATTCCTCCGGCATCGGTTCCCCTTGTAGGGTTATCAGGCGGACCGTCATTGAAATCACGATCTACCCATGGAGTAACTGATTCAACCGCAGCTTCATTATACGTTGCACCGCTGAGATCCCACGGCAGTCCGTATCCCGCATGCTCTAAATCCTGTCTTAAGATTTCAAGGCCCACGATACCACCCACATTGGTCTCTGTTATCTTGCTCTGCTGCTTGAACTGTGTCAACAGTCCTGTGAGCACATTCGAAGCTGCAGCTATGACAAGCACAAAGATGACCATGCTTATCATCAATTCTACAATAGTAAACCCATCCTGTCTTTTCATTATCATCTTTTTCTTACTGTTGTTACGCTGTGAGTGTAATTTTCGCCTTTCCATTTCCATCCTACTCTGACAGCCACCTGCTTGTTGTCCGCATCAGAAGTCACACAATTTCCGTCTCCGCCAAACTCTGTACAGACCATGCTGGTGCAGAAATCAAAACCCTCTATATTCCTTATATTTCTTTCCACGGGAAGACCCGCCGAAGGGAATCCCGTCGGACAGTCATAAGCGCTGAGGGAACCCGTATCTGAAACTATACTGGCATAGGGAATATTTCTCATTGCTTCCAGCCTTATCTCTGCTATGCCTACAGCCTCGTCTCTGAGTATATTTCTCATGTTCGAATCAATCCCTACAAGAGCTGTCTGCATAAGGGCAAGAAAGACTAACAGCGCTATTACAAGGGCGATAATCACCTCAACAAGAGTAAGTCCTGTATTATTTCGCAACACAATTCGTTGCATTACACGCTCCCCCGCCCGGGATCTTTGTTGTCAGTTTCCCGGTGCTTATTTTCGATTCCTCTATCTCAATGCAATTATAATCCGTGTCTGCCGTGGTATTGCTGCATATAACCCTCTTGGCGTTCGCAATGCCTTTTCTGCTGAATTGTATCTGCGGCTGAGCGTCCCCGAAATTGCCCCATGTTATGGGATACCGCGAGTCTAAACCTTTCAGTAAAAACCGGGAATCTGAAGCTGTTTGAAGAACGCCGTCACCATCAGGATTTGCTGTAACAGTTGCATCATATGTATCCTCATAAATCGCATACTGTGTTGTTGACAAACTCACAAAATGGATCCTGTTCTTCTGCATCGCCCGTGCCCTTGTATTCATTAAATCAACATATATGTTTTTCATCTGATTTTCTGCGCTGTATGCACCCATCCATCCCTGAAAGGAAAAGGCGAGGGCAGTAACAAGAATACCAATAACTGAAACCGCAATTATCAGCTCAACCAGCGTTATCCCCTGTTCGTTTTTCATTCCTGTGAGTATTTTCTTTATCTTATCTTTCCCTTATATGCATCACCCTTTTAACTGGCGGTGGTGCGGATAAAAGCGATAACCCCTGTGCAGTTGGAGGGACACCTTCCATTGCAGCAGTCTTTCTCGTCTCGCCCGAAGTAGGAAAGGCTTTTGAAAGTTCTTTCTGTTCAATACTTCCCGTGGAGACCTGCAGCAATGCCACACCTTTCAATAACCCGGAAGGGGGAGCGCCTCCTGTATTATATCTGGTTCCCCATATAAAGCTCTTGCCCCCGAGACCGCATTCATCGCTGTATGGTTTATAGGTTGTAAAAAATACGAGACCTGATGATGTTGCAAGGGGGTCAGTAATGACTCTCTCAGCTCTGTATCCTTTGGAAGGGACAGGGCTCTGGGCACAACTGCCGTCGACATTGAAGATCTCACAGTAAGAAAAAGTACCGGAAGCATCAAGATTAATATACCAGCCTTTAAAGCTTGAACCATTGGCAGTAGTTTCAGAGGGTACACTGCCGAGAGATGTCACATTGGTTAAATCACTGAAACTCACTGTGGTTGTGCACGTTTTGTCCAGTTTATTGTCTGTGCCAAAACATGGATCTTTTATACCGAACAACCTTCTCTGGCTGTCCGCATCATCAGTGGTAGAGCCCAGCTCGTAATAATACCTGCCTGTTCCAAAATACAGCCAGAGGATATGTGTCTTCACATTTTCAAGCTTGGTGATCGATGAGGTGACAGCTCCGATCCCGTCCATAACCCTGCTCCATGTCCATTTCGTGACATCTGCGCTCTCCAGACCGGTTACCGAATCAAGCGTTACAAGCCTTCCGACCCCTCCATCAGTCCATGTATAATTCGGGCTCGAACCCGCCCTTTTCACGTATCCGATATAAACCACATCATCATTATAAAGACCGGTAATATTATTTGAGGTTATATCAGCAACATCAAGCGCTGCATTAATCATGGACCCTGCAAAGGCGTATTGTATTCCGGTATCAATCGTCCTAAGAAGGGCTCCGGTCTTCAGATCAACCACAAAGAGTCTCAGGTTCTGATCGGATCGTCCCATGAACTGCATGTTCGTAGTGTCTATCGGTCCTGTCGGACCTGATGCGAAGACAACAAACCATTTGCCGTTTTTATCTGTACCGCCTATCCGCACAACTGCGGGGCCTGTTGTTGCAAAGCCGAGCTGGTCATTCGAAAATTCCCAGAGAAGCTGCGGATTATTCTGGTCTGTAATATCAAGGGCAAAGTAAGAAGAATACCCTATACTGCTGCCGCTCACATCCTGAGGGGTATTAACGCAGTCTTTGCTTCCGTCACCGCTGACATCAGCACATGCAGCAGCAGTTGCTCTACAAGCTCCGCCGTATCTCATTCCGCCGATAAGGACCGTTCTCCATGTAGAAGCATCAGACGGCCTGGTATTGCCGGAAATGTCACCTGTACCCGGAGCGCCTGTGCTTGCGTCAAAGATATACGGGCTGAGGTCGACAGTAAAGATATGACAGTATTGGGGGTCCATAACATATTTGAGATAAGGCAGTGCATTCCTCGGAATAAACGCCCATTGCTCCCTGCCCTTGTTTGAACCTGTCAGTCGTGCCCTTTCATATGGCCCCTGACCTGTCCATTTCAGCTCCAGATTCCCGAGTTTGAAAGCATGGAGCATCCCGTCGTTTCCTCCTGCAAAGACCATTCCCCTGTTTTTATAACCGCTGGAGTTTATAAAAGTCTTATATGTTTCATCATTGTACCTGCTGTCATAATTATTCAGCTGGACCCACGAGGCAATTCTCGGCGTTGAATTTAATACATCTCCCAGTTTCCATACATGTGTGTCTGTCCCGATCCTTGCATAGCGTGGTCTGTAATCGTCTACGCTGTCTCCGTTTCTGTCAATTCCTGCTGTTACCACATTGCCGTCTTCATCCAACAGAGTGGTGAGACCCTCTCCATGTATGTACCTGATTACATCTTCTGCCAGTGTATCGTCAGTCACATCAAGGTACGGCTGTAATGTTGTCCTGTTGGCGACAGAAAAGTTGTTTGCAAGAAAAGAGGTTCCGTTAGTGGTGGTATATATTGTTCTCGGGTCCGAACTCAGATCCCTGCTCCATAATGACTGGCCTGCTTTCCAGAGGGCAGATACGTTTTCAAAGATAACAGGCGGCACTACCTGAATATCAGCATCTCCGTCACCGTCAGTATCCTGAAAGCGTCTCGCCTTTGTCAGCTGAGCGGTCTGATCAAAATAGAAGCTTACGATATAATCATTGGTAAGATTGAGAACGCTGTCGGAAACCGTATCTTCCCTTATGCTGCTGTTCTTGAAAAACGGGTCAATATAATACCAGAAATTCTGGCTCTCTCCTGTCCAGCTGATGATATCATTGCCGAACCTCCGCCTCGGATAAAAAACAGCCTGAACAAGATTGGCTCCGCTTCCCTCGCCTGATGCAAGGACCGAAGCCGCGGTACCGGAGGATGCCCTGCGGAGAATGGAAGAAAGAGCGTTCCTGATCGCCTGTTCGAGCTCATGACCTTCATTAGCCTCATAGTAGTTATCAGGCACTCCGTCATTATTGCCGTCCCATTCTGACTGAAGGTCAGGCTGGTTGTTGCCGTTGATATCTTCGAACCCTCCGTTTATGGAAGCATACTGGAGAAATGTTGAAGTCTTCCCAAAGGCAAAGACAGTATAAAGGGTTAAATTCTGGATGCCTGTTAAGGCATCCTTCCCGATGTCCGGCGTGCCTCCGTTATTTCTGAGGTCATTTGTATGCAGATATAAAGCAACATCTTCTAAGCCGGAAGTATTGCCGCCCGGTCCACAGGAAGGGAGAGTTGATGAATTAAACAGGCAATCAATGCCGTCTGTGCAGGTAGACGGGTATTTCGGGCAGGTGCTGCCGGAACAGTCAAAAGAAGTCCTTGTACTGGCATATGTTGCAAAACTGCCCGGCAGATTTCCGTCGGAACAAGGCTCACCATCTGTAATAAGGAGTACATAGCTTTTTGCACATGAAGGCCAGCGGGGACTTCCGCCTGTCCCAAAGTTTAAAGGATCAACATTATTGCTTATCTGATAGTCGCCGGAAGCGTACCTCGGTCCCGGGGTGCCGACAGGAGGGATAGAGGATTCCTGGGCAAAATATCCGCCCACTGTCCATAGTGTTTCTCCTATAGGAGTATTGGCGCTCGGGTTCGTATTGTTTATCTGGTTTACGGCGCTTGCCAGATTCGATGCAGCAATAGGCACCTGCACATAACCGCCTTCACTTGTTTTATAAAACGTGAGCCCCAGCCTTGCCCGGGTGCCGACAACATCCTGGAGTACTCCTGATACCGGAACTAATACAGTCGGTACTACAACATATAAATTAAAACTCCCCCTGCTCGTCCATCCTGAACTCGGGTTCCCCGGACCTGAATATGCGGTAAAAGAAGAAGGGTCTGAAGATGCTGTGGGAAAAGTGACATTGATATTTCCGGTGCATCCTGTGCATCCCATATAGTTCTCTGCATTAAATACGGCTTTGTATAATCCCCGTCTGTTCTCTTCCGGACTGGTTGTCACGAGCCTGTTACTGGTCGTTGTTTTTCCGCCGGTCATCACCTTTCTCACAATATCAACCCTTCTCATGGTCAGCCAGTTCATAAAATTGCCGTCCCATTCGGTGGAAGTCTTTGCCCCGGCTGTTTTTAAGCGGCTTGTTACAAATCTGCCGCCCGAGCTGTCATACGTGTACCAGTATGTGGGAAGGAAATAACCATAATACTCTTTGGTCGAATCAAAGCTCTGTTCAGGGTAAGGGTGTTTTAAATAATAACAGTTGTAATCATAGATTGTATAACTGTTACTGGCAAAAGTCACCGAAGAGTCTACGGTTATTGACGTGCCTGTGGGCTTTGCAGTAACTATACGTTCAAAAGGACCGCCGCTCCCTATAATAGTAATGATTTCTCCCACCCAAAAGTTAGCACTGCTATTCACAGGAATAGTGGTAACAGTTTTAGGATAGGGACTGGAAAAACTCGTTGTTGCCGAAGCACAGGTATAACAGTTATCATAAAAACGAGGGTAACCAGTTGAACTACATTCGCCGTAACAACCCCAGTCCGAGACCGTATCGTTTACGGAAAAATTCGCCACCGGTAAAGTTACCGTAAGGGTTTTATTGACCGTATTGATAGCGCTTATCTGCAGCGGATACGTCGTCGCCCCATGTACAAGGGCAATCCATTGCCTCACCTTAAAACCGGTAACATTGTCAACAGGGATTACGGTAGTGTTTGTCCCTGCAGTTGTTACAGTTGTTGTTGTGCATGCATACGCAAGATTATACATGCTGTTCGAATTATCAAGGATAATCATGACATTTGGCGGCACATCCTGGATAACATAGGGCGGTACAACGCAATAGTCGGTCATCGCAGCATTTGCATTGTTTAAAGAGAAGAAGGTTAATAATAACAACACAAAGCAGATTAAACAGACAAATCGTTTCATAGTTGCCCTCACTCCTTTATATTATGATGTTTATTTTTGACTATAACGGACGTCGCTTCGTTCCCGTCGAACCATATTTCCACTTCGCCGCCCGCTCTTAACTGGTCTTTTGTCAACTGTATCCCTCGAACGCTCAGTATAACAGCATGGGAAATATCGTAATATTTCCCGTCTATCCGGAGAGAAGAATAGGTAACTTCTTCGATGGTTCCCATTACCATGTGCGGAGCGTGCTTAATCTCACTGGCGTTGAGAATTGCCTGCAATGGAACCGCGAAAAAGACTGATAAGATTAAAATTAATCTTATAGATTTACTGATAAGATTCATAATACACCTCGCAATTTTTTGTGATAGAATTATTATCTCTAATACTACTGAGCTTTTTCTCTCACTAAAATGAAAACGGAAGCAATTCCTGTGCCATTATGTAACTTATTGATAATATTTAATTTATTTAGAAATGCGGGGGGAGCTTGCTATGAATTTATGTAATGAATTACATAGTTCAAGGATGGTCTTCATCTCTCATAAGCGTATATATCCTTTAGACTGTGTAATCAAATTCACAAGTAAAAAGGATATGCATTTCAAACAACTCTCTTGCCTTTAACTATTATTTCCTTGATAAATGGATCTGGTTCATGAAAATCTACCCTGGCAAATGAATGAGGTTCGATTCTCAGATCAACTTTTCTCCTTAATTTCATTAATTGGGCATCTTCCTTAAAACCGTCAATAGTATCCTTGTTCAGAAATATTGCAAGATCAATATCACTTTTATCAGTGAATCTGTTTGTTGCATAGGACCCGTAGAGATATACCCTCCAAATATCAATATTATTTTGGTTTAAAATTTTTAAGTACTCTCTAAATCTTTTGATTAATTATTTTTTTATGTTCTTTATAAGACATTTTCTAAATTCCTTTATTTCCTTGATATAATGCTCTGTAAACTTCTTTGTAGCTTTCTTATAAAACCTGCCTTTATAGTCTGGATAGCGCGCTTTAATATTAAATGTTGTTACTTCATCTAAAAAGTCTTTCTGTTCTTCTGTTAGGGAGTAGATAGTAGACTGGGAAAAGAAGAGAATTCCCAACCTGCTACATGCAACCTACAGTCTACATTTTGCTGTCTACTTTTTGTCCGTTTCTTCTTCCTTCTCCTCCTTTATCAGGACATCCTTCACAAACTCGGCACAGTGTGCATCTTTGCCCGACACTGAAAATTTCTTCTGGCAGGTTTCCCTCCAGGCGCATATGGCGCATATTACTGTTGAACTCATTGGTTCCTCCTGAAATACCAGCTCAATACCTTTTCGATATTTGCAGTTATGCTGTCTTTAGCATTTATTATAAATATCTTGTCCAATATCTGGAAGAGTTCTTTTTCCATCCTTGTCACCTTTGGAGGATCAGGGTATCTTTTCTTCAGCTCTTCCTCAAACATCAGCGCGATCTTATCCTTCATCCTGAGCTCTGTATCAACAAAAAACATGCTTATTTCCGGTAATAAGTCATTCACCCTGTCAAAAAAAGCCGAAATCTCATTCTGGTATATCTGTTTTGGCGGGGAAGACTTAATCTCCATGTACAATATTATCCCGTCTACCCTGGAGATAAGGTCGTAGTCGCCGCCCACCCCCGGACGTTTAAACCGTATACCCCATATGGCTTCTGTTGCAAATTCTTTATGAAATACCTCTGATACAAACCATTCGAGGGTCTCGCCAAAACTTTTTATCGGCGCACGTGTGAGCTTGTAGCCGTCAGATACCTTTTCAACAAGACCTATGTCCGTAATATATTCAAGATAATCATGTGTAACTGCAGAGGTCGCATATCTTGTTACATCCGCGAGTCTGAAAAATTTCTGGCGCTTGATGACGTCACGCAGGAAAAGGCGGAAGGAATATTTCTTCATCATTTCATAAAAGCCTTCTATGAACCTGCTGTCCGGGAGGAGGAGGTCTTCTGATGGCTCTTTTTTGTAGATTCTGAAACCCCTCCGTTTCAGCAGTACATCGAGTGGTGGAGTAAGTTCAGAAAGTGATTTTCTCAGCCTCTTTACTTCTTCATGGAGCGATCTGGTATTATCAGAGGGTTCGTCAGACATTTAACCTAAAAAATTCATTTGAATGAAAACCACAGAGTTCACAGAGGTATTTTAAACTTTAAAAAGGATTTTAATTTCAGGTAATTCTCCGGGTTCTCTGTGGTTAATTGCATTATTCTGGTTAATGTAAAAACTTAACTGCTATTCTCCTGTGCCGCGGCCCATCGAACTCACAGAAGAAAACAGACTGCCATGTGCCGAGGAGGAGTTTGCCTTCATCGATAATCACATTCAGAGATGTGCCGGCGAGAGTTGATTTTATGTGGGCGTCTGCATTTCCTTCTCTATGGAAATAATTCATTTCATGCGGTATGAGCCTGCTCAATGCGTTCTGGATATCACGCTGAACACTCGGGTCAGCGCCTTCGTTGATGATGATCCCTGCTGTTGTATGAGGCACATATAAAAAGCAGATGCCCTTCATAACTCCTTCAGCCTTTATAACCTCCTGGACCATTTCAGTAATATCAATAAATTCGATCCTTGCTTTACTCCTGACATTTATGTACTTGACCATCTGTGCCTCCCAATAATAATCCGCAATAGACTAAATATTGTCTGTGTATATACTCTATATTTTAACACCCTCCCCAACCCCTCCCCTCAAGGGAGGGGCGATTTTGCTACCCTCTCCCTTGAGCAACTGTGATTTTTGTCAAGGGATTGGTGGTGTTGGGCAAGTTGAATAATCAGCTTGCCACGGGATTCGATTTTTCATTATTGAATTGAGAAT
>VGWX01000005.1 GCA_016873615.1 Nitrospira sp. | reverse complement strand
TTTTGATTGAGGGTTTGCCTGACTATCTTGCATTCCCCTGAATAAAGAATGTCTTGTTCATTTTTAAAAATAACATGTACGGTGAATTCGGGATTAATCCATTGAAATGTTTGAGGCGGTGCAGCCAAAACTTCTATACTGAAAGAGGCGGCACTGAAATCCAAGAGAGATCCATAAAATACTACACTGTTTTGAATCAATTTAACCTGTATGCCTTCGCATAAATGTCTTCTTACTTTACGAGTACCCACTTCATAGCACGTTTCTGGAAGAATAAAAGTTATTCCTTCCTCACTTATCCTATTCACGTCAGTTTTAACAAGAATCAGTTTATGGCCATCGGCGACGATAAAGTTGAGAAATTTATAGGAGCTCAGTTTCTGGGAAAGATCTGTTTTTTGAACCCAGAGACAGTCTAAAGTGTCTCCAAGGCACGGCTGCGGCTTAGCGGGAAGGGATATAATATTGCCGAATTTTAGATGTTTGAGATTTATAAGGATGGTGCTGTCTTGAAAATTAACGTAGTTAAGAACGTTTACTAAATATTTCTTTCTGACTTTCCTGTTTTGTTCAAGTTGGCTGTCCAAGTCAGTGTTTTGAAATAAATGAGCAATTTTTTGTAGATTATTCAATTTTATTCAATATAGGTTATCTTCTATTTCATTACGTGAAAAATATAGAGATTTTAAGGAATTGTCCATTGAATATAAAAAATTATAATATTCTATTTTAGAAATGAAGTCAAACATTTGCTATTTTAGCTTTTTTTAATCTCCTCCCAATCCTTTACTTCCTTTACATTTTCTCCCCCTTCAAAGCTGAAGGTTAGGGGTTTATATTCTTTTGCAAATTCGATAAAAGCTTCAATAATTACCCTAAACTATTTCTCCTCAGAGGCAGTATAGCCCTTTAATTTCTTCGCATACTCCCTCAGACGCTTGTGAATAAGGAAATTCACCGTGTCCTTCGGATAACTGCCGTCTGCCTTTCTCATTCCGGCAGGCATGCCGGTCAGGACTTCAATCCCTTCATCGATGGTTTTAACTGAATAGATATGGAATTGATCTTCCTGTACTGCTTTCACCACGTCCTCACGCAGCATCAGGTTCCTGATATTCAAATGGGGAATCATAACCCCCTGATCACCTGTCAAACTCTTTGCCTTGCAGACATCAAAGAAACCTTCTATCTTCTGGTTAACTCCTCCAATTGGCTGGACTTCTCCTTTTTGATTTACAGAACCTGTAACTGCGATGTTTTGTTTTATAGGCAAGTTTGCGAGACTGGACAGGATTGCATAAAGCTCTGTTGAAGAGGCGCTGTCTCCTTCAACGCCTGAATATGACTGTTCAAAACATATGCTCGCAGAAAGTGATAAGGGCTTATCCTGTGCATACTTCCATCCTAAATAGCCTGATAAGATAAGGACTCCTTTGTCATGAATACGGCCACTGAGCTGTGATTCTCTTTCTATATTGATCACACCGCGTTTTCCCAAAAAGGTCTTCGCGGTTATGCGGTTAGGCTGTCCGAAACTGAAGATGCCGAGATCGTATACTGCCAGTCCGTTCACCTGGCCTGTAACTGCTCCTTCAACATCAACCATGATGGTCCCTTCTCCGATCATCTGGCGCATGCGTTCAGCTATCAAGTCCAGCCGGTGAATTTTCTCTTTTACTGCTTTTTCGACGTGTTCTCCGGTTATCTCCTGACTTTTAGATTCCCTTGCCCAGTAATCAGATTCAATCAGCAAATCTCTTAAAGGACCAAACCTCGCAGAAAGCTTTTCCTGATCTCCTGCTGATCTGACTGAATGTTCAATAACCTTTATGACCCCTGTGCGATTAAAAGGCAGGAGCAGTTCAGTGTCACAGCAACTTCGTATATAACAGGCATAGGCCATCAAATTTGCATCAGTACGTTTCATGAGAGAGTCGAAATCTGCTTTTACTTTGAACATCTCCCAGAAATCTTCATCATAAAGGTTCAGCATCTGGTAGAGGGAATCATCTCCCATAACAATTATCTTGAAATCTACAGGTATTGGCTGCGGCCTCATAGCCTGCGGAGTAAAGTACCCTAACTGTTCCCAGGGATCTTCAACCCGAACCTCTTTTGTTTTGATAACCCTTTTCAATCCCTCCCATACACCCTGATTGAGCAACACATCACGGATGCTGACGATTAAGTAACCGCCGTTAGCTGATTGAACCGCTCCCGCCTTGATCATGGTGTGATCGCTTAGATAAGTCCCCATTAAGGCCTTTCTCTCGATCTTTCCGAACATGTTAAACCAGTTCGGGTTGGGTTCAATGACAATAGGAGGCCCGCTTATGGAGCTGTTATCCACAAAAACATTGACCTTATACGCCATAAAAGGATCTGCCTGCTGAACCGGAACTATACCAGGAGACTGGGGAGGGGCCGGTGTCTGCAAAAATAAATCCAATTTTGACAGGGTATATTCTCTCACTTCTTTGAGATAATTTGTAATTTCAGGATATTCTGCATACTTTCTGAACATATCCTCAAAGGGACGCGCTATCGCAAATTCACCAGCCTTTATATCATTCTCCTTCATTTTTTCACTAATAACTTTTTCCAGATCCCTGAGCCGCGTATAGGTCTCATCAACTTTTTTCATCATCTCCAGACGTTTTTCCTCAATCTCCTCCCTTTCAGCTTCAGGAAGTTTCAGGAATTCCTCCCTTGACATCGGTTTCCCCTCAAACAGCGGGACCACAGCAGCGCCTAAATGGGAAAGCTGAACCATGAGATTTTTTTCCGCAGCTTCTCTTTCAAGTTCATCCATAGCTTCCTGGTATCTTCTCTGATTTCCTTCTATAACATCTTGTTTTTTCTTGTTATATTCCTCGGTACCGAAGGTCTTCAGTATCTCTTCTTTCAGAGTTTTCAGAAGTTCTTCCATATGATTGCCAAAGGATTTTCCCAGCCCCTGCGGCAATTTAAGTATCCGGGGCTGGTCCGGAGCAGAAAAGTTATACACGTAACACCAATCATAGATATTGGGCTTAATCCCCTTTGCTTCCCTTTCATCAAGAAATTTTTGCAGCCGGGCCTTAATGGTTGTTGCCTTGCCGGTTCCTGTAAGTCCGGTCAAAAAAAGGTTATATCCTGATCTTTCAACAGCAAGACCAAAATTTATTGAGTCAATAGCCCTGTCCTGCCCGATAAATTCCTTAAGAGGCTCTATATCCGATGTGCATTCAAACTGAAACACATCATCTGAACAGATCCAGCGAAGTTTTTCCATAGGAACAGAATATTTCTTGATTTTAATTATCTTTCCCATATCTTCCTCCGGTTTTATGTTTATATTTATTCTACTTCTTTTAATTGTTTAATCCGGTCATTTATTTCCGGTCATTTATTTATTGAGATGCTGTATGTATTCTGATAAAATTTAATCATAGGCTAAATATATGTGAGTACAGAATAGCAGAAATTTTACCTGATGAGAACAAAAAAAAATATAAATCCAAAAGACAGGCAGGCTCTCAAGATAAACTCATGGGAAGCAGAAGTCAACTCGGTTGTAGCTGATCGCAACCGGACTGAGAATGATTTAATCGAGTCAGAAGAAAAATACCGGACACTCGTTGAAAATATCAACATCGGAATATACAGAAATACTGCGGGAACTCATGGACGTTTCCTTCAGGTAAATCCTGCAATGCTCAAGATGTTCGGCTATGATTCAGCCGAAGAATTCATGACGATCTCCTCCGCTGATCTCTACCAGAATCCAATAGAAAGACAACAGTTCGTTGAAAAAATCCAGAAACAGGGGTTTGTCAAAAATGAGGAGATCAAACTGAGGAGAAAAGACGGCATCCCTATATGGGGGTCGATAACAGCAAAAGCTCAATACAATGAAAAGGGCAAGATCAAATGGATAGACGGCGTTATTGAAGATATTACAAAACGTAAAATCTCAGAAGAGAGATTAGTACAAAGTCTTGAGGCGCTGCAGTCAGTCTATAATATCGCAACCACCCTTCGCGGTTCTCATGAGGCAGTTTATGATCAGGTGGTTTACAACCTTTCCAGTCTCCTCAAAATCTCATATGTTGCTGTTCAGCATATTGAAGAAGATCAGATCAAAATAATTTCGAGAATAACCGACGGAAAATTTATCCATAACGAAATAAGTTCCTTAGAGCATACTCCCTGCGCAATCGTCTGTGAAAAAAAAGAGACGCACCAGATAAAAGGCCTTCTTGATCTTATCTTTCCGGGCAGCAAGCTTCTCTCAGAAAATAAATTCAGAACTCATATCGGGGTCCCCATAAGGAATATAAGAGGTAAAGTGGTTGGCTTTCTCTGTGCTATGGATTATGAAGAGCGGACATTTACTGAAGATGAAATCCGCCTTATTGAAATCTTCGCAAGATATATAGCATATGAGTTTGAACGTAATGTTATGGAGACACAATTGAGGCAGCTGGACAGAATGAAGATTCTGGGTCAGATGGCTGCAGGGGTTGCTCACGAGGTAAGGAACCCGCTGAATGCAATACTGGCAATCACTGAAGCCCTCTTCCAGGATATTGGAGATAACCCTGAATATAAGCCTTTCCTTGATCACATTCGAACCCAGGTCGACCGCCTGTCCCGTTTAATGGGGGATTTATTAGATCTGGGGAAACCGGTTCAGCCATCAAGTCTGCATCAGGAGTTTATTCCATCAATATGCACTGCTACCCTGGATTTATGGAAACAGATGCCCTTATCAAAAACGCATAAGGTTCGACTTGTTCTGCCAGATCATAACAGCAATCTTACTGTTATGGCAGACAGTTCACGACTTCAGCAGGTCTTACTGAATTTGTTGGAGAATGCAGCACAGCATAGCCCTGAAGGGAGTGAAATACAGATTATTGTTTCAAACCCCAAGGGGATAACTGTCCGGATACGTATAGTTGATCAGGGCACCGGATTGCCTACAGAAAACTTTCAAAAAGTCTTCGAACCGTTTTTTACCACCAGAAAAAGAGGGAATGGCTTAGGCTTAAGCCTGGCCAAAAACACTATTTTGGCCCACGGTGGTAATATAGGAATAAAGAACAATGATCCTTCGCCTGGATGCACAGTAGAAATCAGTCTTCCTGTTCTTCAGGAAGTTGAACTATGAAACCCAAAATACTCTTAATTGAAGATGAAGAGGCAACCAGATTCGGATTCACGAAGTATCTTTCAAGGTCAGGTTATATTGTTCAGGAAGCCTCATGTCTCTCTGATGCGCACAAGGCGCTCTTATCCCAGCGTTTTGATGCTGTACTGCTTGATCTCAACCTGCCTGATGGAAGCGGCCTGGAATGGATAATAGAGTTCAGAGAGAACTACCCTGACATCCCTATCATTGTCATCACTGGTTTCGGTGACATCCCTATAGCTGTAGATGCCATGCGCCGTGGAGCAGATAATTTCCTCACCAAACCCGTAAATATGCAGGACCTTGATATTTTCCTGAGAAAAAGCCTTGAGCTTGGAACCCTCAGACGAAAGAATCTGACCAGCCAGCGGCTTGAGAAAAAGGACCAGATCTATTTTGGCGAAAGCCCTGCCATGAAAAAAGTTATGAATCTTGCCGCTCTTGCAGCAAAAAATGATTCTCCTATAATACTGCTTGGAGAAACCGGCGCCGGCAAAGGCATTCTTGCCAGATGGCTGCATGACAACAGCTTATGCAGTTCAGCGCCTTTCGTTGAGGTCAACTGTTCAAATCTCAGGGGAGATCTTCTCGCCAGTGAACTTTTTGGTCATGCAAGGGGCTCCTTTACAACAGCAGTGCAGGATAAACAGGGACTTATCGAGGTTGCAGACGGCGGGACTCTCTTCCTGGATGAAATCAGTGATATGGATATCGGGGTACAGGCCCAGTTTCTTAAGGTAATTGAGGAAAAGCATTACCGGCGGGTTGGTGAGGTAAAGGTCAGAAGAAGTGAATTCAGACTTATATGTGCGACAAACAGAGATCTTCTGGAAGAAACACATCTTGGCAGATTCCGGAAAGACCTCTATTTCCGCATTAACGTGCTCCCTATTGTTATTCCTTCTCTGAGGGAAAGACAGGAAGACATGCCCGGACTTGTATCGCATCTTCTCAGAAATCTTGGGGCGCCCGATGTCAAGATATCTTCAGAAGCAATGCAATTGCTGAAAACTTATCCCTGGCCGGGAAATATCCGCGAATTAAGAAATGTATTGGAAAGAGGTCTTTTGCTTGCATACGGACAGTCATTAACCCTTGAGCATTTCTCAAGCCTTGAATCGCAGCCCGTTTTCATGAGTCATGATAAGGATATGAACAATCTGGAAAATATCGAAGAAGCACATATTAGAGAAGCTGTCAGACATTTCAGCGGAGATACCCGTAAGGCTGCAGAATCATTGGGCATCTCAAGAGCCACTTTGTACAGAAAACTGAAAAAATTTCAGCAAGCCCCAAAATAATATATTCATCAAACAACACCTTGTATGTGCAGAGATTTCCTGCCTGACCAGCCCTAAAGTCACCCTCATAAAGCATCTGCGAGTCTCATCAATGAGACTCGGGTTTACGCATCTGAGAATATATTACCAGCCGGCAGTATATAAAATATCTTTATTCACCTTATAGTTACAACAGTTTCCGTGGTATGGCATCAATCTTGCTTTTTAAGGATTAAACATGCCTAAACATTTGCTTATAGTAGATGATGAGACAACTATTCTGATTGCTTTCAAGAAACTGCTTCAATCACCAGGAGTTGAAGTTGATACTGCTGAAACTTTCGAAGAAGTTCAAGCGCTCTTGAATAAACACCCCTACGATGCTGTTATCGCAGATCTCAGGCTTTCAGGCATTGCAGGAGAAGAAGGTCTGGACATTATTCGCTATGTTAAAGAACGTCATCCGGACACCCAGGTTATTCTTATAACAGCTTATGGGAACCAGGATATTATGAAAAAGGCATATACCCTTGGCGCAGCATATTATTTTGAGAAGCCTGTTTCCACGAATATTATCAGAGATGCATTAAGAAGCTTTGGCGTAATAAATAACATTTCAATATAAGGAGGTTGAAAAGATGAAGTACGAGAAAAAGGGAACAAATGGTGGACTGGATTATGAGGTTTATCATTTTGTGTTCGAAACTGCAGTTGAGATATCTGAAGAAGTTTTTGAGGTGTCAAAATGTTTCCCGAGAGAAAAATATCACTTAATTGATCAGGTCAGGAGTTATTCCAGGCTCGTATGCACCAATCTTGCAGAAGCCTGGCGCGCAAAAGAAGAGGATTCGATTTTTGTAAATAAGTTATCAGATGCAGCGCAGGCAGCCTCAAAGACACAAATATGCCTGGAACTTGCATCAAAGCATAATTTTATCGGCAGAGAGATTTTTCAAAAAATCGATTCCAAATATGAAGATATATTTGAACTGCTCTGTGGCGGAACAAAGCATATTCACCAGAGAATCTATAATTAGTATGAGACCACCTGCTACCAAATAGGCCTATTCATCTTTTTACAGCTGCTTCCATTTCCAGGGAAGAAGGAAATATCGAGTTATAATAGCCGGTTGCGACTACATACCTGCAAGTAGTTATCAATGTTTCTCAATGACATTTCTCATTTTCTTTGATATACTTTTCATGTAATAATTTTCTTTCTTACACCTTTATATTATTAAAGCTGCGACATAATAATGAAAAATATCTCTGATACGGAACTACGCAGAATCGCTCAAAAGATTAAACTGCTCGTCCTTGATGTAGACGGTGTCCTTACAGATGGGTCCATCATATTTGACAACAAGGATAATGAATTAAAATCCTTTCATGTTCGGGACGGACACGGGATAAAAATGCTTATAAATGCAGGGATTCGGGTAGCCCTTATAACAGGCAGACAATCGAAGGTCGTTGAGAGAAGGGCTCTCGAACTAGGCATCAAAGATATATTCCAGGCGTGTTATGACAAGAGGGTTGCTTACAGGGATCTTTCTGTGAAATATTCCCTGAACAGCGATGAGATAGCTTATGTTGGTGATGATATCGTTGATATCCCTGTTCTCAGGATGTGCGGACTACCAGTGGCTGTTTCTGATGCAGATGATGAGGTTAAGGCTTATGCAAAAATGGTTACGAACAAGAGGGGAGGCAGGGGCGCAGTGAGAGAAATCTGCGACTTTCTCCTGAAAACAAAGGGGCTATGGAAAGACATTTTAGATGGCTACTCTAAAACTTAATCTTCCAACAGCTCTCACGCTAAGCAGGATAATCCTCATTCCGGTTTTTGTGTCTACGGTTTACCTGCATCCACTTTTCGGCGCTTTTATCTTCGGCATTGCTTCCTTGACTGACTTCCTCGATGGTTATCTTGCAAGGCGTTCCGGGGATATCACAAAGTTCGGCATTATACTCGACCCGATTGCTGATAAATTCCTGGTAATATCCGCTCTGGTTGTGCTTGTTGATATGGAACGGCTGGCTGCATGGATAGCGATCACTATTATAGCAAGAGAATTCCTTGTGACTGGTCTGAGGGTAGTTGCCCTTTCAAAGGACATAGTGATACCGGCTGAAGTCGGAGGAAAGATAAAGACAACTACACAGATCATAGCAATCCTTTGCCTCATACTCGGGAGAAGCATATTTGATATTGATCTTTATGATATCGGTTTAGTCCTGATTTGGGCAGCGCTCTTTTTGTCTATTATATCAGGCATACAATACACAATATCTTTTGGGAAAAAGATTTAAAAGAGCATATGATTAAAATAAGCCTGCTTTTGATTATCGCGTTTATTCTTGGATCCATCCCCTTTGGTATAATAATAGCAAAGGCAAAAGGGGTCGACCTTAAGAAGGTTGGCAGCAGGAATATCGGTGCAACAAATGTATTACGGTCGCTCGGCAGATGGCCGGCTGCTTTAACCCTTCTCGGGGACATTTTAAAAGGCGCCGTTGCAGTTGCAATAGGAAGGTATTTGGGAGTGGGACCTTTATATGAAGGGCTTATTGGCATCTCTGCGATCCTGGGACATAATTTCTCAATTTTTTTAGGGTGCAAGGGAGGCAAGGGCGTTGCGACAAGTTTTGGAGTCCTTTTGATCTATACACCACAGGCAGCTGTGATAACACTTTTGCTTTGGTTGTTAGTAGCTTTTTTTACAAAATACTCATCTCTTGGAGCAATTGTGGCATTCGGACTTTTCCCGGTAAATATCCTGCTCTTTGACCCTGATAGCAAAGGGAAATTACCCATAGCAATTATAATCACTATGCTTATATTAATACGACACAGAGATAATATTCAGAAGCTTATGAAAGGCACTGAAAGAAAGATAGGAGAGCGGGCATGAAAAAATTCGCCTTTCTCCTCTTTTTACATCTGTTCCTCATTCCTTCTCTGTCCTTTGGTGCAGATGTATATGAAGAACAATTGAACAGGGGAATAAGAAACTCAGAACCTTATTCATACCTTTTCATACAGCAATCAAAAGCTGACAATGCCCGGGCTAAGAGTCTTCTGAGAGATGCTTTAAGGTATTCTCCCGACCTGCCTGCTGTTTACTTTGAATTATCAAAGGCCAGCTTTAATATCAAGCCTGAAGGAGTATTTGAGGCCTTTGATTACATATTACAGGGGATAGCTGCTTATAAAAGGAATTTCTGGTGGTCATTCATGATGGCCTCCTCTTTGTTCATGAGCATTATACTCTCTTTTGTCTCTGCCATGCTCATCATTGTCATGATAAGGCTTCCGAAAGATATTCCCTTGTTCTCCCATGATATACAAGAGGCCGGCGGCAAGGCATTTACCCTGCTTGTTCTTCTGTTCTCTTTGTTCGGACCTCTTTATTTATTAGGAGGATTACTCATTATCATCAGCTTCTACATGAAAAAATGGGACAAGATCATTGTATGCCTTTACCTCCTCTTTCTTCTTTCTCTGCCTCTTGTCTTCTCTGCATTTTCAATAGTTTTCAACGCGCCTTCCTCCGGAACATTAAAGGCTGTTGTGCAGGTCAATGAATCAAAGGGTAACACATACGCACTCTCAGTCTTAAAAAATAAGGATAATCCTGTCGAACTCTTCTCATATGCTCTGGCGCTAAAGCGTGAAGGCGGTTATACCGAAGCAATATATATCTACAATAAAATCCTTGCTCTGAAACCTGACTCCCGGACATATAATAATCTTGCAAATTGCTATGTTGGCGTCAACGACCTGGAAAAAGCAAAGGAACTATACAGAAAAGCTGCTGAACTGAAAGCGCTTCCTTCTGTGCTTTACAATCTCAGCCAGGTATACAGAGAAACACTCGACTTTGACAAAGGCGAGGAATATTTTCTCTCAGCACAAAGATTGGATAACGACGCTGTATCAAGGTTTAGAACCATAGCAGGGAGGAACCCGAACAGGTTTGTTGTTGATGAGGGGTTGCCCGTATCTGCTCTCTGGAAATATTCCAGAGGAATGACATTTCGCTCTACGGCTTTGGGGTTATCAACAGTGCCGATTATCTTCATGCCTGTGCTTGCATTAATTATGGCAATCTTTTTTTACATCATGGACAAGCGCTTTAAACAAACAGCTTACAGGTGTAAAAGGTGCGGAAAGATCCTTTGCAGCAAATGTGAAAAACACATTCTTTGGGGGCATATGTGCCTGCAATGTTACAGATCTATAGTAAAGCTTGATGAACTGGACGCGAAGGAGAGGGTTGCAAGAATTCTGACTGTTTATGAATACCAGAAAAAGAGAAGAGATATGATAAAAATCATCTCTTTCATAATACCTGGCTTAGGCCAAATATACGCAGGAAGTGTTTTATACGGTTTCCTCTTTCTCTGGGCATTTTTATTTTTCCTTTTTATTCCTTTAACGAATTCGATATTCGCAATAGAGATGTCCGGATTTTCACATCTCTGGTTAAACTTAAGTTCGCTATTTTTGATGATAGCGGTATATTTTATATCTAACATAATAACAAGACGGAGGCTTGCAAAAGGTTGGCTTTAGAAGGATCTCTGAAAGATTTTGGTCTCGCTGACATACTCCAGCTGATTTTTTTCCAGCGTAAGACAGGTGTGCTCACACTTGAAGGCCAGATGGATAAGATAAGACTGCTCTTCATTAACGGGAATATCGCAGGCGCAGAATCAAAGAGAAGGATAGAGGCAAACCGGCTTGGTAAAATACTCGTAAAAAAGGGCATTTTAGGGGAAGAAGACCTGCAAGTTGTGCTTGATGAACAACGCAGCTCTAATGCAAGGATCGGGAATCTCCTTGTTAAAAAGGGAATCGTACAGAAAGAACAGATTGTAGAAATAATCACAGGACAGATAAAGGAGACAGTCGTTCAGATATTCGGCTGGAAAGAAGGATCATATGAGTTCACACCACAGGAAGTTCCGGTCGATAAGGATATCCCCCTGTTAATTGACACTCAGCACATCCTCATGGAGGGGTTGAGGATAGTCGATGAATGGACTCTTATTGAGGGCAAGATAACGCTTGATACTGTATTTACAAAGAAGGCTGCAGATATAAGGGAACTGACTGAAGAGGAAAGAGAAATTCTTTCACTTGTTGATGGAGAAAACGATGTCAGCACGATAATAGATTTTACCGGGAAAGATGATTTCTCTATATCAAAAACCCTTGTTTCTCTTATTGAAAAAGGGATTATTCAGACTAAAGAGGTTTTGCCTGTTATTGCTGAAGCTCCTCCTGTGGAGTCGAGGAGAGCTGTATTTTCATATCGTTTTCTACCCATATTGGCTATTTTATCTGCATTTCTACTCTCCCTGTTTTCAGTATTTTCCAGCTCTGCTGATACATTCAAGAGGTTCCGTGCTTCAGAGGCCATTGATGATCTGAGGTTTAAAATAGAGTCATACAAATTCGAGCATGACTCGTATCCTGAGTCACTTGATCTGTTTTCTAAAAGATTGGATCCCTGGGGGAAACCTTATATTTATAAACATAATGACTATACATTCATTGTTCTCAGCAAAGGTGCAGACGCTCAGGAGGGCACATCTGACGATATTTACTGATGAAAGAAGATATTTATGCACAAAATATTCAAAAGGCCGTAGTTCTCCTGAGCGGCGGGATTGATTCTTCTGCTGCACTTGCAATTGCAAAATCTGAAGGCTACAACGTACACGCCCTGAGCTTTGATTATAACCAGCGCCACAAGAGAGAACTTGAGTCTGCAAAAATGGTTGCATCAGCCTTTGGTGTCAAAAAACATCTTATCATAAATTTTGACCTCCGTGAGATCGGCGGGTCTGCCTTAACATCAGAGATAGAAGTGCCGAAAAAGAACAAAAGTCAGAAATCAGAATTCAGGATTCATAATAAAATGAAAATTAAAGATTCACTCTCAACTCTTAACTCTCAACTTTTAACTATTCCAATCACCTACGTCCCGGCCCGAAACACGATATTTCTGTCTTTTGCTCTGGCATGGTCAGAAGTTCTTTTGGCGGAAAATATTTTCATCGGAGCCAATGCCATAGATTATAGCGGTTATCCTGACTGCAGGCCGGAATATCTGAAGGCCTTTGAGGAGATGGCAAACCTTGCGACAAAAGTATCTGTTGAAGGCAAATTAAGATTTAAAGTGAAAGCTCCTCTCATTGCCATGAAGAAGTCAGAGATCATCAGAAAAGGGATTGAACTGGGGCTTGATTTCTCACTTACATGGAGCTGCTATGACCCGCAACCTGCAAAAGTTAAAAGTGAAAAGTTAAAAGTGAAAAACCTAAAACTTAAAACCAAAAACTTAAAACTCGTTCCTTGCGGAAGATGTGACAGCTGTGTTTTCAGGGCAAGGGGATTCAAAGAAGCAGGCATAAGAGACCCGTTGATCAAATCTTAAATATTATGAAGTCTCTGCCAAAACTGCCGATAAAGCTCAGAGGTCATCATCTTATTTGTCTCCATTTTTTTAAGGGTGAAGGTTATAATCCTGAATTTATAAAAAATCTTTGGAAAATCATTAAAAGAGCTGAGGATGGAGAGGATATAGAGGCTTACCCGGGACCGGATGATGTCTGCGCAATGTGTCCTTATCTGAAAGGTAAAATCTGTTTTTATGATAATGAGGCTGAATCTGAGATAAAAGAGATGGACAGAAAAGCATTCACATTGCTGGAGTTAAAGTCCGGTGACAGGGTGAAGTGGTCTAATATAAATGGAAAAATACCGGACATATTCAATGCGTGGTTCCATGCATATTGCCTGCAATGCGCCTGGAGGCAGGCTTGCCAAAAAGAGGAAAAGTTTCTTAGATTTATAAAAGGCCTTCCCAAGTGAAAAAACTGCAAGTAAATTTTGACGAGATTCAGAAGGCTATGGAAGACGTTGTAAGAGATAACTTCGACTACTTTCTTGATGTGGAGACAGGTGAAGTCATGACATTTTCAGATGAGATTCTGAGGGAGGTCAAATCGAAATTATATGATAGTGATTCTGAAGAGATAGATGATGACATAGAGTATATAGAATTCGACCAGGAACCTGATATCCCGGATTGGATGGAAGATGAAGTAGAACTGGCGCTGGAGATCCTCCTCGACGAACAAGGCCGGTTCATCCGCATACCTGAAAGGAATTCTGAAGTGGCTTTTAAATCCATAGCTGCATTCATAGAAATGGTGGAAGACCCTCTTCTCAAAGAAGAGCTTTCCGAAGCCCTTAATGGCAAAGGCGCTTTCAGGAGATTCAAGGATATTCTGACCGGTCATCCAAAAGTAAGGAAAAAATGGCATGGGTTCAATGCAAAGGCAATGAAAAAAGAGATTACTGAATGGCTGGATTCCATAGGAATGAAACCAACCTTATAGGACCTTTAATATTCAATTGTTCTATTACTGAAATCAGGATTGTATCATCAATAAGCCTTTTTTATGTCTTTTTCCCTTCCGGCAGAACTTAATCTCATCCAAGGCCCATTTTCTTCAATGCCTCATCTGCCGCATCCCTTGAAGCAGGCGCATCCTCGGGCAGATACAGCATCACTCCACCTTTGACAGGTCTGATTACAATCTTCCCTTCCTGTGCAAGCTTATTGGTAACCTCAACAGGGTTTTCTCCATTGAAGTATTTCTTGAAAGCGGTGTTAAACCCTGAAAATACTGTGTGAATCCCTTTGTATCCTTCTTTTCTTAAGGTTACTATAGCCTTTTTTACAAACTCCTCGTGACCTAATTTCTCTGACATGATCTCTCCCTCCTTTTTTGCAATTTAATTTTTATGTTGATCCTATATGTTCGAATATGGTTATTCTCCATAACGTTATCAAAGCAGAACTATTTCATCAAGCTTAATCTTTTCATCTAAGTCGATTGCTTTCTGCTTCCTCATTTCTTCTATCTTCTTTAATGGCCTCTCAAGCATACTACTACGTGTCGTGATGAGCGCATCATATTCCTTTTTGGCGGCATCCAGTCTTTCGCCCATGAGCCTGAATTTTTCTTTATAGGCATCCCATTGTTTTGAAAATTCACTGAGCAGTTTAAGTATCTCTGAGGCAGTCCGCTCAAGATTAAAGTTTTCAACCGCCTGTCTTATTACAGCAAGCACTGCGTAAAGTGTAAAAGGCGAACATAAAATAACCTTTTGCCTTAAAGCCTCATCCATAATTCTTATGTCTGTTTCATTGATGAAACTGTATACCTGCTCATTCGGAATGAACATAATCACATAATCAACCGTATTTTCTGCAGGATTAATGTAATCACGTGTTGTTAGCTGTTTAATCATAACTTTTGTATTTTTTAAAAGCTCATCTCTATATCTTTTTCTGTCATGCTCGGATTCAGCCTTGAGATAATGCATGTAATTATCAATCGGGAACTTCACATCCATATTGATTTTCAATTTGTTTGGAAGGAGAAACGTATAATCCGGCCTTCCCGCTGAACTATCCAGGGTCTTCTGTTTTATGTAATTAATACCTTCTACCATACCAATGAGATGGATAATATCTTCTGCCATCCGTTCTCCCCATTCACCTCTTTTCTTGGAACTTGCGAGGGCATGGCTCAGATGTTCAGTCGTATCTTTCAGTTTGGAGGTAACCTCTTCGTGTTTTTTAATCAGCGTGTTTACCTCAGAAAACTTTTCACCGCTTGTCTTGCCGACCTCCTCAATCCTTCTCTGAACTTCAGAAAGCGTCTTGCTGATTGTCTCAATATTCTGGTCTATGAGTTCTTTTTTCCCTTCAAGTTCTTTCTTCCCTTCAACTGTTTGGGTTTTCAGCTTTTCTTCAGCCAGTTTTATGAAATCATCTGCATACTTTTTAAATTCGTCAGTATTTTGACTGAGCGCATCCAGAGATAAAGCTTTAAATGTCTCACTGAGTTTGCTCTCCATCTCCTGAAACCGTGCGATCTCTTCCTTAAGATGTCTCTGTGACTCATCAAGCCGTGCCCTTAATTCGCTTTCAGTATTAAGCTCTCCTCTTATTCGCGTTATCTCTGTATCCCCCTGCTGAACCTGCTGCCTTAGTTCAACAATAATTGCCTCGGCGCCGCTCGCCCGCTTTTCAAGCTCAGTGATTTGATTTGCATGAGAAGCCTGAATAGCAGCAATCTGTTCTGCATTTTTTTTCTGCCGATGAGAAGAAGCAACAACCCATGCTCCAACTCCACCGATTATGATGCCTGCGATGATATATATAATCACTTCCATGGAAAGCCCCTTTTATGAGTCCATTAATACTTTACGAACTCTACCCTTCTGTTGTTTGCCCTGCCTTCAGGCATATCGTTGGTATCGATAGGTTTTGTATCTCCCCAGCCCTTGGTTTTTAGTCTGGCTTCAGAAATCCCCTTGCCTGTCAGCCATGATTTCACTGCATTTGCCCTCTTTTCGGACAAGGGCTGGTTGATTTCTCTCCTGCCCTGATTGTCGGTGTGGCCTTCAATAGAGAATTTCAGATCAGGATTCTCTTCTAATATCGCAAGTATTTTCTTGAGAGTAGGAAGTGACTCTGGCCTTATCTTATCTGAACCCGTATCGAAAAGGATGCCATGGGTAACAATTTTACCTTCAGTATTTAGCGCTGACCTGATATCTTTCCCGCCTTCTGCCAACCTGAAATTTGTGAACATAACCGTCTCTGAATAGCCGTGGTTTGCAAACAAATGCATGCCGATGAACTTGA
Source organism: Nitrospira sp. (assembly GCA_016873615.1). GTDB lineage: Bacteria > Nitrospirota > Thermodesulfovibrionia > Thermodesulfovibrionales > SM23-35 > VGWX01. The sequence goes on along the minus strand of VGWX01000005.1, from coordinate 42,008 downwards.
TAGGCCGTGTCACCGCGTCAGGATCATTCACGACGCGTTGATTGTCAATATACGCCTTGACGAATGTCCCGTTGACACTGACTGCAATGTGATGGGTTCTCCCGTCATTCTTGTCCACCGAGGTTGCGGTATTGTGTGATTTCCCTTGTTCCCCTGAAATATAGATTGAACCCGGCATGTGAGCCGGCCATCCGTTCTCATCAAACATAAGAAGGGAATACTCATTAGGATGCCCGTTTGTCTGGGCAAGTACAGCATCAAATTCAACGGTGAATTTTTCAGGCATGTCGTTATTTGCAGTGAATCGTATGAAGAGTGAAGTCGCTGCCAATCCCTCTTCTTTCGATGCCGGGGGAACAGACCGCAGATATCTTTTGCCTTTATAGTCAACCACTTCTACAGTATTCCCTCCTGCTCCGGGACCTTTCAGCGACCATTTGCGCGGGAATTCCCCGACATCGGTGTCACTGAAGTCATCGTAGAAAATGACCTTATCACCGGGAATGAAATCGTATTTGCCGTAGATCTCTTCAGAAGCTACGATGTCCTGACCGCCTTCCCCTGAACCGGATTTTTGAGATGTTTTTGAGGGCACAGCTTCAGGGATATTTCGATCGGCATTGGTTTTCCCCGGATCTTCTTTTGTCTCCGGCTGCTTGACCACCTCTCTGGTGGTATCAGTAATTTCTTTTGCTTTGCGGACACTGTCTGTGACATCATCAAGCCAGCCCGCATATGCAGGGTTGGATAGTAACATTAAGGCTAACAGCACAAGCACCATAGATCTAATCATAAACAGCACCTCTTTCTTTTTTAAATATTTTACCAAAGATACGAAATAATCACCCGCGCGATAAATAAGCGTCCGGTGGATTTATTGATTCGTTTTCTGTTCTCATACATGCTGTACAAAGCTTTACTGAGACAGCGCCTTGATCATGGGGGGGAACAGGAAGCCAATCAATAACAACGCCATGGCCGGACGCAGCAAATTGACAGGTTTCATGTTCCGTTCCATTATTGCTGTGGCGACATGATTGGCAGCCGAGAAAGTAAAGAACATCAACATCGCTGTAACAATGGTGGCATCCGCATATCGCCCCCAATCCAGCACATAAACAAGCAAAGCCGTGATAGCTGTGGCTGCATTGGCCAGACCCGATTGAATTTGATAAGCACGATTGGGTTCATAGCCGATTTTCTCTGAGGCCACTTCTCCCAGTATCAGAGATTCAAAGGCCACAGTGCCTGACATGAGCATCACTACGAATGGCCCAAGAATATGAAATCGTGATATCGCATCATTGCCGAAATAGTAAGCGAAAAAATAGGCAAGTCCTATGCCGGCAGGCCGAATCCATTCCATCATCAATGCCAGCTTCTTCTTAGTCATTTTGCCTCGCTTTCCCGATCATGATTCCCCACCGAACAATTACTATACCAGGTGGGATTTTTCAGATTCATAATAGAACTATATCATATGGAACCGGAGATTAGAATCAAAATAATATTAAGGAACAAGAGAATTCGAAAGAATAGATGAAGGTGAGATAGCCGTTATAAAGACCTCGGAACTTGGGAAGGATTGAACTAAACTGCAACTGTTGGATTCTTCAATTTCTCACAAGGGACAATTCTGTCGAGTGCGGACATCACCTACTGATATGTATTAAACCTGTCAAGTGAATGCTTTTTTTATGAGACTCTTATTTAACCTCCTTTAAAGATGTGAACTTTGAGCAGAACAGCAGTGATAAACGACGGTAGATCACTCTGATATACGCGGGTTGGCTACCGCATGACTTATCTTCGTCGTGGAGCTGCCTCTGTCTAAACGCGAGGGTCGTCCTATATGCAGGCCTCCTTTGCGGGTTCAAGTTTGCAACTTGAACCCAAGTATTTCACATTTTATAAAACCATTGGTTCAATAATAATGCCGCTATCCGGATTAGCAGATGACCACAGCCAGTCTTCGGGTCTTTTCACATATTGCCGACGAACTGGATTTGCATGGTTATGTCTGTCAAAGATGTAATGCCAGTTTCTTACAGTAAATGTAAGATAATAGAAGCCGGATGTCAGTTCCTTTGAAATCCTTACCGATGGCATGATGGCTACATTGTATCAAAATATAGGGTTCAAGTTACAAACTTGAACCCGCTATGAGAGAGATGATCGAAGACCGGCTCAGTCCAACGTTAAGACATAAGAATTAAATACTTCCCAAAATATTGCTCGTAATTTCCGGATTGTACAACAATCTTTGCTTCAGGAAGTATCGAGAAGAGGGCAGAATCTTCGCAGAGCGTTAACTTCAATGTAAAGGTGATGAAGCGGCGAGCCTGGCACAGGCTTGCTTCTTATTGCAAGCTCAATGACAGACCCGCCTTATGATTCTTAAAATGGTTACAGTTCATTATTGAACGGCGGCTCTTTTGCAGAGTCCTCTCTGGCCTTTCTCTCAGATACCACTAACCATCCGTCCCAGTCCTTTTCGCCTCAGCGAATCAGACGAGTCTGACGATACAGGCATGAGATCCAGTTTTATAGACTTCTTGCCGTCCTTGTCGATGAGTACGCCGACTTTTTCCCAACGTACCTTTTCACTCTTACTATTCGGCCTTTTCCAAAGCAAATCGTAAATCGTCATCTTTATGCTCCTCTCTGATTAGATTTTTTATACTATCTGTAAAGCTCAGCCTTTGAAACTCAAAGCAGTCAACTATCCTGCTGTCACAAATGAGTCCCTTGTAAAATCCCTCAAAATATGCATATAATTAACTGTATTGCACAAAATATTAATTGTTTGTGCAGTTGAAATTATAAATATGAAAAATATTGTATTGGGGCACAAGGCAGAGCGGGACGAATTCCTTAAGGCTCAATATGTTCAAAGAGAAGGTCTCCGGAAAGCCCGCCAGAGCATGGGAAACAATCTTATAAAGGTTATTGTAGGGCCTCGCAGGGCAGGAAAGTCAGTTTTTGCAATGCAGATGCTTGAGGGGGAAGATTTTGCATATTTGAACTTTGATGATGAAAGGCTCATCGGCATATCAGATTATGACGACCTTCTGAAGGCCATCAGACAGGTCTATGGAGAAACAAAATGCATTCTTTTTGACGAGATACAAAACCTCAATAAATGGGAGCTTTTCTTAAACAGGCTGCACCGCAAAGGGTTCAATCTTATTATCACCGGCTCTAACTCACGCTTGTTAAGCGGTGAACTTGCCACCCACTTGACAGGCCGTTACATACAGTTACAGATATTCCCTTTTTCTTTTATTGAATTCTTGAGAACAAGGAATTTTGTATTAGATGATACCATTGCTATGAAAGAGCGTCAGGGCATGATCCTCAACCTCTTGAATGAATACCTGAATAAAGGGGGATACCCTGAAGTTCTCGTCAAGAACATAGAACATACGAGCTATATCAAAACGCTGTTTGAAAGTATTCTTTTCAAAGATATAGTGAAGAGATACAACGTGCGCTATGCGAAAAAACTTTATGATCTCGGACTATATCTGATTACAAACCATTCAAATGAGTTCTCATATACGAGGCTGAAAAAAGTCCTTGAATTCAGGAGTGTGCATACTGTCGAAAATTATGCTAAATATCTTAATGAGGCGTTCCTTACATTTAGTATCGGGAGATTTTCTCACAAGGTCAAGGAGCAACTAAGAAGCGCGAGGAAGGTATATGCTTATGACACAGGTGTTATCACTGCTGTAAAATTCAAGACAACTCCTGACACAGGAAGACTGATTGAAAATCTTGTAGCAGTGGAACTTCTCCGGCGAGGGAAAGAATTTTATTGTTATAAAACTAAAGACAGCAAGGAAGTGGATTTTGCAGTCAAGGAAGGGTTGACAATCAGCCAATTGATTCAGGTATGTTACGACATCGATCACTATATGACGAAAAAAAGAGAGATGAACGCACTCCTTAAAGCCGCAGGTGAGATTAGATGCCAACACCACATGGTTATTACGTGGGATTACGAGGCCAAGGAAGACTTCAATAACCGGACGATTAACTATATGCCATTATGGAAATGGTTGATAAACGAAACAGTATCTATTTGAATGATCAATACATCCCTCTGTCCAGAGTCCTGTACTGTATAGCTTCTGATACGTGGTGGGAATGGATATCTTCTGATGCATCGAGGTCTGCAATAGTTCTTGATAATTTTAAAATCCTTGTGTACGCCCTTGCTGAAAGACCCAGCTTCTGCATCGCGGTATCAAGAAGGGTTTGTGCATCCGGCCTGAGTTTGCAGTATTTCTTAATATGTCTTGTCTTCATCTGTCCGTTTGAATAGATCTTTTTATCATTCCTGAACCGTTCGAGTTGAATATCCCGCGCAGCAACGACCCGTTGCCTTATCCCTTCGGATTTCTCACCCGTATATTCATTGGATAGTTCTTTATACGGCACCGCAGGGACTTCGATATGGATGTCAATTCTGTCGAGCAAAGGCCCTGAAACCTTGTGCCTGTAACGGTGTATCTGACCCGGTGTACATGTGCACTGATGACGGTTATCTCCAAAATACCCGCATGGACATGGGTTCATGGCTGCAACAAGCATAAATGATGCCGGATATGTTATTGATGCTACAGCTCTTGATACGGTCACCTCCCCGTTTTCAAGTGGCTGGCGTAAAACCTCGAGTACGTTTCTCTTGAATTCTGGCAATTCGTCAAGAAAAAGAACCCCGTGATGCGCTATGCTGACTTCGCCCGGTCTCGGAATCTGTCCGCCGCCAATTAATGCCACATCTGATATCGTATGATGGGGTGACCGGAATGGTCTTATTGCAAGGAGCGATTGTCCTTCTTTGAGAAGCCCTGCGACACTGTGTATTTTTGTTGTCTCTAAGGCCTCATCAAACGTCATGCCCGGCAATATCGAAGGAAGTCTTTTTGCAAGCATTGTCTTGCCTGAACCAGGAGGGCCGATCATCAGCATATTATGGCCTCCGGCAGCAGCAACCTCAAACGACCGCTTGGCGTGTTCCTGCCCTTTCACCTCTATAAAATCATCTTCATAGGCAGAGTTTTCCTGTATAGCCTTATGAACGTCTATCTCAAAAGGCATCTTGAGATTTCCATCCTTCAGAAACTCGATGACCTCAGGAAGGCTTCTGAACCCAAACACCGGTATGTCCTTAACAACCGCTGCCTCCGGAGAGTTTTCCTCGGGAAGGATAACCCCTTTTAAACCAGTCTCTCTTGCACGCATGGCCATTGATAAAGCGCCCCTTACAGGCTTAATTGCTCCATCGAGTGAAAGCTCTCCTGAAAATAGATATCCATTTACAGAAGCCAGCTCAAGCACGCCTTCGGCTGCTACAATACCGATCGCAATAGGAAGATCAAAAGACGAACCCTCTTTCTTCAGATCAGCAGGCGCTAGGTTGACAGTAATCTGCTTCAGCGGGAAGTGGAACCCGATGTTCTTAAGAGCAGCCCTGACCCTGTCCCTTGATTCCTTAACAGCAGCATCAGGAAGCCCCACCATCGAGAAATGAGGAAGACCTTTTGATGTGATATCAACCTCGACCTCGACAGCAAAAGCGTCAATACCTATGATACTGGCGCTAAGAACTTTTGATAGCATATGCTTAAATTATATTTTTAACCGCCGGATAAAAGCAATATGGTAAAATAACTGGTTGTTTTACCACAGCTTAAGGAGACTCGATGGCAAAGGTACCGATAAGTATTGAAGAAGAAATGAAGGGTTCTTACCTTGATTACGCAATGAGCGTAATCATTGGCAGGGCGCTTCCAGAGGTAAGAGATGGATTAAAGCCAGTGCAGAGGAGGATCCTCTATGCGATGTTCAGGGAGGGTCTTCTCCCTGGAAGGAAGTATTCTAAATCTGCTGGTGTGGTTGGCGAGGTTCTGAAAAAATATCATCCCCACGGCGACACAGCAGTGTATGATGCAATGGTCAGGCTCGCCCAGGACTTTAATATGCGGTATCCCCTTGTCGACGGGCAGGGCAATTTCGGCTCTGTTGACGGAGATCCGGCTGCTGCATACAGGTATACAGAAGCAAGACTTGCTGCAATTGCAGAGGAATTGCTCGCAGACATAGATAAAGACACCGTTAATTTTATCGCAAATTTCGATGAAACAACAGAAGAACCTCTGGTCCTTCCTTCGAGGGTTCCCAACCTGATCATAAACGGCTCATCTGGAATTGCTGTTGGTATGGCCACCAATGTCCCTCCCCACAACCTCGGAGAGATTATAGACGGTCTTGTGCAATTAATCGATAAACCTGAGGCAACGCTTAAAGATCTGATGGGTCTGATTCATGGCCCTGATTTTCCAACAGGCGGCATCATCCATGGTGTTGACGGTATCATTCAGGCCTATAACGAAGGAAGGGGTCTGATTAAGGTCAGGGCCAAGGCAAGGATCGAACGCGAGTACAGAGGCGGTGAAAATATCATCGTCACCGAACTCCCTTATCAAGTGAATAAGGCACGGTTAATCAAGAATATTGCAGAGCTTGTAAGAGAGAAGACCATCGAAGGGATATCTGAGCTGAGAGATGAGTCAGACAGAGATGGTATCAGGGTTGTCCTTGAACTAAAGAGGGGCGAGATTGCACAGGTTATCCTGAATAACCTCTATAAGCATACCCAGATGGAGACGACCTTCGGGATCATTATGCTCGCCCTCGTAAATAACCAGCCCAGGGTATTAAAACTGAAGGATCTCCTCAAGCACTTCCTGCAGCACAGAAAGGATGTGGTGCTCAGGAGGACACGCTTTGAACTGAGAAAAGCTGAAGAGCGGGCACATATCCTGGAGGGTCTGAAGATAGCCCTCGATCATCTCGACGAGATAATCGCACTCATCAGAAGATCAAAGAATCCTGAAGAGGCAAGAACCGGTTTAATGACGGATTATCCTTTGTCAGAGATACAGGCACAGGCTATTCTGGATATGAAACTCCAGAGGCTGACAGGACTCGAAAGGGAAAAGATCGTAAGGGAATATACAGAGACAATTAAGGAGATAGAGAGGCTTAAGGCAATACTCGAAAACGATGCGCTCGTTTCTCAGATTATTAAGGATGAACTCCTAGATATCAGGAGCAGGTACGCAGATGAAAGAAAAACCGAGATTACCGCAGAGACCAGAGAGATCACCATTGAGGACCTCATAACCGATGAAGAGATGGTTATCACTCTTTCCTATCAGGGGTATATAAAGAGAAATCCCCTGAGTGCGTACAGGAGTCAGCGCCGGGGCGGAAAAGGTTCTATGGGGATGGAGACAAAGGAAGAGGATTTTGTGAACGAGCTCTTCATAGGTGCGACTCATGATTATATGCTCTTCTTCTCCAACCTTGGCCGGCTTTATTGGTTGAAGACATATCAGTTGCCTGAAGCAGGACGGGCTGCAAAAGGCAAGGCCCTTGTGAATCTGCTCGCCCTGTCAGAGGGTGAAAGGATCACGACAGCGCTCCCTGTGCGTGATTTCAAGGAAGGCTTTCTCGTTATGTTCACAAAGAACGGCACAGTAAAAAAGACCGCCCTTGAGGAATACAGCAATCCACGCGGCAAGGGGATTATTGCAATCACGCTTGAAGAAGGCGACGAACTCATTGCCGTAAAGAAGACAGACGGCAAAAGCGATCTTATCATAGGAACGAGGAAAGGTCTTTCCATAAGATTCAATGAGGAGGATGTACGTCATACAGGACGCACTGCAAAAGGGGTTAGAGGCATCAAGCTCATAAAAGGTGATGAGGTTGTCTCCGCTGAGGTAGCCGCAGAGAAGACAGCGCTTCTTACAGTCACAGAACGGGGTCTCGGGAAACGTTCAAAGATAGAGGACTACCCGGTTCAGGGTCGTGGAGGCAAAGGCGTAATTTCGATAAAGATTATCGAGAGGGGCGGCAAGGCTGTCGGGCTTATGCAGGTAAGGGATGAAGATGAGGTCGTTATGATTACCAGTTCCGGGAAACTGATACGGACCCTTGCAGGCAATATCTCCCTGCATGGAAGAAATACACAGGGTGTGAAGCTCATGGATGTCGAGGGCGATGATAAGATCATGAGCATAGGAAAGATTGTAGAGAAGGATTAGTTTATTTTTTAGTTGCTGTTAAATATGAAATTCAACGATATCCAGATCTTTTAGGACATGAGTTTTCTCCACCCTCTGACCTTCGAACTTCGCAGATCCCCATACCCTTGCAAACTTCAGATTAAAAAGAAAATCCTTATGGATAAACTCGGCAAGGTCGAGTACTGTTGAACCTGATGGTATTGTAAACGGAGTCGAAAGATCAGGCTCTTTACCCGGAGGCTTTGAGTAAACCCTGATGATCCCTGCTATTTCAAATATTGCCCTCTTAAGTTCTTCAAGATTTTCTTTTTTCAGGGCAGATATTGCAATACATTGATAGGTATTCCCATATTTCTCTTTCAATCTGATAAAACTCCCTTCTGTAACAGCCAGATCGTTTTTATTAGCCACTATAAGACCTCTTTTTGAAACGCCGGTGCTTGCTTCGACATCAGGCTTCTTGCCGGATAGCAGATGGATATTCCATTGTTGAAGCTGTTCGATGAGGAGTTCAGCCTGTATTTCAGGATCATCGGTCATATCTAAAATCAGCAGCAGGGCATCAGTATAGCGTAATATGCCGGAAACCCATCCATCAGTTGACTCATTTCCAATTGGAGGCAGATCAACAAGCTGGATCTGAATATCTTCAAATGGCATCATGCCGGGCAAAGGAGTAAGTGTTGACAGGGGATACTCTGCAATTACAGGATTAGCATTTGTAAGACATGCAAGGATAGAGGATTTCCCGGAGTTTGGAAACCCGACAATGGCTATCTGGCTGGCGCCTTCTTTCTGTACTACATAGAGGTCACCCCTTCCGCCTTTCTTTTTACTTATGACATCTTTTCGAAGCTGGGAGAGCTTTCTCCGCAGATCTGCTCTAAGCTTGTCTGTTCCTTTGTGTTTTGGGATAGTTGATATGAGGTCTTCAAGCGCTGTGATTTTTTCTGAAGATGCAGAGGCATGTTTGAACCTTTTTTCAGCCTCAAAATATTCAGGCGGAAGATTTGCAGGCATATTATTTACCCATCAAAGCAGAACTTTTTCATTGACCATACATGGTTATTATAGCAAACGAATTCTCTGTTGACCTGAAAAATGCATTTGGGAAAAAAGACGGCAGGCACATATGCATCAAAACCTCTTGAACGCAGAATTTGAGTTTGTATGGTATCTAAACGCTAAGAATGAAAACGTGCACGTTATCCGGATCATTGAAGCGCTCACAAAGGTGCTGTCCGCCTCAGCGGATTCGCCGGGGAGAACACAGTGCTTTTGCTGCACATATGCCTACCGTCAATTACATTTTTTGGGTTGAGGGAAATGACCTAAGTTCAAATAACAGCTTTCTTAAATCTTAAAAAGAATAGTGACAGAAGTTATGCTTCTGCCACTATTAAAGGGGGGAGCTTTATATCAGTTTTTAGGGGTAATAAATTCATTTCCATTTTTTTAACAGCTTATCGGAATAAGACGTTATCATGTTAGCATTTGCTTAATATAATAATCAATAAAATATTTTTTATGCGTAGATTTGAAAAAGTTATTGCCTTTGGGAAGAAATTTTAAGGGACAGTTAGAGTTTTTTGATGCACACACTAATTCTGAAAAACTTCAAGCCTTCGTTAACATTGTCTTTAGCAGAAATTATTGGTTCCTGTTTTTCATCCATAAGGATCATCATATTGTCTTTCATTACGATTTTTCTGATGGAGAATCCTTCAGGCAAATGGACCAGGGCCGTATCTCCATTGCGCATTTCCTTATTCGGTTCTATTAATAACAGATCACACGTCTCCAGGCCGCAGCATGACAACAAGCCCTTTGGTGTTATATAGAATGCATTGGGGTCATCAGTGGTAGCATACTCAAATGAATTTGCAACAAGTGAAGGGTAATCCAAATCAATACTTTCAACCCATGCATCAATTTTCGTTTCATCCAATACCGGAACTTTTCTCGAAATAAGTATTTTTTCAGAGGTATCTGAATCGAGCATTAACAAAGTGTCCAGAGGAACTTCTAATGATTTCGAGAGTTTCAAGAGCGTTTCCCTGCCAGGCCTTCTTATTCCTGTAATCAGCTGACTTATATAGGCGCAGCTGACACCCATCCTTTGAGCCAGCGTTATAGCCTTTATGCCCCTCGTTTTCATAAGCTTTCTGAGTTTCTCGCCAAATGTCATCGGGCTCTATTATAATACATTTGATAAATTTTTTTAATTTTTAATTGCTTATTTTGCTTAATTTATGAAAAATAAGCAAAAATTTCTACCTGACATCTTTCAATCAAAGAACTGTCCATTGCTGAGGCAGGAATAGTTTCTCATATGTCATCAGTGCAAACCTGTCTGTCATGCCTGCAATAAAATCACATACCATCCTATGTCTGTATGCCTCTGTGCCCTGGTTTTTTCTTTCTTCTTTTGGCATATCAATAAAGGCTTCCTGCATATGTTCAAGGTAGTAATTATATAATTCTCTCAGAATCTTTTTTGCCTTCCTGAATTCCTCTATTATCTTTTCACTTTCATAAACACGTTCATAGAGAAAATCTCTGAGCAGGTATGTAACAGCCGATACTTCATCGCTCATGGCAGGTTCTTCAAGATCTGAATCGAGAGACTGGAATATAAAGTCTTTTACCATTGTATTTATCCTTTTCGCATGCGTCTTTCCGAGGACTCTAATGATCCTTTTCGGTATATCTGTCCCTTTGATAACACCGGCCCTCAGTGCATCATCAAGATCATGGTTTACATATGCAATGATGTCAGACACACGCACAACCTGCCCCTCAAGGGTTTCTGCCCGCTCTGCCTTTGATTCAGGTATTATGAGTCCCTTCCCCTTAGAGTGTTTCAAAATGCCATTCCTGACTTCATAGGTAAGATTCAATCCCTTGCCATCCTTTTCAAGGAAATCGACAACCCTGATGCTCTGTTTATAGTGGTCGAACCCACCGGGATGTATCTCCCTTAAAATATCTTCACCTGCATGACCGAATGGAGTATGTCCGAGATCATGCCCAAGGGCAATGGCTTCTGTTAAATCCTCATTCAATCTCAATGCCCTTGCTATTGTCCTTGCGATTTGAGAGACTTCAAGCACATGAGTAAGACGTGTCCTGTAGTGATCTCCACGGGGCGCAAGAAAAACCTGTGTCTTATGCTTCAGTCTCCTGAATGATTTTGAATGGATGATCCTGTCCCTGTCTCTCTGAAAACAGGTGCGGATCTCGCCTTCCCTTTCAGGCCTCAGCCTTCCCCTGCTCTCCGAACTCAAACATGCCTTCGGATGAAGGACCTTCTTCTCAATCTCTTCTGTCTGCTTGCGTATGGTCATAGGACTTCTACTTTATTGCCTCTATCCCCATTAAAGGCCTCAGCACATCAGGCACTACCACACTTCCATCCTTCTGCTGGTAGTTTTCAAGGACAGCCACGAGTGTGCGTCCGATTGCAAGGCCTGAACCATTTAATGTATGCACAAACTCTGTGCCTTTCTTTCCTTCACGTTTGAACCTGATATTAGCCCTTCTCGCCTGGAAATCTGTAAAATTCGAGCAGGATGAAATCTCCCTGTATCTTTGCTGGCCGGGAAGCCACACTTCAAGGTCGTATGTCTTTGCAGCAGAAAAACCCATATCTCCGGTGCAGAGCGCTACAACCCTGTAAGGAAGCTCCAGTTTCTGAAGTATATCCTCAGCATTATTTGTTAACGCTTCGAGCTCCTGAAAAGAATCTTCAGGTTTTACAAATTTCACAAGCTCTACCTTGTTAAACTGATGCTGTCTGATAAGACCGCGCACATCTTTGCCGTATGATCCGGCCTCCCGCCTGAAGCATGGAGTATACGCCGTATAATAAATCGGCAGGTCCTTCTCATTCAGGATCTCATTCCTGTGGATGTTTGTTACAGGAACTTCTGCTGTTGGGATGAGGTAAAACTCAGGATCAGCTATCCTGAATAACTCCATCTCAAATTTCGGCAGTTGTCCTGTTCCTTTCATACTCTCCCTGTTCACAAGTATTGGAGGGAATACTTCTTTATATCCTTTTGAGGTGTTGAGATCGAGCATAAAATTCATTAAAGACCTTTCGAGTTTTGCGCCATACCCTTTTGTCAGGGAAAACCTTGCCCCTGCAATCTTCGCCGCCCTCTCAAACTCAACAATATCCAGGATCTCGACGATATCCCAGTGATTCAATGGCTCAAAATCAAACTGCCTCGGCTCCCCCCATCTCCTCACTTCAACATTTTCTGTCTCATCTTTTCCAACAGGAACAGTTTTATCAGGGATGTTAGGGACATTCAATAGAAATTCATTGGTATTTTCTTCGAGTATCCTTATTTTTTCATCAAGCTCCCTGATCTTGTCTGATACCCCCTTCATCTCCTCAATAAGCTTTGAGGCATCCTGTTTCCGGGTTTTTAACTTTCCTATCTCTTCAGATACGACATTACGTTTGTTCCTGAGTTCTTCCGCTTCCTTAAGGAGTATTCGCCTCTGTTCTTCAAACCCCAGAAACTCTTCAAGGGGCAGTGTGGAGTTTCTGTCCCCGAGAGACTTTTTTACAAGATCAATATTTTCTCTGACAAATCTCGCGTCAAGCATTACAGCTTCTCCTTTCGAATAATCTGATATCCTTTAAATTGAGGTGACTCCTTCTATTTCCACAACCTTGTTTCTTGAAGATATTCCTCTGAGAATTTTTATTGAAGTTTTTTTAATCCCGAATTCTTCTGAGAGAACCTCGATAAGTTCTTCATTTGCAGCGCCTCCTACAGGAGGGGCATTAACTTTTATCTTGATTGCATTACCCACTACGCCTGATATGCCTTTCCTTGAAGACCTGGGCTCAACCTTTATTTTCAAGGTTACACCTTTTTTTGACTTCTGAAAGGGCATGTCCATATATGATTAATGTTACCATAACATACAAACCCCTGCGGCTTTTTAAAAATCCTGTTGCTATTTTTTTCAAAAAATGCATGAATATAATTAACGGTATATATTGCTGATTATAAACAACTGATTAATAGAACTATAAGGAGGAGACCTATGAAGAAAATCGTATCACTATTGTTAATTGTATCGCTATTTTCTCTGTTTGCAGGCTGCACTCAATATCATGCCCAGGGAGCCGGGGCAGGCGCAGTTGTTGGTGGTATTGCAGGAGCGCTCATTGATCACAAGAATCCATGGAGGGGTGGCGTTATCGGCGCTGCACTCGGCGGAGCAGCCGGAGCAACCATAACGGATGTCTCGATGAGGGCATCGCAAGAGGCTGCAGCCTCGGGTAAGCCTGTAGCATATATGACCGAGGATGGCCGAGCTCTCTACCGTGCAGACCCGGTTGATTACAATGCACAGACAAAGTGCCATAAAGTTCAGGAAAGGGTATGGGAAGACGGGAAACTCGTAAAGGATCAGGTAAGGGAAGTCTGTGAAGGGGACAAATACGAGAAAAGATATTAATGACGCAATAGAAAATCTTTCATAGCATCAGAACTGAAAACAGGATCATAACATACATCCTGCAGGCAGGGAATGACACAAGCCTTGTCATCTCCATAAACTATGCTCATGTATGGCCTGAAGGATGATAAGGCTGTTTCAGCAAGCTGACTTTCGGGCGCTGTCTGCAAGGTAAGTTTAAGCATCTGAAAGTATGCATCAAGAGCGCAAAAATAGTATCCGGAATGGATAATCATATCCTTCGTGAGCATAGAGAAAAACATTAAAGCTTTTTCTGCATAGTCCTGATATTTTTTATTTTGAGTTATGTAATAGAGTTTCAGCAAAAGCATAATGCCCAGAGAGTTTGCTGAGGGGTGAGGGATGTCTTCAATCCCTTTGAGTCTTATACCAAGGACTTCTTCATCTGTATCAAAAAAACCTCCTGCCTCCTGATCCCAGAATTTCCCAAGGCATAATTTCATGAGGTCTTCCGCGTCATTAAGATAAGACGACTCACCGGTGACTTCGTATGAAGCGATCAAGGCTTCGACTAAATAAATATAGTCATCAAGCAGGGCTTTTATCCCCTGTGTGTGAAAAAGTTCATTTTTCACAAAATGGCTGTTCATTATCCTTTTGAGGCTCTTCAATGAAAATTCCTTCAGAAAAGGATCTTTCATAACCCTGAAAGCCTTCAGATATGCTGAAATCAGCATCCCATTTAAAGATGTATACATTGTTTTATCAACAGTCGGCGCTTCTCTTTTATTCCGCTCATGCAGCAATTTTTTCTTTCCAATATCTATTATTTCAGTTGCCTTCTGCAGATCCATTCCAAGCTTTTTAGAAATCTTCTCCGGATCATTTGCAATAAACAATACCTTTTTCGATAAATCATGGTGCATGGAACTTTTTTTGTGCAGGAGATGAAGAGATAACGCCCTATATTCTTCAATGCTCAGCGCTTTTTTAAAATCCTCGTCTGTCCAGGTGAAATATCCGCCTTCATCATCAGGAGTGACATCTGCATCCTGACTTGCATAAAAACCGCCTTCCGGGTCAGACAATACATTGCTTAAAAAATGAATTGTGTCTTCTGCCACCTCCCTGAAATACCCATCTCCAAGGACAGCGTATGCATCGATATAGTTCCTCAGATGCCAGGCATTGTCATCAGCCATCTTTTCGAAATGAGGGATAGTCCATGCCTCATCGACTGAGTACCGGTGGAATCCCCCTCCGATCTGGTCATGGAATCCGCCTTTTGCCATGGATTCGAGTGTTTTCCTGACCGCATAACCTAAAGATTCCATCTGTGTGAAGTGATATTTATTGATCAGGAGTTCAGTAGCCCCGGGCGCCGGGAACTTGGGAGAAGTTCCAAACCCGCCATTGCTCGTATCAAATTGAGTCAGGATCTTCATTACTGCCTCATCGCTAAAAGATTTTTTTATTTCACCTTCTTCAGTCACAGGTTTTGTCCTGAGGGAATCCATTATCTTCCGGCTGTATTCAGAAACCGTCTCTCTCTTTGACAGATAGAAATCGGCAACAGCCTTCAATACCTTCTTGAAACCCGGCCTCTCTAAACTCTCTTCAGGAGGGAAATATGTTCCGCCAAAAAATGGTTTTTTATCCGGAGTCAAAAACACACTAAGAGGCCATCCGCCACCAAACCCCATGGCAGAAACAGCATGCTGATATCTCCTGTCGATGTCAGGCCTCTCGTCTCTGTCAAGTTTTATGCTGACAAAATGCTCATTCAGAAGCTTTGCGACTCCTTCATTTTCAAAACATTCCTTTGCCATAACATGACACCAGTGGCACCAGATAGCCCCTGAACTGAGGAATACGGGTTTATCTTCTTTGCGGGCTTTTTCAAAAGCCTCATCAGACCATGGATGCCAGTCAATTTTCTGATGTGCAGCATGTCTGAGGTAAGGCGATTTTTCCCTGGAGAGTCTATTCATGCAATATCATTTATTTCATCCTCGCCCCGACTGCTGACCAGTCGATATTCTTAAAGAATGCGCCTATATAATCTGCTTTTTTCAGTCCGTAATCCAGCATAAAGGCATGCTCAAAAACGTCCATGATTAAGAGAGGATTGCAGCCTGCAGGGTGGGCGACATCATGTTCGTTTATCCAGAAGTTCATTAATTTCCTGTTGGTACTATCCTGATAAAGAACAACCCAGCCGATTCCCCTCATGGCGCCGGTTGCCTTAAAGTCCTTTTCCCATGCATCATAACTGCCGAATTCTTCGGCAAGTTTTTTGACCAGGGGGCTGTTTTGGTCAAGAGGCGCCTTACCTCCGAGATTCTCAAAATAATACTCATGAAGCCTCATGCCATTAAATTCCCACCCAACACGCCTTTTCAATTCAGCGAATTCCGGGGTGCCGGCCTTGTCGTCTTTCAGCATCTGGGCCAGGGTATCAAGCACTTTATTCGTATTTGTAACATACCCCTGATAGAGAGTGAAATGGTTCTTTAACAATGTCTCGCTGAATCCCTCCATGCCTATCAGTTTTGCATAATCTTTTGGTGTGTAAGCCATAACTGCCTCCTTTTTTATTGTTTGTCTTCCTGAAAGCCTGACTGAACAAGTCTCATCCGCCTTGCAAGTTCTCTCAAAGCATCGGCAAGGGTCATCCCTTCATCAGCCAATTCCCTGATTACTTCTGCCTTTGAGAGTTCATTGACAATCTTCTCGCTGTTTGCATCCGCAAGGCATATATTCCGACCAGTCTCTATCTCCTGGGTGATACAGCCTTCGATCTGTTCAGGCGTATATTTCCGTGCAATGTCTTTTATCAGTCTTGTATCCATAAAAACAAAATTGCTTTAATCTATGTGCTAAAACAGGATTTTAAAATGAACTTTGATATAATGCTTAATAGATATTATATAACAAAAGTAATAAATGGCAAACTTTAAGAGGTAATTTTTTTGGAAAGATCCAAACGCAGATTCATTGAAACAAAAGAAAAGCCCGGACTTGTTGTTGTAATGACAGGCCCTGGAAAGGGTAAAACCACTGCTGCTTTGGGTATTGCGCTTAGGGCTATCGGATACGATATGAAAGTTTGCATAATAGAGTTTCTGAAAGGGGATATGCATTCCGGAGAAATTGACGGAACGAAGAGACTGTACCCGAATCTCGAATTACATATAACAGGGAAGGGTTTCTGCGGGATAAAAGGTGATAAATATTCATTTGAAAAACATCGAAGCAACGCACAGGATGCAATAAAGCTCGCAAAAGAAAAGATGCTTTCAGGGAAATTTGATGTCATGATACTGGATGAAATACATAATGCTGTTGAACTAAAACTCATTGATCTCCCGCAGGTCATAGAATTAATAGATATCAAACCCCTGCTGATGCACCTGATTCTCACCGGAAGGAATGCTCATGCTGAAATAATCAAAAGAGCCCATACCGTGACAGAAATGAAAGAGATAAAACACGCCTACCAGCAGGGCATCAAACCACAAAAGGGAATTGATTATTGAAGTGGCGCTATAATAGATTTCGAGCATGCTTTTTAAATAAGTAGTTCATATAAGCAAGGCCAAAGAATATGTCCTTACTTATGGTCTTATGAGCAAGAGAATAAAGATTCGCCCACTTTTAATCTAAAGACTGCCCAGAAATTACATTGACAGGATCATTTTATTTTCGTAAAATCATCTTCATCAAACATATCTTTATAGGGGGAGCGACATGACAAAGGCAGATCTGATCGAAAAGATGGCAGAAGCATCGGGTTGTACCAAGGCCTGTGCTGGCAAGGCGCTTGACGGAGCTATTGCGGCAATCACCAAAGCGGTCAAAAAGGGAGACAAGGTTGCTCTCGTAGGTTTCGGCACATTCTCACTTTCAAAGAGGAAAGCCAGGACCGGGAGGAACCCTCAGACCGGAGCAACTATCAAGATTGCCGCAAAAAAACTTCCGAAGTTTTCAGCAGGCAAGGCTTTCAAGGACGCAGTAAATAAGTAGGACGTAAACATAAACCAGAAAGCCCCTCTTGATTTCGAGGGGTTTTCTTATGTAATCATTTTTTTTCCTGAAAGCTTTTTAAATAAATTTGCTAAAAACAATTTCAATTAATAATCAATGAGCGTAAAGGAGTTGCGATATGATGAAAAAATTAATTTTAGCAGTCTTAATCATTATCTATTTACTAATAAGTGCAAAAGTAAGGCTACATGGATGTCATTCCCGCTTGTCGGGTCACCTCAGGCGACTCGCCGAGGCGAGAATCTTTCTGCAAAACCCAGAAGGATTGCGGACAAGCCGCAATGACAAAAATATTAACAATGTCGTCTTGCTAATGACCGTATTAGTAACAGTATTAACAGGCTGCCACACAATTCATGGAGTAGGACAGGATATCGAAAGTGCCGGAGAATCCATTCAAAAAGCTACTGATAAATAATAAACCTAAAACCTATTTAATAATTAGTATATGATCTTGTATGAAATTTGAATGTTTCCTTCTGTGGCTTACTTGTCCTTCCTGAAAGTTTGATATATGTTTTTTATATATTGCAGCACACTTATAGATTGCTGTGCTCAAAATAACATTTGTGTTCTCTATTGCCAGTCATGCCTTCATTCCGTAAAATATCCTCTATATGAATATTGAAATTCTCAGGGCTATCGGCAGAGAACTTTTGCAGCAAATACCTTCTGTAAAAAAATGGTCTAAAATCCCCGTCGGGATCGGCGCATCAGGCGATAAGACACATCAGATTGATAAAGCGGCAGAGGATATAATCCTCTCCTGGCTTCAGGATTCAGGAGAATCATTGACCATTGTTTCTGAAGAGGCCGGGATCAAAAATATCAGCGGCGGCGGCAAGACAGTATTGGTTGATCCTGTTGACGGCAGCAGAAATGCAGTCTCAGGGATTCCTTTTTATTGCACGTCAATTGCGGTTGCAGACGGCAATACAGTAGGTGATATTGAACTCGCCTATGTTGTGAACCTCATAAACGGTGATGAGTTCTGGGCTGAAAAAGGCAAAGGGACGTTTCTGAATGGTGAAATGATAACTACACAGAAAGACGATATCTTTTATCTTGTCGCATATGAGGCACAGTCTCCTGATAAAGACATCCTTCATATCACTCCGCTAATTTCAGAATCCAGAAAGACCCGTTGTCTTGGTTCTACAGCCCTTGACCTTGCCTATCTCGCATCCGGCGCTATCAGTGTCTTTGCAAATCCATCACCTTCGCGAAGCTTTGACTTTGCCGGTGGCTGGTTATTGGTGAAGGAGGCAGGAGGCGTTTTTACAGATATAAAAGGCAACCCCATCGATGCAATCGGGACCGGCCTTAAAAAATCCACACCTCTTCTCGTATCAGGAAATATGGCACTTCACGAGAGGGCGTTGAGATTGCTGAATAAATCTGCTCTCTAAGCAAGGATATCCAGAGATATTTTCATTGCTTATTCCCCCTGAATTGTGCCTGCCGAATCCTTATCTTCAATTTTTTCCTCAGGGGATTGGGGCATTGGGCTTTCAACAATCGGCTCAACAGGCTTAATAAAAATTTCTTTCGAGTAGTAGTAACTGAGAATAATGGCAATGATCACCAGCCCGAGATATGTCTGAAAGGCGTAGGAAATCAATTGATACGGGAAAGAGAGAATCGTTCCCACAACCGGCATCAATGTAAAAGGATAACCAACAAGGATCAGGAGAAAACTTGCGAGTAAATACACTATGAAGATTACAGCATAAAGCCAGAATCCATTCGGATATTTGACGAGAAACCTTGCTGCCTCATTTATAGATTTAAATGCGCCGGTCCCTTTAAAGAAGAGACTTCCAAACCCGTAAAGTGTTAAGGAGAGGATTCCAAAGATGAGCATGAGCGCAATTATTAATAAAATGAGGGCAAAGAAAGTGCTGAAGAAAAGTGCAAGGGTCGAATCCTTGCTCTGTGCAAATGATACGATCGCAGCTATACCGCCGCCCAAAAGCCCGAAAAAAAAAGCAGCAACAAGAAAGATAAGTCCAATGACAGATGTAAATCCGAGAAGGCGTAGGAAAAGCCTTTTTGCCTGGTCCAGAAACACCCGGACATTAAACTTCAGGGTTTTGTCTTCTATAGACCTCCCGATGATGCCTATCGAGCCTCCAAAGAGATAGATGCCGAGCACTGCGACCACAAGAATATACAGTATAAAGCTCGCTATAATGATAAGTATAAGTCCCAGGTATTTCGATATGATATCTGACGGGCCTCTGAGCATCCTGAAGATATCTCTTGTGTCAGTAAACGCTGTAAGGTCAATGCCGAATATGATGAATGCTACTGCAAGCGGTATTCCGACTATAATGAAGAATCCGATACTGCTCATAAAAACCATGCCGACCTGTATCAGCACAAGCTGCCAGTTTTTGTTTATCAGTCTGAAGCCGTCTTTAATAGCCTCAATATATTCCATCTATCTCCTTAATAACAACCTCTTCGTAAACATCTTCAGGCAATTCCCTGATAAACCGTGAGGGTCTTGAGAAACCAAGACCGCTCCATTCCTCTGATGTAAACGGATAACAGAGACAGAGATCATCCTTTGCCCTTGTTACAGCAACATAGAAGAGTCTTCTCTCCTCTTCCTCATACTCTGTCTTCAATGACCTGACTGAAGGAAACCTGCCGTCATTCAGCCCAATAATAAAAACAGTATTCCACTCAAGCCCTTTTGCCTGATGCACTGTAGAAAGTATAACACATTCCCTCTCATCCTCCCCTTCCCCGGCCTCTCCGCCTGATACACTCTGAAGGCTTAATTCACTTACAAAGGTTTCAAGTGAGGTATATTTCAGAGCAAACCCCGTCATCTGCTCTATGTCCTGTATCCTTTCTTCCGCATTGGGATAATGATTGTAGAGATAATCTTCATAGCCTTGCCTGAGTATGTGGTCTATAGCAGCAGAAGGCTGAAGAGGGGAATTGCTGTAATCCCTGTTTCTCAATATATTCAGAAGGGCAAGGAAGAGGCTAAAACCGTCCAGCGCCTTTTTGGGAACAAGCCTTCCCATCCCAACAATGGCATCAAGTGGACTCTCTGATCTGCTGATTGAGTCCCAGAGTTTTGCCGCAGTTATATTGCCGATGCCCGGTATCAATTTGACTATCCTTTTCCAGCTCAGCTCATCGAACGGGTTTATCACAACCCTCAGGAATGATAGGATATCCTTGATATGCGCTTGTTCAAAAAACTTCAGACCGGATCTTACCTCAAAAGGGATACCCCTCCGCTGAAGTTCCATCTGGAGTTCCATTGACTGGTAATGTGAACGGTAAAGCACCGCTATGTCATTTAAGGTTATCCCATCGGCATTAATATCGAGTATTTTCTGTGCAACAAAATCAGCCTGCTGGAATATATCTCTGAGCGGTACAAGACTAGGCATATTACCAGGGTCTTTTACAGAATTAAGCTCTTTATGGAACTGTCTGATATTATGAATTATGCTTTTGTTTGCGAGACGGAGGATTTCGGGTGTGGATCTGTAATTCGTAGTTAAATTGAAGACGGTCACATTGGGGTATCGTTCCGGAAATTTCAGGATGTTTTCGAAATCTGCTCCCCTGAAAGAATAGATTGACTGGGCATCGTCACCGACCACCATCAAGTTTCTGTTCGTATCTGATAAGAGGTCAACGATCTCTGCCTGCAGTTTATTCGTATCCTGATATTCATCAACAAGGACTTGCATGAACTTTGCAGAATAGTCCTCCCGTATATTCTCATGCTCAAGGAGTAAACTTTTCCAGTTTGTAAGCAGGTCATCGAAATCCATCAGATTCAGAGCATGCTTCTTTTTATCATAGAGGGTAGTTACCTGTTCTATTTCATATATCACATTGTTGAAATGCGGGAAATAGAGAGGAACGATCTCTTCGACGCTGCTTTCCTTGTTTTTTGTCAGGCTATACATATCGCACAGTACAGATCCTTTCGGCAGGACGCTCTCTCTCTTTTTTATCTCTCCAAGGCATATATCAAACAGGTCTTTTGAGTCTTCCCGGTCAAGTATGGAAAACCCTTGCTTGTATCCGAGGAGCAGGCAGTGCCGCCGCAAGATCATATTTCCTATATGATGGAATGTGCCTCCCATCAGTCCCCGGATATTTCTCCCTATCAATAAATCCACCCTCCTCATCATTTCCTTTGCTGCTTTATTGGTAAAGGTGAGGAGCAGGATGTTTTCAGGTCTGATCCCTGTCTCTATCAGCCGTGCGACACGATATGTAACCGTCCTCGTCTTCCCGGTGCCTGCACCTGCAAGAACAAGCATGGGACCATCGCGGTGCATAACTACCGCATACTGCTCTTTATTGAGCTCCTTTTCGTAACTGAGTTTAAGGCCTGAAGATTCTCTGCGGAGAAAGTATTTTTTCATTGCAGCCTCATCGCAATCTCTCTTGTAAAGTCTGATAGAGTTTCATCCCGTGCGCCGAAAACTATATAGTTATCCCATTCCTTCAGGCGGCTGAAGATTAATGTCCGCTCGTGCAAAACCTCTGCTGATCTTCCTGCTGCCTGAATCTCTTTCGCTATGTCTTCGCTCGAAATATCTTTTTGAGTTGTGCCACCGGCATAGAATATCGGCAACAAGATGAGATGGTCTTCCTCCCTGAGGTTCCTGATGAATGCTTCAATGTATCCCTGCTTCATCAAACGTGCAGGCCCAAACCCATGCGGCTGGAAGATATAACAGATACTATGACAGATTTTCTTTACGGTTTCCATCAGCGATTCTATCTTATGCGGGTTATGGGCGTAATCATCTATCACAAGGTTTTTCCCGCTGTTAAGGTAAACATCAAAACGCCGTTCAATCCCTGAAAATTGAGGAAGTACATCTGTAATATCCCTGAGAGGAATCCCCATTTCTGAAAGCAGGGCGATACACGATAATGCATTGTAGAGATTGTATTCCCCTGGAAGCGATAGTCTGAAATTTATGTCATGAAGTTTAAAATTTGTGCTAAACGGCTGATATTCTATAGCCTGAGCCTGGTATTCAGATGATGTATGTATGGAAAACCGTACCGGCTTGTCAAAGCGGCATTTATGCAAATTGGTATCGTCCCCACCAATAACTAGCAAATCCCTTGTATTGCTTGCAAGGGTCTCGAACATCCCGGCAGTCTTTTCGACTGGGTTATGATCAAGACTCAGATTGGCAATAATGGAATAAGAAGGGTGGTAAGAGACAATCGAACCATCGGATTCACATGCTTCTATAACCAGGAGGTCCGAACTGCCCGAAAGATAATTGCCGGGATTGCTTGTGGTTCTGAATTGTTTCACCCTGCCGCCGCCTATAAAATTGGGCTTTAGGCCAAATTTATCCATCAGAAACGCGAGCATGCCTGCCATGGTTGATTTTCCGCTCGTTCCGGCAACAGCGACTGTCCTGAACTCCTGTACTATCTCAGACAGATACCCGGGACGTGTTTTTACAGGGATGCCAAGTTGTCCGGCCTTTATTGCCTCCGGCTGATCATCCTCTACTGCAGTACTGAAAACAGCAAAATCATATGATGCATCAATCCCTGAACTGTCCTGCGGGACGATGGTAATACCTTTGGCCTTCATGATCCTGCATATCGGATTATCAGGAGACATATCGAATGAGCGGTCTGAACCTGCAATAACATGCCCGCGGTCTGCCATGAACCCTGCTATTGCCGACATACCGCTGCCGCCGATACCCGAAAAGAATATTCTGGACATATGAATTTTTATTTTAAGACAAATGAAAAGCAAAGAGCAAAGACCTTGAGACAGGTTGATAAAAATACTCCAAAAAGGGTATATTATCAGTTAAATTTTTGGAGGTGAACTATGCTTATAAATTTCATAGATATAGCTTATGCGATGGGGCCGGCTCCTCAGGGTGGCGCAGGTGAGGGAGGCGCAGGGAGTTTACTGGGGAGTCTTCTTCCCCTTATCCTTATATTCGTTATCTTCTATTTCCTGCTTATAAGGCCGCAGCAGAAAAAGGCCAAGGACCATAAAAATATGATAGATAACCTTAAAAAGGGAGATAAGATTATCACATCAGGCGGTATTTATGGTGTTATTGAAGCTGTAGGCAGTAATACTATAACCTTGAAGGTCGGTGAAAATGTAAGGATAAAGATTGGAAAGCCTTATGTGGCAGCGCTGCGGGCATCTTCGGATGAAGATTAGAATGGAGGAAAGAGCTGAATGAAGAAAAAGGTTCTCTGGAGATTAATCCTTATCAGTCTGACTTTAATTCTTGCAATCATCTTTTTCCTCCCCAATACGCCTCTGTTTAAATACATGCCGGAATGGTGGAAGACGAATATGCCGAATAAGGGTATTGTTCTCGGGCTTGACCTTCAGGGGGGCTTGCATCTTGTATTTGAGGTTGAAGGTGATAAGGCTGTTGAGATAACAACCGAGAGATATGCATCAAGGTTAAGGGAACTTATTGCAAAGAAAAACTTAACAGCCAATGTTACTGTCAGTGGTCTTGCTATTACGATAACCCCATCAAACACCGATATAAGAAAGGTTGTTGAGGATAACTATCCAACACTTGCTGCTGTTGAAACAGGAACCAAGCTTGTATACAAAATCGCTGACAAAGAAGCCGGCAGGATAAAAGATACATCTGCTGATCAGGCGCTTGAAACTATCCGAAACAGGATTGACCAGTTCGGGGTTTCAGAGCCGACGATTCACAGGCAGGGTGAAAATGAGATTGTCGTCCAGCTTCCCGGTGTCAAAGACCCAAAACGCGCTATTGAGCTCATAGGGAAGACTGCTCAGCTGGAATTTAAAATTGTTGCTGATGATGTCAAAGTGGCTGCCGAGCTTCCGCAAACAGTGGCGCCTGGTGAAGAAGAGCTTCTTATAAGCCAGTTCGCCGGAAAGATCCCTGAAGACACCGAGATACTCTTCGAAAAAAAGGTCAACATCGAGACAGGCGCTGTGAGAAAACTGCCGATCCTCCTTAAAAAACAGGCTGCGCTTACCGGAGACCTTCTCAGCGATGCAAAGGTAAGTCTTGACACAAGGTTCAGTGAACCATATGTCTCCTTATCGTTTAATACAGCAGGCGCAAAACTTTTTGAGGAGGTAACCGGAGCGAACGTCAAGAAAAGGCTTGCAATAATCCTCGACAATACTGTTTATTCAGCTCCTGTAATACAGGAGAGGATAGCAGGGGGAAATGCACAGATAACCGGAAACTTTACAATGGAAGAGGCCAAAGACCTCAGTATCGTATTAAAGGCCGGCGCGCTTCCTGCGCCCATGAAAATGCTCCAGAATGTGACAGTAGGTCCTTCTCTCGGAAGGGACTCTATAGAGGCCGGCAAGATGGCCGGCATTTTAGGCACTATAGCTGTTGTTATCTTCATGATTTTCTACTACAGATTTTCAGGCATAATAGCTGATTTTGCCCTGCTGTTAAACATAATATTGCTCCTCGGAGCAATGGCAGCCCTGAATGCAACGCTAACTCTGCCCGGCATAGCGGGGATTATCCTTGCAATTGGTATGGCTGTTGACTCAAACGTCCTGATGTTCGAGAGGATGCGTGATGAACTGAGGGCCGGCAAAACACCCCGGGCAGCAGTTGATTCAGGGTACAACAAGGCCTTCTGGACAATCTTTGACTCTCACGTTACAACGCTGATAACAGCAACAGTTTTATTCCAGTTCGGCACAGGACCGATTAAGGGATTTGCTGTAACATTGAGCCTCGGTGTTGCTATAAATCTGTTTACCGCCCTTATCGGTACAAAGTCGATATTTGATATAATCAACACAAAACGTGAATTAAAGAACTTGAGCATATAGGAGAATGAACTATAAATGATCGAGCTTATTAAAAAAACAAATATAAACTTTCTCGGCAAGAGATATATAGCGTTTGTTGTTTCAGGTATTCTCTCTCTTATCGGAATTATTGCGGTAATACAGATTGCTACAGGCCATGCAAACCTCGGGATTGATTTTGCAGGAGGAACTGCCATTCAGTTCAAGTTTGAGAAACCTGTTGCGCTCCATGACATCCGGCTCGCCCTTGAAGCCGGTGGGTTAAAGGACTTTGACCTCCAGGATCTGCCGTCAGAAAACAAGATACTGATAAGGGTTAAGAAAACCGACTATAAACTCGGCGAGGTTTCAGAGACAATAACCAGCATACTCAGCCAGAAAGTCACTGTTAATAAATATGTTGTTGACTCAATAACTGAAATCGGGCCAAAGGTCGGCGGCAGACTACGGGCGGATGCAGCGCGGGCAGTTGCATTTGCAGTTGTCGGCATACTCATTTATGTTGCATTCAGGTTTCAGTTCAAGTTTGGTGTTGGTGCGACTGTTGCGACATTTCATGATGTTCTGGCTGTCCTCGGCATATTCTTTATCATGGGGCGGGAGATTAATCTCATCCTCATCACAGCCCTTCTCACGATTGCCGGTTATTCACTTACCGATACCGTGGTTATATTTGACAGAATAAGAGAAAACCTGAAACTGAAACAAAGGGAAAGTGTCGAGGCAGTCATGAACACCAGCATTAATGAGGTATTATCAAGGACGATAATCACCTCGATAACGGTTCTGTTCACATCAATAGCGCTTTTTTTCTTTGGCGGTGAAGTATTGCACGACTTTTCTCTCGCCATTATAATGGGTGTTGTTATCGGAACATTTTCTTCCATTTTTGTTGCAAGCCCGATAGTGCTTATTTGGGGCGGGAAAAGACCCTTTGCCAAAAAATAAGGGTTCAAGGGATCCAGGATTCGAGGGTTCGAGCATTAAAAAACCTTTTGCCTTGTTTGAACACTTGAACCCTTGTCCCCTTGATTCCTTGAACCCTTCTGTACATTATGCATCAGCGCTGGCTCGTTAACAGGACTAATCCGGAATATATCCAATATGTATCAATATCCGCATCTGTTTCCTCTGTCCTGGCACAAATACTGATCAATAGAGGACTTAAATCATCCTGTGAAATAAGTTCCTTCCTTAACCCTGATATCTCCCAACTGTCTGACCCATTTGATATACAAGGCATGAAAACAGCCGTTGACAGAATAATCGCGGCATCAAAGCGGGGAGAGAGGGTACTTGTTCACGGCGATTATGATGCTGACGGACTTTCATCAACCGCAATAATGCTCAAGGCCTTAAAGATGCTCGGAATAGACTGCTGTTACTTTATTCCGAACAGAATGGAGCATGGCTATGGTTTCAACCCGCCATCTGTAAAGAATGCAGAACAAGTGGGCGCCAATCTGATAATAACTGTTGATTGCGGCATAACCTCGTTTGAGGCGGCAGCCCTCTGCAGGAAATCCGGCATTGATGTAATAATAACCGACCACCATGAACCGGTAAAAGTTGATAGTTCAAAGTTAAAAGTTAAAAGTTCAGAGAAGAGCATAGATCAGGAATTCGTATGTCCTGATGCTATCGCAATCATAAACCCAAAACTTTCAACTCTCAACTCTCAACTCTCAAACTTATCAGGCGCAGGCATTGCCTTTAAAGTTGCTCAGGCATTAGCCATGGTTCATGATTCACAATTCACGTTTCACGATTTGTTAGACCTCGCAGCGCTTGGCACAATGGCTGATGTTGTGCCGCTGACAGGAGAAAACAGGCTCATTGTAAGAGAAGGCCTGAAGCTGTTAAAAAATGGGGGCAGGCCCGGAATAGAGGCGCTGAAAAGAGCAGCAGGAATTATCGGGAAAGACCTCAGAACTGGCCTGCTGCTCTTCAGTATAATCCCGAGAATCAATGCAGCAGGAAGAATTTCTGACGCTACCAGTGTCATAAAGCTGCTGCTTACAGATCTTGAAGATGAGGCAAATGACATAGCGATATCCCTGAATAAACTCAACTCAGAGAGGCAGCAGATAGAGGAAAAGGTTTATCAGGAGGCTCTATATAAACTGAAGAGCCAGGGGATACGGTCTGTAATCGTGCTGGCCTCAGAAGGGTGGCATAAAGGTGTCGTTGGCATTGTAGCCTCAAGGATTGCCGAGGAATTCTATCGACCTGCATTTGTTTTATCAATAGAGGGTAATATTGCCCGGGGTTCTGCAAGAAGCATTCCCTCCTTTGATCTTTACAGGGCTCTCTCGGATTGCAAGGAATTGCTCAAAGGCTTTGGCGGACATAAACAGGCTGCAGGACTGGAACTGGATTCCCAGGGCATCTCCTGCTTTGAGGATCGTATAAACAGCATTGCGGATCAAGCCCTTTCTGAGAAGGACTTCGTTCCTGCGCTCGAGATAGACGCAGATATCGACTTTTCTGAAATAAACTTTAACCTCACAAAAGATTTTGCAATGCTTGAACCCTTCGGGTTCGGTAATCCTGAGCCGCTGCTCGGATCAAAAGGGCTTGAGATCGTTTATCCGAGGATACTCAAAGATACCCATCTGAAGATGAAGCTTAAACAAAACAATCAGTCTATTGATGCAATAGGATTTAACATGGCTTCCTTTTTTGAAAACCTCGCGGTCACAAACAGGGTTGATGCTGTATTCACCCCAACAGTGAATGAATGGGAAGGGATCAGATCCATCCAGTTAAACGTAAAGGCGCTGAGACCAAGTCAGTGAATACAGTAGGCAGTAGGCAGTAGACAGTAAAATTGTATAATAGACTATGGAAAACGAAATTGTAGACATTGATCTTCTTATAAAGAAAGTCCTTTCCTATAATCCGGATGCAGATATTGAACTCCTGAAGAAAGCCCATCTCTTTTCAAATGAAGCCCATGGAGCTCAGAAACGAATAGGAGGCGCGCCTTATATTGAACATCCTTTGTCGGTTGCATCTATCCTGGCTGATATGAAGATGGATGTTGCAACTATTGCCGCAGGGCTCCTCCACGACACAATTGAAGATACGGAAACAACTGTAAAGGATATAAAAGACCATTTTGGCAAAGAGATCGCCTTCCTTGTCGAAGGACTGACAAAGCTCTCAAAAATGGAATTCATGACAAAGGAAGAGGTACAGGCAGAGAACTTCAGGAAAATGCTCCTTGCAATGGCAGAGGACCTCAGGGTTATACTCATTAAATTTGCAGACAGGCTTCATAATATGCATACCCTGCAAAACCTTCCTGAAAATAAACAGCAGAGTATTGCATCGGAAACCCTCGAGATTTATGCGCCAATAGCAAACAGGCTCGGTATCGGATGGTTACGGACTGAACTCGAAGACATGAGCTTCAAGGTCATCATGCCGGATCTCTATAACGAACTCGTCAGAAAGGTTGCAAAGAGAAAAGAGGAGCAGGAGGCATATCTGAAAGAGGTCACAGCTATCGTAAACAGCAAACTCAAAGAAGAAGGTATCCCCGGTAAAGTATCATGGAGGATAAAACATTACTATGGTATTTATCAGAAGATGCAGAAACAGGAGATTCCCTTTGAGCAGGTCCATGATGTCCTTGGTCTCAGAATAATTACAGACACAAAGGCTAACTGTTATGCAATTCTCGGCCTTATACATTCCCTCTGGGCGCCTGTGCCCGGAAGGTTTAAAGATTATATTGGCGTTCCAAAATCAAATATGTATCAATCCCTGCACACAACGATTATCGGCCCTAAAGGCGAAAGGGTTGAGTTCCAGATCAGGACAACCGAAATGAGTATGATTGCAGAGCATGGGATAGCATCCCACTGGAGATACAAGGAAAAAGGCAGAGTCGATGAGAAGAGCGACAGATACATCTCGTGGCTGAGAGAACTGATACAGGCTCAGAGAGAACTGAGTGATGCAAAGGACTTTGTTGAAGCTGTTAAGGGAGAGGTTGTTCCTGAAGTCATTTATGCCTTTACCCCAACAGGAGAGATAAAAGAGATGCCTGTCGGGTCAACTCCGGTTGATTTTGCATACAGCATCCATTCTCAGGTAGGTAACAGGTGTGTAGGCGCTAAGATAAACGGCAGGATAGTGCCGCTTAAATTTGTTCTGAGAAACGGGGACACAGTCGAGATAATAACCTCACCGACACAGGGGCCGAGAAGGGATTGGCTCAAGTTTGTGGTTACTCAGCGTGCAAAAAGCAGGATCAAGCAGTGGATAAAGGCAGAAGAATACAAACAGAGCATAGAACTCGGACTGAAACTCCTTGAAGGAGAATTGAGAAGGCATGACCTGAGCCAATCTGTCCTGAAATCAGAAGAAATGCAGCAGGTTTTGAAATTCTTCAATATCCCGTCCCTTGAAGACCTTTATGCCTCTATTGGTCGCGGGAAAGTATCAGCCCATCAGATTGCTAATAAGTTGTTGCCTGAAAAACCGGTTGAAGAGGCCCCTGTTCCCAAGGTCATTAAACCTCAAAAAGACCATAAGGGTATAACTATAAAAGGAGTAGATAACGTTCTCTATCACACCGCAAAATGCTGCTTCCCCATTCCCGGCGATACATTGATAGGTTTTGTGACAAAAGGAAGGGGTGTTACCATACATCGAAAGACATGTCCGAACCTCGACAGACTCGCCCTTGATAATGCAAGGCTTGTGGATGTTGAATGGAAATCAGAGGGGGATGCGACATCGCCGGTGCGGTTATTGATAGAAGCAGTTGATAAACCGGGGATACTTGCAAGCCTCAGCGCTCAAATATCATCAGTGAATATAAATATAAGCAATGCAACAGTAAATTCAACAGAAGATAAAAAGTCCCACATCACATTCATTCTTGAGGTAAAAGACAGAAGCCAGCTGTCAGGCCTGATCCAGAAGATCGCACAGCTTGAAGGAGTCCTTAAGGTAATCAGGTAAGCTTAAAATTCTACCGTTACCGACCTCTCCATGGCATACAACCGAATAATGCAATTAACCACAGAGAACTCGGAGAATCATGTTGATAATAAAAGAGAAACTATCAGTTTTTATAATTTACTCTGTGCACTGTTTTATGCAGGATTAAGTCTTAATTGCTTTAAAAAAATAACATGAGGACACAGAGAATTGCTTGAAATTAAAAGTCTTTTTAAAGTTTAAAATGCCTCTGTGAACTCTGTGGTTTTATCCAAATGCTTTTTTGGGTTGAAATAAAATAAAAATGGGATAAATATACTCTATAAGTCCTTATTATGATATAATATTTTGTAATGTCTGATTTAAGGATAGGCTGCAGCGGTTTTCTCTACGATCATTGGAAGGGAGCTTTTTATCCGGAAGACCTCTCGAGAAACCACTGGCTTGAATACTACAGCAGATACTTTTCGTCTGTTGAACTGAATGTAACATTCTACCGGCTACCCGAAAGAGAGACCTTTGCAAAATGGTATTTACTAACACCTGATAATTTCGTATTTTCCCTGAAAGGGAGCAGATTTGTCACACACGTCAAAAAGCTTAAGGACTGCACAGAGCCGCTTGAAGCCTTCTTTTCAAGGGCATCGGTATTAAAGGAAAAATTGGGTGTCATTCTCTGGCAGTTCCCGCCTAATTTTAATTTTGATATGGAACGTTTCAGGGAATTTCTTGAGGCATTGAAACCGTACAACACAAAAAACGCCTTTGAATTCAGGAATAATACCTGGATAAATAAAAAGATGTTTGCCTTCCTCGAAAAAGAAAATGCCGCATTGTGCATGGCAGATCATCCTGATTACCTTAACAATCTGCCTCTGACAGCTGATTTTATTTATATAAGAAGACATGGAAAAGAAGGGAACTACGCAACGTCTTACAGCACCGAATCACTGAAGGAAGATGCAAAGTTTATTAAAGCCAGTCTGAAAAATAAAAAAGACGTATTTTTCTATTTCAATAACGACGCCTCCGGCTACGCGCCAAAGAACGCTGCAGAGCTTCTCACCCTTACAGGCAAGAAGAAATAACTTTGTCTATTTGAGAATTTTGATAATAGAAAATCTATTTTCGATAGTTGATATTGTTCTTATGGGCAATAAACAAGACCTTACCGTGTAGCCGCCCCCTGTATTTTCCTATGCTGAAATCTTCAGAGGCTGGATATCTTCAAGCTTTTTTGCCAGATTTTCTCTCTGTTTTCTTATATCGATATCATTCTGCAGATTAAGCCAGAACCGCTCGGAATTCCCGAAATATTTTGCCAGCCGCAAAGCAGTTTCTACTGTTATTTTCCTTTTACTGTTTAAGATTTCAAGAACTGTTGTTGTTGAAACTTTGATGTCTTTGGCAAGACGATATGCTGTGATTCCCAATGGATCAAGAAACTCTTCCCTCAGTATTTCTCCAACAGTCGGCGTCGGTATCCTGTCGCTTTTTCTCATCATAATTCCCTCCTACGTATGATAGTCTTCTATCATAACGTCATACGCATTCCCTTCTGCAAACCTGAAACAAATGCGCCATTGATCGTTAATCCTTATAGAGCATTCTTCTTTCCTATTGCCTTTCAAATGCTCGAAGTGATTGGATGGTGGTATCCTTAAATCGTTCTCGGTTACTGCGTTATCAAGGATAATCAGTTTTTTTAATGCTCTTGACTGTATTTGTACCGGCAACTTTTTTGACTTCTGTTGGTTATATATTTTTTCTGCTTCTTCATCCTTAAATGATTTAATCACTATCTCAATATACTATATACTTATATATACGTCAAGCAAATATATATGTTTAACGTTTATATTGATAAAGTCGTGAAGAATGCTTCGGAAGAGTTTTTCAGTCATTCCCCGACTTGATCCTTTTCTGCGGGTTCAAGTTTGTAACTTGAATCTCTTATTTTGATACAATGTAACCACAATGCCATCAGTAAGAATTTCAAAGGAACTGACCTTGAAAACCCTGTTCGCAGGCAATATGTGAAAAAAACAAAAGACTGGGTATGGTCATCTGCCAATCCTGATAGCGATATTGTTGTTGAATCAGTGGTTTTATGAAGTGCAAAATATTCAGGTTCAAGTTACAAACTTGAACCCGCAGAAGACATCCGATCAATAGGAAACAGGAAATTTTATTTAGCCCAGTCTGATTTCAGCCTTTTCCTTTTATAAATATATTTCTCAGCCGAGAGAGCTGCCAGGCAGCCGTTTGATGCTGCTACAACAACCTGCCGAACCTCAGTGCATGTCACATCACCTGCAGCAAAAACCCCTGGCACGGATGTTTCCATTAGATTATTTACAGGGATGCCGCCATCTTCTCCTGTTTGGATAGCGCCATAAAGAAAATCTACTACAGGTTTGTTCCCGTGGAGATATACAAAAACCCCTGCTAATGCCAATTCCATCTCCTTTTTATCCGGATCGAGCATCTTTATCTTTTCAACCAGATCACTCCCTTCAATAGAAGTGACTATATAGCCTGACAGCGCTTTAAGGTTCGGCTCCTGTAGTGCAGGATGATCTTCTACATGCAGCTTTGCGGTAGGGGATATGAGATAAACTGTGCTTGCGAATCTCGTCAGAACGCCTGCCTCTTTTACAGCCTCTTCTGAATTTCCGATTACACAAACAGGCAGGCCTCTGTAAAAAGCTGCGTCACATATAGCGCAATAGCTGACCCCCCTGCCGAGATACTCTCCTTCACCCTTAATGCCCGGCTTCCTGCCCATAGAACCTGTTGCTATGATCATGGTCTTTCCGCTGTATGCCCTGTCCATGGTGATCGCTTCTTTTATTTCATCCGACAGGTTCACGCCTACAACCTGAGTTTTTACATATTCAGCGCCAAACTCTGTCGCCTGGTTTCTCATAATATCGAGCAGTTCTTTGCCCGGAACAGGATGTGTAAGCCCTGGGTAGTTCTCTATCTTGCTTGAATAAGCAAGTGCTCCGGCAGTAGCTGATTTATCAAGTATGACAGTTTTTAATTTTGCCCTTGATGCATACTGGCCTGCAGTAAGTCCGGCCGGCCCTCCACCGATTATTATGACATCGTATATATCTGTTGATTCCTGCATTTAATCCTCCTTTGATTCAAATATGATCAAGAAAGTTCAGATGTTGTGAGAAAATTTATTTATTGATACCTTAGTGTACCTTCAACTGATTGTTTAACAGATATTTTCAGTAAAAATAACCTTGAAGATAATCTCAATAATCTATCAAATTAAAAAAATTTCCGAACAATGTCTGAACTTTCTATCCGAGCAGAATATCCAAAAGCCTGTCAAGTTCTTCAAGTGAATAATATTCTATTTCTATCTTGCCTTTTTTGCCTTTATTTATAATCCTTACCTTTGTGCCAAGACCCCTGATCAACTTTTCTTCCAGAGAAGAAATCTGAGGATCTCTGTCTGTCTTTGCCTTCGGAGATAAGGATGCCTTTTTTGATAATAATTCAGCCTCCCTGACGCTGAGACCTTTTTTGATGATCTTTCTTGCCGCTTCTATCTGGTTGCCTTTTCCTTCTATTGCAAGTATAGCCTTTGCATGACCGATGCTTAAAGAGCCGTTATAGAGAAAGGATTTGACCTCTTCAGGCAGTTTTAACAGCCTGAGGTAATTCGCAATAGTTGCCCTTTCCTTGCCGACCCTATCGGAAAGATCTTCCTGTGTGAGGTTAAACTCTGTAATCAGCCTGTTGAAAGCCTCGGCAGCCTCTATGGGATTAAGATCCTCCCGCTGGATATTTTCTATAAGGGCAATTTCGAGCGAATCCCTGGAAGCAACATTCTTTACAAGCGCTGGTATTTTTTTCAAACCTGCGAGTGCAGAAGCCCTCCACCTCCGTTCACCGGTAACAAGCCTGAATGATCCGTCTCCGACACGGGATACGATTACAGGCTGCAGCACTCCTTTTTCCTTTATCGATGCTGCAAGTTCCTTGAGAGAATCATCCCTGAATATCTTTCTCGGCTGCTGCTCTCCCGGAAAGATGCGCTCAGTATCGAGGTAGATAATTTCATCTCCCTTTTCGGGTATTAAGGCCTCAAGTCCTTTGCCCAATGCCGTTTTCATTCAATATCTCCTTTGCAAGGGATAAATAACTCTGCGCTCCTTTTGAGCGGATATCATACAATATAGCAGGCTTTCCATAACTCGGCGCTTCTCCAAGTGTAACATTTCTCGGAATTACAGTATCGTACACCTTATCCCCGAAATGTTTTCTGACTTCATTTGCAACCTCCTGAGCCAGATTATTTCTTGGGTCAAACATAGTGAGAATTATACCTTCAATATCAAGGCCGGGATTAAAGGAACCCCTTATGCGGCGCAATGTCCTTGTTAACAGTCCGAGACCTTCAAGGGCGTAGTATTCACACTGCACAGGGACTATCACAGAGTCGGCAGCAACAAGGGCATTGAGTGTAAGCAATCCCAGAGAAGGGGGGCAGTCGATAAGGATATATCTGAATCTGTCCCTGATTGAATTTACAGCGGTCGACAGTATATGTTCCCGGCCTTCTTTCGCCACCAGTTCAACCTCAACACCCAGGAGATCTATGGTTGAAGGTAATATCTCGAGGTGTTCCATAGCCGTCATTTTAAGGGCATCTTTGATATCACATCTTCCTGCATAAACGTCATAGAGACTTTTCCCCAGGCTGTCCCTTGATATGCCGAGTCCGGACGTAGAATTCCCCTGTGGATCATTATCGATTACCAGGATATCTTTTTCAGCAAGTGCAAGAGAAGCGGCAAGATTAACAGCAGTAGTTGTCTTCCCTACCCCGCCTTTTTGATTAACTATTGTTATAACCTTGCCCATAGTATTCTTGTAGGTGTGAGTCCATTATTATACCAATAATCCACTTTTGGGTTTAGCTCAAACAATCCTCAATTCAGCTGACCGGATCGACTATTTGTACCGTTGTTCTTTTTTAACAAATCCCTCTAAGGCTGAACTAAAGTCAGTGCTGAGATCGATGAATTTAATACCATAACCGTTTGCATCATGTTCAGTTTCTCTTTCAAGAATTCTGATAACCTCAGCATTCGTGGTTATATGTGTGGAATCGGGAAGGTAGAAAGCACATGTTACAGCATCTCCTTCATCCAGAAGGGTGTCCGAATGTAACAGCATGCCTGATACACTTATATTTTCTGCATATCCTGTAAAAGGCATTTCTGAGGACCTTCCTTCAATCTTGATGCTCACGGGAACCCTGCATGACTTTCTATGACCAATATGGAGGAGCTGATGTGCCTCCTGCAAAAGGATCGCTTTGTTTATTGGACTTGTGACAAAAGCATTCGCCCTGCACTGTAAACATCGTTTAAGATCAGGCTCAGTGTTGGAGCATATAATAATAAGTGAGGCCTTGCGCAATTCATGATCTTCACGTATAAGGGAAGTGAGAATTTCGCCGCTCATTACCGGTGTGTCCAGCTGCGCTATAATGAGATTCGCTCTTTCAGTCCTGTGCAGGCTAAGCGCCTGCTCATTGGTGGTTGCGGTGTATATCCTCACATCAGACCTGTTCAGAAAACTGTCTTCTTTTTCAAGGATAGCCTGAATATCTTCCGCGATAATGACCTTTTTCATGGCTAATATCTATAATTATATATTAGAAGTCTGATATAAAGTAACAGTTAACCCTATACCTATCCATTCAAGATTCAATTCATAAAGGAATAGATTGACGTAATATGTCGGCAATAATGTGATATACTTCCTTTAAAAGACAGGAGGTAGAAAATCTTGGTACGTATTATTTTTTATCAATTATGCTGTTATTTTTACCGGTTTCTGCATTTGCAGAAGGAAAGGAGGCCAAGATAATGGTAAAGGATATACACTGGCTTGGGCATGATACTTTTAAGATAGTGGGGGAAAAGGTCATTTATACTGACCCGTTCAAGATCAAAAATAAAGACACAGCGGATATTATCCTGATCACTCACGAGCATTTTGACCATTGCTCGCCTGAAGACATAAAGATCCTCCAGGGGACTGATACAGTTATTGTTGCAACTCAGGATTGTGCAAAAAAATTAACTGGAAAGTTAAAGACTGTAAAACCCGGGGACAAGATTACTGTCGAAGGCATTGAGATCGAGGCTGTGCCTTCCTACAATACAAACAAGCAGTTCCACCCAAAGGGTAATAATTGGGTTGGATATATCTTCACTGTTCGAGGTCAGAGGATTTATATTGCAGGGGATACTGATCATATACCAGAAATGAAGAATTTCAAGGCAGATATAGCGCTTCTCCCTGTATCAGGCACCTATGTTATGACAGCAGAAGAAGCTGTTAAGGCTGCGCTCGATATTAAGCCGAAGATTGCAATGCCTATGCACTATGGTTCTATTGTCGGGTCAAAGGATGATGCAAAGAAGTTTGCAGAAGGGTTAAAGGGAAAGATAGAGGTGGTTATACTGGCAGAAGGAAAGCAGTGAAAACTGATGATATAAAATCAAAAATCAAAGGCAGCATAGGAAGAGAAATCTTCTTTTACGAAAAAGTGGCATCTACAAATACTGTTGCTTCGAATTTAGCTGAACAGGTTGCGGAAGGCACTGTTATTCTTGCTGATACCCAGGAAAAAGGCAGGGGCAGGCTTGGCAGGGTATGGGTATCTCCCCCGGGTGAAAATATTTATATGAGCATTATCCTGCAGCCTCAAATCGAGACCAGGGATGCAACGCTTATAACGATAATGGCTGCAGTGGCGTCTGCAAATGCCCTGAGAAAGACTACAGGGCTGAACATCTCAATAAAGTGGCCGAACGATTTGATATTCCATGAAAGGAAGATCGGCGGCATTCTAACAGAACTGAAAACAGATCAGAAGGGAATTCTTTTTTCAGTCATTGGAATCGGCATAAATGTAAATACAGATATCGATACATTCCCGGAGGATGTGAGAAAAATAGCAACATCAGTAAAAAAAGAGACCGGTAAATTGTTTTCAAGGGAAGAAATCGTTGCTGAGATTCTGAATGAAATAAACAATTGGTATATGATCCTAAAAGCTATGAAGAGGGAAGTTCTCCTTGCTGAATGGCAACGCCTCACATCAACAATCGGTAAAGAAGTGATAGTGGTTATCGGTCAGGAAACTTATAAAGGTTTTGCTGAGGCTATAGACGATGAGGGAATGCTTATCCTGATGCTGCCTTCAGGTGAGATGAAAAGGATACATTCAGGGGACTTAACAGTATTGAGATAGATGCTTATAGCCATAGACATCGGAAACTCCACAATAAATATAGGTTTTTTTACTAAATCAGGCCTTCTTGTGCAAAAAATGGATACCCATCCCCTTCTGTCCCCTGCAAAATATTCAGCGCTGGTTAATGGATTCATAAAAGAAAATTATATGGAAAAAAACTCTGAAGGAATTATAATATCCTCTGTCGTACCGGGACATACAAAGGTCTTGCAGAAAGCCCTGAAAGGATTTACAGGTAAAGAACCTTTCATTGTGAGTTGCAAGATCAGGACAGGGCTGACATTCAATATTCCAAATCCTGAGAAACTGGGGTCAGACAGAATTGCAAATGCAGCAGCAGCATATGAATATTATAAATGCCCTGTTGCAGCTGTGGATTTCGGTACAGCTACAACTATAAGCATTATTGATAAAAAAGCGACTTATATCGGTGGCGCTATAATGCCGGGAATTTGTTTGATGAATGAATCACTTGCTCAGGGAACATCAAAACTTTCTGAGGTTCACTTGAAACCGCCAATATCGGCCCTGGGCAACAATACCGTCAGATGCATTCGGTCGGGATTATTTTATGGTACAGCAGGCGCTATAGAACGGATTCTCAACGAGATCGAAAAAGAAGCTGATATTAAACTGAAAGTTGTTATAACCGGCGGATATGGGGGTTTGATCTCAAAATTTCTGAAAAGAAAGCATGATTTTTCACCTGATCTTACACTTGAAGGGCTAAGAATATTATACAAGAGAAATTCAAATGCATGAACTCAGAAAAGACATCCTGCTCGGCAGATGGGTTGCGGTTATGTCAGAATCAAAGGCCCCTTCTGAGTATAACCTGCTCTCATATAAGACTCAGGAGGAGAGGAATTGCATCCTCTGCCCGGGCCGGGAATATGAGACCCCTCCTGAGATAACATCTGTCAGAATGCCGCGTTCATCCAAATGGTGGGTGCGGGCACTGCCAAGTCTTAATCCTGTATTTCAGATTGAGGGTGATTTGGGCCGGAAAGGTGTTGGGATCTACGATAAAATGAACAGCATTGGCGCGAATGAAATCCTTATTGAATCACCTGAGCATACTGTCAGGCCTGAAGACCTTGGAATTGAGCAGATGATAAGGGTTATAACGCTCTACAGGGAACGTATCGCCGACCTTGAAAAGGATTCAAGATTCAGATATATTCTGATATACAAAGATTCCGGGGTAGACGCCGGAGAGATTTTTTCTCATCCCCTGTCATTTCTCATGGCGACACCGATGATCCCGAAAACAGTAAAAGACGAACTCGATAATGCAAAACAGTATTTTACCTATAAAGAAAGGTGTATATTCTGTGATATAATTAGTGAAGAATTAAGGGCAGGGGAAAGGGTGATCCTTGAAACAAAAAACTTTGTTGCCTTTTGCCCTTATGCAGCGCAATTTCCTTTTGAATCATGGATTATTCCAAAAAGGCATTGTTGTGCCTTTAATGAAATTACATATGAAGAGATTGAAGATATGGGGCTGATCCTGATGTCTGTACTGAAAAAGCTACGGATTATTTTTCGTGATCCACCTTTTAATTATTACATTCATACTGCCCCTAATATGATACCAAGGAGAGATCACTGGCATACGCTCGGTGAGGATTTTCAC
Organism: Nitrospira sp.; assembly: GCA_016873615.1. GTDB lineage: Bacteria > Nitrospirota > Thermodesulfovibrionia > Thermodesulfovibrionales > SM23-35 > VGWX01. The sequence continues at coordinate 2,691 of VGWX01000005.1, read as the reverse complement.
TGGCATCTCGAGATAATGCCGCGTCTTATAAGGACAAGTGGGTTTGAATGGGGTTCAGGATTTTATATCCTTCCCACATCACCGGAAAATGCAGCAAAATACCTAAGGGAGGTTGGATAATGGAAATCAAAAGTATTCTTTTTCCGACAGATTTTTCAGAGGGGTCATCAGAAGCGCTGAAGTATGCTATTGACATGACAAAACGTTACGGATCAAAGCTTTACATTCTGCATGTTATTTACGACATAGCAAAGGCATCAGGTTGGTATGTCCCGCATGTATCAATGGATGAAATGTACAAGGATATTGAAACGGGCGCTAAAAAGGAACTCGAGAGGTTTGGCCTGGAGGAACTGAGTGGAATTAAAGGCATCGAGCGCATCGTTACAACAGGCGTGCCTCATGAAGAAATAGTAAAGTTTGCTAATAAGAACAAGATAGACCTTGTAATCATTGCTACCCACGGTCGAAAGGGCATAGACAGATTACTTTTCGGAAGCACTGCATCACAGGTTGTAAGATTCGCGCCATGCCCGGTACTTACGGTAAGGCTTCCGATGTATTAGGAATAACAAGCTATGCGTGTATACCTCTCGGAGAATGCCTTTATTGATCTTCTTCTCAGCTCGGCAGAGGTATATAAGAAGGAATGCTTTGGCTTTCTCCTCGGGTATAAACTTGAGGATCGGTTTATTGTTGAACATGCTTTCAGCGTCCAGACAGCAGACAGAAGGCATAAAGGGGTTGAATATAAACGTAAGAATCACAAGAAGATAGAATCAATTCTCGCGAGGTTCAATAAATTACAGAAAATAGGCGATTTCCATTCTCATACACAGTTCGGCCCTACAAAGGGTTTGCCTTTGCCGAGTGAGGAAGATATAAAAGGGATGACGCCAGGGTATATATATTTGATCATTGCCATCAATAATAATGAAAAGACCATGCCCTGGGGCGAAAAAAGAGATGGCACTCTATCAGGTTCTGTTAGTGAATTCTTCTTTAAGATATCTGCGCATTTCGTAAACGGTGATTCTTCTGTAAAACGTGCAAAGATACACTGTCCGCTCCCGCCGGGATTTTGAATGTAAGTTGATATTTGGGGGAATGGGAGAATTGGTTTAGGGAAGATTTTCCCTTTTACCGATTCTTCGATTCCCTGCTTTATTTAAATGGATACTGTCCATACACAATGAGTTTAAGCGTTAAGGATCATCTCACCAAAGGGAGAAAAGATTGATGCTTATGGATGCATTGAGAAATTATTTTTTAAAAAACGACGAATCTGCCGAGAGGCTTGTTGCCTTGCACAGAAGGCCTGAGATACAGGGGGTTTCCTTAAGGCTCTGGCTCAGGAAAGACAGCAGAAAAGAAAGCCTCAAGAGCTACATAAAACTCTTCAGGAAGTTTTTAGATTGAATCTAAAGAGATTTTTTGTCTATTCCTTTGCAGTGCATGCCATCATTCTTTCTGTGATATTGTTCGCCTTGCCTGCTGAAAAAGATATGAAAAAAGGACGTGAATTTTTCACAAGTCTTGCTTCTCCAAAAGATCTCCTCTCGCAAAGTCCTGTAATCAAACCGCCGGCATCCCGTGCAGTTCCAAAAGTGCAAAGACCTTCACCTGCAATGAGAGACAAAATGATGCCCCGGACCGATAAGGAGGCTTCTCATAGTAAACCGGGGGTGTTACAGGGTGATAACAAAAATAATCTGCCTTCGCCGCCGCTGAGCAGCGGCGCTCAGGGAGGCTTTCCTGGCGGGGGAAAGGACAGCGTGACCGGCAGAGGAAGCATACCACATCCGGATACTGCAGGCCCGTCTCTCAGAGAAAAGTTATTTGATAAAAGCATTATTAATGAACTTGCTAAAAGAGATATCGAAAAAGAAGAAAAGAAAGATAAAACATTTACTCTCGATACATCAGAGTATAAGTTCTTGATATATAACAAAAGGCTGAAAGAACGCATCGAAAACATCTGGATGTACCCACCGGACGCAGCTGCTGGTGGAATCTACGGAGACCTGGTCATAAAATTCACCATAAAGAAAAATGGCAAGCTTGGTGCTGTTGAGCTTGTTAGGACATCAGGTCATAAAAATCTTGACGATGCTGCAATAAGAGCACTAAAAGACGGGGACCCATACTGGCCATTGCCTGAAGAATGGGGGATGGAAGTCTACACTATTGTCGGACACTTTGTTTATACTCTTTATGGTTACTATATTCGGTAAAACAATAGCGAAAATTGCCACAGATAACAAAATTTTAGTTTTTATCTGTCCTGACCCCTTGACCCCTCGAATCCCTTAACCCTGCCTTTTTAGAATCACCTCATTTTAAGAATAAGGTTAAGTATTTAATGTAACACTCTATTATAAAAGAATTTTCTTGACAAAATATCCTGCTAATGCTTTAATCTTCTAAATGGTGTCGAGGGCCAGCGAAATTCCCCACTTAGGGTCAAAAGAATTCCCCATTTAGGACCAAATTAATTCCCCACCTGGGTCCAGAATAATTCCCCACTTTTCTGAGACAAACTGCTGTAAGATGTCTGACTTTACGAATCGGAGGTCTTATGGCAAGAAAGGAAATTACAGTGGAGGAATTAGTGGAAGTACTTTATCAGTGGCACCAGGGGCGGAATATAAGGCAGATCAAACGATCTCTGGGCTTTGACCGGAAAACAAT
>VGWX01000004.1 GCA_016873615.1 Nitrospira sp. | reverse complement strand
TGTTATCAGCTGGCGGAATCTTTCCGTAATCTTTTCTCTATCATCTTCATATAAAATCTTCGTAAAATGAACGCCAGTCAATTCAGAAGCCGACATGCCAAGGATATTAGTAATATTCGGGCTGATATAGGTTATAAAACCATTCCTGTCAACCGAATAAACAACATCATTGAGGTTTTCAACAAGATCCCGGAACTTTTCTTCTGATTGCCTCAGTTCTTCTAATGCCTTCTTTCTTTCGGTGATATCCTCAATAACACCATCAATCCATGCAATGCTGCCGTCTTCAGCATGTTGGACTTTTGCGGTTACAGATCCGGAAATGAGGGTCCCGTCTTTCTTCTTCAGTTTTAATTCTTCATTCGTTACAAGACCATATTTTTCTATCTTATCTACGAATTTTTGTCTCTCTTCTGCATCCTGGTAAAGGTCAGCAGTATGTATTTTCATGAAATCTTCAACCGTGTCGTATCCAAACATCTTGGCAATTGCCGGATTCGCCTGAAGGAATCTTCCACTCGCGTCCCCGGTATTCCTGTAAATCCCTATGTTGACGTTATTCACCAGCGAACGGTATTTTTCTTCGCTATCCCTCAGGGCCTCGTCAGCTTTCTTCCGGTCGGTAATATCACGGATTATTCCGGCAGCATGCCATTTATCTTTGATTTTAAGGGCTGATGTGGAAACCTCGATAGGAAACCTTGTGCCGTCCTTGTGAAGCGCAAAAAACTCGAGGGTATTTCCTATAGCAATACCCTGTCCAGAATATTTGAATTCTTCAAACCCGCACCTGTATGACTCGTGATATTCTTTTGGGGCAATCAGTATGTGCAGTTCCCTTCCCATGGCTTCCATGCTGCTATAGCCAAACATCTTTTCTGCTGCTGGATTCCAGTAGAATATCCTGCCCTGATCATCCATCAATACGATTGCATCGGTTGCATTATTTGCTATCGCATGAAATTTCTCTATGCTCTCCCCCCAGGCTTGATGAGTTTCATTGTTTTTTTGCAACAAGTCAAATTCTAACCCAAGCTTACTAACAAGAAGCCTGGCATTGTAATATCTCCAGACAAGACCACTGATTACAATCACGGCCATTAAAATATTGTCTGCCATGAATGCGTCGAAGTTTATTGATCGGTCGAAAAGCAATACCGGAAAATAGTACGTTATATATATAACTCCTGCAAGGAATGAAGTCATTTTCATTTGCATTGGAACAAAACCAAAGAGGAATACAAATACAACGATAACGCCGTCAAGGTATACCGAACTGTCCCCTCCTGTCTGAAACGCCATGACTGCAAGCATTCCTGAGACAATAACCGTCAATAAGAAAAACATTGTTTTGACATGCTTGCCCCGAGTACGCTGATTGATCAAATAAAGAACAAGATATCCAAATGCAGCGATAGAGCGGTAAAAAAGAAATCGTGAAAGATTCTGAGGCGAGGCGAAATAATCAAAAATTCCGAGACCTAAAATAGCCAGAGCTCCCAGAATAAGCAGCTTCGGACAAAAAGCTCTTTCAAGCTTTCCCTGTTCCTGTTGGATATATTGTTCTTTAGTCATTGAGTTTCAATAAAAAATCCATAAAGCCATTATTATCTGAAAATCCTCAAGTATTTGACAAGCAAAATACTCATATCCCTCATTTTTGGGCTGGCTCAAACAACTATGTTTCTACGGTATGTGAGAGTATAAATCTAAAATATTGTTGGAAAATATTGCGAAGCTTATTCTTCTTATTTGCAGAGGGCAATCTCCGTTCCAAATTTCTCCATACCGTGAAGAAAACGTGAAGTAAACATATCAAAAACGATATAAACATATAGAAACATATAGAAAAGGGAAGGGCAGTTAACAATTGGATCTATAAGGATATTATTAGTATTTTCAAGCACTTGTCGGTTCTGCCTATTAGCTCTCTCAAGGCTAAAACACGGGTTCGAATCCCGTTGGGACCGCCAAAAAATCTTATCCTTAAGAATGGGTGAGACGCTATAACAAAAAATCACTTTTTAAATTATTCAGTTTGCGGGTAATGACTCCAAAGTCCTGAAATTTGATTATCTTTGTGTATTGAGGAGTTCGTTGTAAACATGGTTCCAGAGTAAAGGGGCCTGTTATATTGCATTCGGGTTTTCTTCCCAGATACCGAAGGTGTTGTTTTCCGTATCGAGACATATTGCGAAATAACCTGTTTCAGGCACAGATTTTTTTGCCGCTACGATCCTGCCTCCAAGGTCTCTGACTTTTGCAGTATATTCATCAACGGATGAGACGTCAAAATATAGTATGGTTGTCTGTTTTGGATTAAATCGTTTCAGCAGACCTCCGCTTAATGATGTCCTGTCCGTGCTGCGAATAAGCAGATAGTTCGATCTGCCATCTAACGCATTGATTTCCCAGCCAAAAAGTTTTGTGTAAAACAATTTTGCCCTTTCGATATCATCTGCGGGTATCTCAAAATGGACTACCATTGATATTTTCGATTGCCGGCTGAAATCATTTCTTTTTCAGAGGCGGAAAATTTTCGAGTAATTTCTTAACAATCTCGTTGATTTTCTCCGATCCTATATCAGGGTCTACTACACCGGTTGCTGTGCCCCTCCAGATCAATGATTTTGTTTTAGCATCAACAAAATCGACAATGAGCGTTCCTACCTCATATTCATATGTGTCCATACCGCGCCTGTATTCGAAATGGTCTCTCCCCGCAGGCTCAGGACCCCATGGTCTTGGATGGTAACCCCAATACCGGTTATCACGGTCCCCGTATGCATATCCCCATTCCTGCACATCCACTTTCTTTTCTTTTCCTCCGTGCAGGGCAATCAGCATATCAGGGTTTTCAGATCTCAGTTCCAGCCCTTTTGATTTTAATTCCCTGTTCACAGCAAGTTTGATATGCTTTGTGGTCAATTCGTTTGTTTTCGCTATCCCCTGTGCTTTCTCAGGTACGGGCAACCAGTCGTATGTTCTAAGACCGGCAAAATTGGCTTCTGTATCGAAGTCATAGCTTATGCTGAACGGAGCACAGTTAATCAATAGCAATAAAAAGCCTATTAATACAATAGAACGCTTCATCTCTTTCCTCCTCATAACCGCATTTAACATTTTATAAAATATAATAGCAGTTATCAAATTTTAATGAAAATGTTCATAAAAAACGGCTGCAATTGACGTAAGTCTTTTTTAAGGTTTATTATACATCTTATGCTTAAACCTGACAAACAACTTGAAATAATAAAGAGGGGTGCCGTCGAGGTAATTGTTGAGAGTGAACTCATCAGGAAACTTGAGAAATCGTATTCAGAAAAGAGGCCCCTGAGAATTAAGGCAGGGTTTGACCCAACTGCACCAGATATCCATTTAGGCCATACAGTATTGCTTGAAAAGATGCGGCAGTTCCAGGAAATCGGTCATGAGATTATCTTCCTCATAGGCGACTTTACGGGCATGATCGGCGATCCAAGCGGAAAGAGCGAGATGAGAAAACCTCTTACAAGGGAGGCAGTTCTCGAAAATGCAAAAACCTACAGAGAGCAGATATACAAAATCCTCGATGCGAAAAGAACCAGGGTTGTCTTCAACTCGGAATGGATGAGTCCTATGAGGGCAGAAGACATGATTCTGCTTGCGAGCAAATATACCGTTGCGAGGATGTTTGAAAGAGAGGATTTCAAGCAGAGATGGATCAATCAGAGTCCTATTGCTATTCATGAGTTCATGTATCCATTAGTACAGGGGTATGATTCTGTCGCGCTTCGTGCTGATGTGGAGCTTGGCGGCACAGACCAGAAATTTAATCTTATTGTCGGCAGGGAGCTCCAGAAGGAATACGGTCAGCAACCTCAGAGTCTTATACTAATGCCATTGCTCGAAGGTCTCGACGGTGTAAAAAAAATGAGCAAAAGTCTCGGAAACTACATCGGTATCACTGAACCTGCTTTTGAGATAGAAAGCACTACAGGGGAGGCAACCGGTATATTCCCCAAAATCATGAGGATACCGACTGCATTAATAATCCGTTACTATGAGTTATTAAGCCATATATCTCTGGAAGAGCTTGAGTTCCTGAAAAAGCAGATGCTGGATGGCTCTTTCAATGACCTGAATGTCAAGGAAACCCTTGCGCTTGAGATCGTTGAGCGTTATTGGGGGAAGGATGCGGCTATCAGGGCGAGAGAGGAGTTTAATCGACTTATTCAGAAAAAGGATCTCCCGGATGATATACCTGTAAGAAATATTAACATTGGAATGGATGCAATTTCAGAGAAGAACAATTGGCTGCCCCAGGTAATGAAAGAGACCGGTCTTGCTAAGAGCACCAGTGAAGCAATCAGGCTGATAAAGCAGGGTGGGGTGAAGGTAAACGACGTTACAGTCACTGATCCGGATACCAGCCTGCAACTTGGCGAGCATATTATCAGAGTAGGCAAGAGGAGATTTTATAAGATAATCGTTGAATAAAAGCTGTACATTACAGGAATTTCTTTGCCAGCTCTGCAAGGCCGAATATCTTCAGGTCAATATGGTTGCCTTCTGATTTCAGTCCGGACAACTCAGTTTCAAGCCTGTCAATCGGGATTTTCAGCGCCTCAATATCCTCAGTCTCATCCCTCTGCGCAATGCCCCGAAACTCAAGACCCTTTGCAAGATACACGGTGAGAATCTCTCCTGAAGCGCCTGATGACATGGGTCCCTCAGTGAGAAAAATCATATCCTTTGCGGAATAACCGGTCTCTTCGAGAAGTTCTCTTTTTGCAGCTTCCTCCAACGTGCCTCCCTTATCATTGAGACCCGCAGGAAATTCAATGACGTAACTGTTTACCGGAGGTCTGTACTGCCTTATCAGAATGAATTCATTGTTATCTGTAACCGGAACTATTGCAACAATACCGTTACAGTTGATTCGTTCAAAATATTCCCACTTCCGTTTTTTTCCTGAGGAATCAATATAGGTCGTGAGGACGAATCTGAGAAATTTACCTTTGCCGATTATGTTTTTTGAAATGATTTCGGGTGTATTTCCTGGCATGAACAGCTATTTATGCAGAGGGATCATTACCCTGAAGGTTGTTGAATCAATATCTGTGGAAACCTCCAGATTGCCGTGTATAGCCTGAATGAAACGATAGATTATATTCAGGCCGCGGCCTTTGACTTCTCCTCTCCTGATCTGTTCAATATTTTCTTCGGGAATTTTGCCTGAATTATGAATTTCAAAACATCCCATATCTCCGCTTCTGTAACTCTTTATGGACAACTCCCCTCCTGCTTCAGGTATTGCCTTTGAAGCATTATCGAGCAGATTGTCCAGAACACGTTCAAAACCAAAAGGAGAGCAGTATATCATCAACCCCGGTTCCAGGCTTCCCGCGGTTAATTTGATTCCCATTCTCTTCTGCTCTTTAACAGCTTCTTCGTTGATCCTGAAACGGTTTTTAAGAACCGCTGTAAGGTCCAAAACCCTTTCACGGCCTTCGATGTTCTGGTAGATAGACATTTCCTGCAGCCTGATTGTCTCCTGCATAACGATATCAAGATACTCGCCTATCTTATTCTTGACACTGTTGATATCCTCGGTTTCAAGAAGCTTTTTTGCCCTTTTAGCAAAGCCTGCAATGGCAATCCCGGGGTTTTTGAAATCATGCAGGACGTCATCAAGTTTCTCAATCCTCAATGCCTTCATTATCTCTTTCCCGAAAAAGCTCAATAGCTCGATCTCGTGGTCAGTGAATTCCTGACGTCTGTCTTTTGCATAAAAGACAAGGAAATAGTTTATTTCATCCACTGCCTTGAGCGGAATCAACAGGACGGAGTTAACATTGTATTTTGCTGAATATCTTTTCAGCTCGTTATTTGAGAGTCTGCTGTTCAACGGGTCTTTGATCAGGATGTAGGACGGATTTATTTTCTCATATTGATAATCTCCGCGCTTTTCAGTATTGTTTATCAGCGCATCAAAATACGGATGATCCTTAATGGTGAACATGCAGCTTATTTCATGGCTTTCCTGGCCTGCGGGGTATTCAAGCTCAATGAGAACATGTTTTCTGTCAGGTTCAATTGAGAATAATGTACAACTCTGCACCTGGATTATATTAATCAGTTCAGGGATCATCATACTGAAGACGTCCTTCATCTTGATGCCTTCACGATGACTGAGTTTTACAAAAATCTTTTCAACGATCTTTTCTTTCTGAAAATTAAGTTTCTGAAGGTCGAGGATGCGCTTTTTTGCAAGTACATAGCTGATCCTTCTGGCCAGCAACTCGGCGTTTGCAACCTCAAGGGTATCAAATTCCTTATTTATCTCTTTGTAATATATCTGCAGAGACCCCTGAATGACAGCCTCATTCTTAAGAAAACCCGGTATGATTACCGGCACTGCCATCAGAGAGTTAAGTCCCTGATCTTTAACAACATCCTTGTTGGTGTAATCAGGCTCTAACAGAATATTCGGAACAAGATAACTTCTGCCGCTGCTTATAACCTTTCCGGCTACAGACTTTTCAACAGGTATGCTCTTGGCCCTTCCGGTTTCTGAATACTGATGGGATCCAAAGGCAACCAGCTTGCCTGTCTCCGGATCGAAGATCCGGATTGAAGCTGCAGCTGCATCAAGAAAAAGAACAATCTTTTTTGCAGCGGCTTCGAGTATCTCCTTCCAGTCCAGGGTTGGATCTATGCTGATTATTTCTTCGACCATCCTGACTACTTCCTCAACTTTTGATGAAATGCAATTTTTTCTGAGGTAGTCGGCAAGATCAATGATTTCCTGCTCGGATAAATTATACCTGGAAATTATCGGACTGGCCCTGAGAAAATTGATTAATATTTTATCCATAACATATATTTAAAATGGGATTTTGCCTCTTTTTAATGATATCAAAGAGGAGAGGTCTTATTCAACACAACGCAGTCCCACGGGATTTTGAGCGCAATAAAAAAGGCCTGTGTAAATACACAGGCCTTATAGAAAAAAAGAATAATAGAAATTATAATTGGTACACCCTGCGGTCTCTGCCGGAGGGTTTTTCACGCAGCTTTTGTTTTATCCTTTTCTGCTGCAGCAAACACTGCTAATGCATTGAAAGTGCCGGCAATTGCCTGAACAGGGCATTTTGCCGTGCATATGCCGCAGCCTGTACATTTTGATTGATCGATAATATGTTTTTTGTCCGGAACTCCAGCAGGCGCATCAACAGGGCATACATTAGCACATATCTCGCAGCCGTTACAATGGTCTAAGATAAAAGCCTTTGGTCTTTGCGGAATAAAATCAGAGACGGCATTTGTGGGGCATTTTTTGACACAAAGTCCGCATACGGTACACTTATGCAAGGCTATTTTCGAAAGATTATTTTCAACAGAAGGCGCATCAAAAGGACAGACCTTTACGCAGATCCCGCACGCAATACAGCCGGTCTGACAGTTCTTTCTGGTATCAGCAGCCTTGTCTTTTGAGTGACATGTTACCAGTACCTGACAAGATGCAGGGAGAACCTCAATGACCTTAACAGGGCAGGCTGCTTCACATTTTCTGCATCCTGTGCATTTTTTGATGTCAACAATGGGCAGGCGGTCGTCAGACATCGATATGGCATCAAAAGGGCAGACTCTTGAACAGGTTCCATAGCCTAAACAGCCATATCTGCAGGCATTATCCCCTCCTCCTGCAAGAATGACAGCCCTGCAATCCTGAACCCCTTCATACAAGAATTTCCTGAGAGATTTACTTGATCCGCCTTTGCACATGATCCTTGAAAAAACGGGTTCTCTTGCTTCAGCCTTCTTGCCCGTAATAAAGGCAACTGCCTCCGCACCCTGCATTCCTGCAGGGATGCACAAATTCGGAGCAACCTCAGGTTTTGTAACGACTGCCTCTGCATACTGTTCGCAACCTGCGAACCCGCATGCGCCTCAATGTGCGTGTGCAAGCACGTCCAGCACTTTATCAACCCGCGGGTCTATCTGAACAGTGAACCTTTTTGCAGTGAGGGCAAGTCCAAGGCCGAATACTGTACCAACCCCGGCAAGAAAGATTAAAGTGGATTTTATCAATGGGAGTAATTCAACGTATTCTTTTGCTTCAACTCCTCCTCCAACTCCGACCTGAGGGATTAAAAATTGGTAGATATCGGTTATCTGGAGAAAGCCGAAGATATCATTTATGAGATTATGAATTTCAAACATTTTAATTAATCATCTAAAATTTGAAGGGTCATTTATTATAAAATCTCCCCTTCCCCCTCTTTGCCAAAGAGGGGAATATTCCTCCCTTTGGTAAAGGGAGGGTAGGAGGGATTTTACAGTTAATCTTGTCATTATTATGAGACTGTTAATAAATATTATTTTACCACATCATAATTTTATCAGTCCGGAAAACCCTGTAAATGCAAGCGCAATCAAGCCGGTAACGATAAATGCGATGGGTGTGCCTCTGAATGGTTTAGGGACATCAGCGAGTTCGAGTTTCTCCCGGATGCTTGCCATGATTATTAATGCGATCGCAAATCCGATGCCTGACCCGAGGGCAAACACAAGACTCTCGATGAAGCTGTAACGTTCTCCTGCGTTAATCAAGGGTACAGCGAGTATGATACAGTTTGTAGATATGAGGGCGAGATAGATGCCGAGTTTATAGTAAAGACCCGGTGAAACCTTCCGCATCACTGTATCCGACGCCTGAACAAAACCTGCCACGATACCGATGAAAATAATAATCTTCAGAAAGGTGATATCAAGCGGTAACATTATATAATTAAAAACAAGCCAGCTCAATGCAGAACTTATCATCATTACTGATGTGAACGTTATGCTCATTCCAACGGCAGTCTCCATCTTTCGTGATACCCCGAAGAATATACAGAGACCAAGGAACCTGGTGAAAACAAAGTTATTGATCAATGATGCTGCAATAATGATTTCAAAGAGTTTCGCGAATTCCATATTATCCCCTGTTCCTTTTTAAGGTAGGATGGATATAGTATTTGAGCGGATTTAAATTCTTTCGAAGAAAGAATTTCCCTCGGAGGTCGGAACGATCGAGAATGAGCGAAAATGCTATATCCGTCCTATACATGGCCATTTTTTTCACCTCTCATGCTCATCCAGTTAAAGAAGCCCATCAATAACCCTACAGCAAAAAAACCGCCGGCCGGCAGGACCAGGATAAGAAGGGGTTTTGCATGGATAATCTGGTAACCCCAGAGTGATCCCTTGCCGAGCAGTTCCCTGAAAAGGCTTATTATGGAGAGCGCAAACAGAAACCCGAGCCCCATGCCGATTCCGTCAAACAGAGAAGGCATGATCTTATTTTTACTTGCAAACATCTCGGCCCTTGCAAGGATTGATGCAAAGGCAACGATCAACTGAATGTACAGACCCATCTGTTTGTATGCATCAGGTGCAAATGCTGCCATTGTCATATCAGTGACCGTTACCCATCCGGAGATGATAAGCATGAAGATCGGCAGCCGTATCCTTGGATGAATGAATTTTCTCATTGGAGAGACTGTAATATTAACCATTACCTGTACAAAAAGCACTGCGATGCCCATTAAAACGCCGTTTCTCAGGTTATTGGTAACTGCGATAGAAGGACAGAGACTGAGCGCGAGCTTGAATATTGTGTTTTCTTTGAAAATGCCGTTTTTTATGAGGTCAATATAATTAATTGCGCCTGTCTGTTCCATGATCTGTTCCTTTGTCTTTTAATGTCTTTATAAGGAAATCGACGCCATTCCTTACAGCGTCTTCAGTAACTGCCCTGCTGGAAATCGTTGCCCCTGATATTGCCTGTATATTTTCAGTTGATTCGGTTTTAACTGCCTTAAGATGTTCCATATCCTTACCGATAAACTGGTTTTTGAAGCTTTCTGTCTCAACCTCGTCTCCCAGTCCCGGTGTTTCAGCATGTCCGAGAATATTTATCCTCTGCACTTTGAAATCCTTATCAACTGCAATGAGCGTGTTGATATAACTTGAATATCCCTTGCCATGGGATTGTATTATATACCCGATAATGGCATTGTTTTTTTTTGCAATAAAATATTCTGAAGGTTTATCATGTATGGACCAGTCGCCCAATATTTCGATTTTATCAGCATCCGGCATAAGCTCCTTTAATGCGGTTTCTTTTTCATGAACTGCGTTTTTATACATGATCGGTGAGGTTTTTGCATAAACCACTGCAAGGATAAGACCTCCTATGAGATAGATGACAACAAGGTTAAGAGTTATCTTGAATATGTCCTTTGCGGTCAACTTTTATCTCCTTTTGGCGTCTTCTGAGCGCCGAATACCTTTGACTTAAAACCTCTGTCAATGAGAGGAGCAAAACAGTTCATGATGAGAATGGCGAACATGACGCCTTCCGGATACCCTCCTTTAAGCCTTATGAGCATAGTGAGAAAACCGCAGCCGATGCCGAAGAGTATCTGTCCATTCTTTACCGAAGGGCTTGTTACATAATCGGTTGCCATAAAGAAAGCGCCGAGTATCATGCCGCCGCTCAGGAGGTGCAGTAAAGGATCTCCGGCAAATAAAGCGTCTTTGCCCCCGAATATCCATGCTATCAATGCTGCTGTTCCAAGAAATGACAGAGGGATATGCCATGTGATGTATCTTTTATAAAAGAGAAATGCTGCGCCGAGAAGCAGGGCAACGGATGATGTCTCACCGATAGAGCCTGCCCTCTGACCAATCAGGAGTTGTGTGTAAAGGCTCATCTGGTCTCCAAAGACCTCTATTAATTTTGCATAGCCTTCTTCTTTCAGGATGCCAAGGGGCGTTGCAGTGGTTTTAGCATCAAAAAGCAGAAAGGCTGATGCCGGTTCACTCCATATGGTCATGAGTTTTGGAAAGGAAATAAGCAGGAAGGCCCGTCCGATTAATGCAGGATTAAAGATATTGTAGCCAAGACCGCCGAATAATTGTTTGGTAATGACTATTGCTACAAATGAACCTATGATTGGAATATAAAATGGTACAGACGACGGTAAATTCAAGCCGAGCAGTAGTCCTGTAAGAAAAGCGCTGCCGTCATTGACAGTAATCTTTTTGTTCAGCGCCTTCTGATATATATATTCTGAGAGTACGGCGGATATGATACAAAGGGCGACCGCTATAACTGCTCCGGCTCCAAAAAAATAAGACCCCATGATTGCAGCAGGCAGGAGCGCAGCAGAAACACTCCACATGATTCTGCCTGTTGTTTCATCGCTCTTTATGTGGGGGCTTACTGATATGATAAGAGGCCTTTTTGTTACCTCCATGGCCACTCCAAGTGAAAAGTTAAAAGTGAAAAGTTATTATTATTCTCAAAATAGAATAGATATTTATCAGAAAATCTCCCCTTACCCCTCTTTGCTAAAGAGGGGATACACACCCCTGCATCCCTCTCAAGAGGGGACATTCCCTCCCTTTGGTAAAGGGAGGTCAGGAGGGATTTTCTTATTAAAATTCTGAGAACCTTAATAAACTGTTCACTGTTCACGTTTGACTGTCCTTATGGTTTTACCTGTGATTTTGCGAGACGTACAAGCTGGACTATCGGTCTTTTGGAAGGACATACGAATGCACAGGAGCCACATTCAAAACAGTCGAAGAGATTGTATTCCTTTGCGCCTTCATAGAATCCCTTTTCAGCATAGATGCTGAGCATTGAGGGCATAAGTCCCATCGGACATGCATCGATACATCTGCCGCAGCGTATGCACGGCCCGAAATCAAAAGCATGAAAAAAGTCTCCTTCTCTTAATACAACTATGCCTGATGTGCCTTTGGTTACAGGTATGTCCAGTGAAGAAACGGCAAAACCCATCATGGGTCCGCCTGAAATAACCTTTGCGCTTTCTTCCTTAATCTCTCCGCATTCCTCAATAAGATTAGATATCATTGTCCCGATTCTTGCCAGTATATTCCCGGGTTTGTTGACGCCTTCACCGGTTACTGCCACAACCCTGTCAACTAAAGGTTTGCCATATCTTACAGCCTCAAAGATTGCAAAAGAGGTGCCGACATTCTGGACAACAACCTTTACATCCATGGGAAGCGCTCTTGGTGGGACTTCTCTGTTGGTCAATGATTTAATAAGCATCTTTTCTGCGCCCTGAGGATACTTCGTATGAAGTGCACATACATCAATATTCCCTTGTCCTTCAGCAGCTTCTTTCAAGGCTTTTATGGCAAGTGGCTTGTTGTCTTCAAGCCCTACAAAGCCCCTGTTTACTCCCAGTACCTTCATGAGAATTTTCAACCCTTCAATAATCTCTTTCGGTTTTTCAATCATGAGCCGGTAATCTCCGGTCAGATATGGTTCGCATTCACAACCGTTCAGGATTACCGTATCAACCGTTTTTTCTTTAGGGGGAGAGAGTTTTACAATGGTTGGGAATGCAGCGCCACCCATTCCGACGATGCCGGCATTCTTTATCTTCTCCTTGATCTCATCTGATGAAAGCTGCATATAGTCAGGATTGTCTTTGAGGATAGTCCATTCTTCCCTGCAGTCATTTTCTATGACAACTGATGTAACCAATCTTCCCATTGCATTCGCAAATTCTCCAATCGCAATTATCCTGCCGGAGACAGAGGAGTGTACGGGAGCTGATACAAATCCTGTTGGTTCGCCTATCATCTCACCTTTTTTTACTTCCTGATTGATGGTTACTATTGGTTTGCAGGGTGCGCCTAAATGCTGGCTTAATGGGATAACGACCCTTTGAGGCGGTTTTGATTCTACTATCGGACTATCTGCCGATAATTCCTTTTTGTCAGCGGGATGTACCCCGCCTTTGAATGTCGAGACAGCCATTCAGTATTTCTCCCGTCAACTATCTGAAGCAGATGAAGATTTTAAGAAAAGTCCTAATATTTAACACAAGGTATTTGTCAAAATCAAGATTTGCTGCCCGTTTTTTTTAATTCACTTATCACGATCTCTTTTAATGCTTTTATAAATGTGGGGTGAGTATTCAAAGAATCTGCCCTTTTAAGATTTATACCAAGGCTTTCAGCCAACTTCTTATAGAGAATATCTATTTCGTACAGGGTTTCGATATGGTCTGAGATAAAGCTTATCGGGACAACGAGAAGATTTTTAACGCCTTCACCTGCGAGTTCTTTAATTTTATCTTCTGTAGATGGTTCAAGCCATTGAACCGGACCACTTTTGGACTGATAACTTAAATGCCATTTCAGGGGAATTCTTTTCGTGATCTCTTCAATCGTTTCTATGGTCTGGTCTGCGTATGGATCACCTTCATCTATTATTTTCTGCGGCAGACTATGGGCGCTGAAGAGGACATGAACTTCAGGTTCTGCGTTCTCTGTTCTGCGTTCTGCGTTTACAGCAAAGGATTCAATCCCTTTTTTGATCACATCCACAAGCGCTTCTATATACAATGGATGAGCATGCCATGATGATATATAAACAGTTTCCATTTGATAATCGGATAGAACTTCTTTCAGTTTTGAGATTGATGAGCCTGATGTTGCAACAGAGTATTGCGGATAAAGACTCAGGGCTATAACTTTCCTTATCCCCTTGCCGTATATCTCAGGAATAATATCCTCTATGAAGGGACTCCAGTAACGCATGCCTATAAAGACCTTAAAATTGATTTCTGCCACCCCCTCCCTAACCCTCCCCCCTTGAGGGGGAGGGGAGGGTGGGGGGAAATTCTCATTTAGCGCTTCTTCGAGCGCTTTTGCCTGAGTTTTTGTTATATCGAGGATCGGTGATTTCCCGCCGATGAGTTTATAGTATTGTTCTGTCTTTTTTGAACGTATTGTTGAAATGAGCCATGCCAGCGGTTTCTGCATAAACGAAGGGCCAAGACGGATAATCTGTCTGTCCGAGAAAAGGTTATACAGGAATGGTCTCACTGCCTGCAGCGAATCCGGGCCGCCGAGATTGAGAAGTATAATGCCTAATGTCATATCAGGAAATCTTACTTTTTTCTTCCATAGGTGTGGACAGCTTCGACCATAGCTGCAACATTTTCCGGAGGCGTCTGGGGCAGGATGCCGTGGCCCAAATTAAAGATATGCCCCTTTGCAGCCTCTCCTTTCCATAGTATCTCTTTTACCCTTTCTTCAAGTTTTTCCTTTGGAAGGAAGAGCGCACAGGGATCCAGATTGCCCTGTACAACAATTTTTTTGCCGAGTTTTTTGATTGCATCAGAAATGTCGATCCTCCAGTCGATCCCCAAAACATCATCCCCTACTTTTTTTAGTTCACCGAGAATCCCCGCACAATTATTTGCAAAATAGATTATCGGCACGCCTTCTTTTTTCAGCTCGGAAATTGCCTTCCTGACATAAGGGAATGCAAACTTCTTATAGTCTAAAGGAGCAAGGATGCCGGCCCAGGTATCAAATATCTGTATTGCCTGGGCGCCTGCCTTTATCTGGGCGGAAAGATATGAAATTACAGAGTCAGTCAGCTTTTCCATAAGATAATGGAATACCTGGTTATACTGGAACATCAACTTTTTTGTATGTAAAAAATTCTTTGATGTTCCTCCCTCGATCATATACGTAGCTAATGTAAAAGGAGCTCCGGCAAACCCTATTAAAGGCACTTTATTTTCGAGCTCTTTTATCAAGATTCTTATCGTATCAAAGACAAAAGGCATATCTTCTTCAACATCCGGAATGGTCAACTTTTCAACAGCGGATTTGCTTCTTACCGGCTCACTGAGGACCGGCCCCTCTTTCTCGGAAAATTCAAGGCGCATGCCCATTGCTTCAACAGGGATGAGGATATCTGAAAAGAGGATGGCAGCATCAACCCCGAGAATATCAACAGGCTGAAGCGTAACGTCTGCAGCAAGCTTCGGGTTTTTACAAAGAGTCAGGAAATCAACATTAGACCGCACAGCCTGATATTCAGGTAGGTATCTCCCTGCCTGTCGCATAAGCCATACTGGAGTATATTCCACTTCTTCACCACGGCATGCTCTCAAAAAAGTATCATTCATAAACCCCTCCTTTACCGCAGAAGATCACAGATGTATATTCAGATGATCACAGATATCTGTAGAGATCCATGTCTAATCAGTGTTCATCCGCGGTATCTGTGTATATAAGTCTTTTTATCCCAACCTTACTTGTTCCAAAGTTAGCCAGTAATACAAGTTTATATTT
Organism: Nitrospira sp.; assembly: GCA_016873615.1. Taxonomy (GTDB): domain Bacteria; phylum Nitrospirota; class Thermodesulfovibrionia; order Thermodesulfovibrionales; family SM23-35; genus VGWX01. The sequence continues at coordinate 44,273 of VGWX01000004.1, read as the reverse complement.
CGTGCCTTTAACATAATAGAAAACCTGATCAGTCATAGCTTTAGTAATAACAGGTGCTACTTTAACTTCTAAAATAACTTTATCATCAATAATAAAATCCGGCTTATATGTCCCTATCTTCTTCCCTTTATATTTAACATCAATAGGTTTTTCTTCCATAAATGGTATTCCTCTATTAGATAATTCTATAGAAATAGCTTTATGATAAATAATCTCTTTATGCACACTCCCTAATTCTTTATGGACATCATAAATAGCTCCTATGATTTTGTAAGTAAGATCTTTATAAATATAATCTATATCTTTTTCTTTGGTCATCTTGTTTTTATCAGTGATTATCTGTGTTTTTCTTTCAGTGATAATCTGTGTGGTTTATATCCGCAAAACGGCTCTTCAGCGAGATAATCGCCATGGATGGCATATGCCCTTGCGCGGCATCCTCCACAGACATGTATGTATTCGCACGAACCGCATTTCCCCTTATATTTTCTGAAATCGCGGAGTTCCCTGAAAAGTTCTGATTTTTCCCATATATCCTGAAATGATTGTTTCCTGATATTGCCGGCAGGCTTTGGAAAGTAACTGCAGGGCAACACATTTCCGTCGACGTCAATCAGCGCTATAAGTTGACCTGCAATACATCCTTTTGAACCGCCTGTGGAAAACTTAAGCGTCCTTCTCTCAAACCCTGAACCTTCCTCTTTTGATTTTTGCAGTACAATCCTGTAGTAATGCGGCGCACAGGTCGGTCTCACAAGCAGATCTTTTTCATCTTTTTCCATCTGATAATGCCACTCAAGGATTTTTTCATAATCCTCTTTTGAAATAAGTTCATTCATGATCTCTTCACCCCTGCCTGTAGGAACTATCATGAACAAATACCAGGCGGTCGCTCCGAGTTCTCTGGCAAGGTTATATACCCCTGGAATTTCTTCCTGGTTCCTTTTTGTAAAGGATGAATTGATGATAAACTCGATGCCGTATTGCTTAAAAAGATTTGCAGCATGAATCGTTCCGGCAAATGCGCCTTTCTGACTCCTGAAGTTATCGTGTACGGCTTCTTCAGAACCATCGAGGCTGAGAGAGACAATCCTGATTCCGGAATCCTTGATCTTTTCGCATATTTCTTCAGTTACGAGAGTTCCGTTTGTTGCAAGACACATCCTTAAGCCTTTGTCTGTGCCGTATTGAGCAATTTCAAAAACATCTTTTCTCAGCAGAGGTTCGCCTCCTGAGAGGACGATAACAGGTTTTGCGTAACCGCTGATGTCATCTAATATTCTGAAAGCTTCTTCAGCAGGAAAATCAGGGTGAGCCTTTGCTTCAAGCTCAGAGGAAGAACGGCAGTGAACGCACCGCAGATTGCATCTCCTTGTTATCTCCCATGCTATCCATTTCGGAGTGAATTCCATTTAGTGTCATGCTCCTTATGTTATTTGATATAAATTTACTGTAATCTAAAACAATTATATTCTGTCATTCTGGCTTGTCCAGTCACTTCTTCTCCTCAGCGAACCCGCCTGAGTGCGGGAGCGACTCGCCGGGGCGAGAATCCTTCTTAGAAAAGATTCTCGCCTCGGGCGAGTCGCCGAGGAGACCAGACAAGCTGGAATGACAACAATATAATAAATATAAATATATTATACCTTTGCCTCTGCCAGTTTCATGGGCCAGATATTCTCTTCTATTGATCTGAGAAGAGGAATAAATGTCGTTGGGTCGAGTGCAGAGATTGTGACACCATTATAACGCAGGGCAAGGTTATTTGCCTCTTCGGCGCTTATTTTATCGATTTTGTTAAAGACAATAATACGGGGCTTTTCATTGAGGTGAAGTTCACGGAGGATGTTTTCTACAGACCCGATGTGTTGCTCAAAGCGTGAGTTTGAAGCATCAATGAGATGCAGCAATAAATCTGCATCCTCGAGTTCTTCGAGCGTTGCCTTGAATGCCGTCAGGAGATCCTTTGGAAGGTCTCTTATGAAGCCGACAGTGTCTGTAACGATAACATCCCGCTCACGCGGGAAACGCAATCGCCTGCTTGCGGTATCCAGCGTTGCAAATAATTTGTCCTCAACAAAAACATAGCTTTTCGTGAGTGAATTCAGGAGTGTTGATTTTCCTGCGTTCGTATATCCGATTATAGATACAATAGGTATTCCCGTTTCAACCCTTCTCTGTTTTCTTTGTATTCTTGCTGCGCTGAGAGATTTGAGTTCTTTTTCGAGGAGGGATATCCTGTCCCGGACTCGCCTTCTGTCTATCTCAAGCTTCATTTCACCAGGTCCTCTTCCGCCAATGCCGCCCATAAGTCGGGACATTGCAGTGCCTTTGCCTGTTAATCTCGGAAGCCTGTATTTTAGCTGTGCGAGCTCAACCTGAACTTTTCCGTCTCTGCTGTGGGCACGCTGTGCAAAGATATCAAGGATAAGCTGAGAACGGTCAATTGCCTTAAGTTCTGTAAGTTCTCCTGTTGCTTTTACCTGCGATGGGCTTAATTCCTGATCGAATACAAGAAGCGTTGCGCCTTTGTTCAGTCCATTAATAACGAGTTCTTTCATTTTGCCTTCACCCATGAGATACCTCGGATTTATCTCTTTGGGCCTTTGAATAACAGTATCAAGTACGAGAATATCACTTGACCGGGCAAGCTCTTTTAATTCCTCAACAGAGTCTTCCTGTTCATATCGCGGTCTTTTTGAAACACTAACCAGTATTGCCCGTTCTCTTTTGTCGTCCGGACTAAAAACCCTGTGCCGTTCCATTTCATCCTCAAGAGAACGGATGAAAGGCGGGAAGTCTAATTCAAAGGCATAGAAGTTCTGATGATGCAAAATCTCAAATGGCTTTTCACCAGTTGGCATCAAATAGGCAACAAAGATATTGCCGGGAAGACCGTTTTTTACACCTATTGCAGCAATAAGATCAAGTCTTAGAAGGGAAAGGTCTGTCAGGTCATCCTGAGTAAGGGATTCCTCGGTCAGGTGGGTGTGCACAAGTCTGAGGCCCCTTAATGCTTTTCTGCCTAAAGGATAATCCTGGAGTTCAGGTATAAATAGTCCCTTTGCATCACCGATAATTACATGGGTAATATTACCTGCTCTGTTGACAAGAATTCCTATCTGCCGGTTTATTTCAAAGGAGATTTCTGTGAGGAATCGTGCAAGCTCATGGGTTGCTAATTCACGATGTACCTTTCTCCTGTATATCCTTTCAAGAGAGCTGATGTAACTGGACTTGAGCCCTGAGAGATTACCGTAAAGTGCTGGTATTTATATCCTCCGATCTTCTTTTATGTTATATTTTATCATATAAAACTTTGGAATAGTTATATTGCAGCTGCAGACTTTTAGGTTATGAATATTTAAATCAAGACGATCCGCTTAATACATGTTATTGAGATTGTTTGTTTTTAGTTGAAAAAAAGGTGCAGATTTGTGAAAATTATAACCGAATTTAATAATGGTTTTAAGAGGCTGATATATAAATGAGCAGTAAAATGCACGACGTTATAGTAGTTGGAGCCGGACCGATTGGCAGTTATACAGCGTATTTGCTGGCAAAAGAAGGTCTGGATGTGGGTATTTTTGAAAAAAATCCTGTAATCGGCAAGGATGTGAATTGTACGGGCATTATAAGCGTCGAATGCCTTAAGAAATTTGAACTGCCGGATGAAATTATCCTGAGACAGGTAAATTCAATAAGGGCAATTGCTCCTTCAGGTCACTACCTTAGATACCAGTCTGCAAAACCATTAGCTTATATCGTCAACAGAAGTCTCTTTGACCAGCAGATCAACAAAATGGCTGTTAAAGAAGGTGCGATAACCCATCTCCATGCAAAAGCAGAAGAGATTAATATTACTGATAGAGCTTTTAATATAAAAGTAAAGACAGAAGAAGGGGAACAGGTTTTCAGTTCAAAGGTGGGAGTAATTGCAACTGGTTTTGAACTGCATTCCCTGCATAAGATGTTCAGAAAGCCTGCTAATTTTTTATTTGGTATTCAGAAAGATGTAAAGATGGAAGATATCAGGGATGTTGAGGTCTATTTCGGAGAGAAAATTGCGCCAGGATCTTTTGCGTGGGTCGTTCCGACAAATGGTGCATCAGCGAAAATAGGGCTTATTGTGAAAAAAAATCCGGCAGACTTCTTAAAAAGGTTCATCCGCCATCCTTTTATTGCCGAGCGAATGAGATCAGATGTCAATGATGTCAAATGCAGTCCTATCCCGGTCAGGAGAATTCAGAAAAGCTATGCTGAAAGGCTTGTCATAGTCGGCGAAGCAGCAGGTCAGGTTAAAACTACAACAGGAGGCGGGATTTATTTTGGAATGCTGTGTTCGGAGATCGCAGTACAGTCGATTATAAAAGCAATCAGATATAAAGATTACAGCGAAAATGCATTTTATGAGTATGAACACTCATGGAGGAAAAGGTTAGAGCCTGAATTAAGGGCAGGCGCCATGCTCAGAAGGATATATTCTAAACTGTCTGACAGGCAGATTGATTTCCTTATGGACCTTGCAAAAAGGGACGGTGTATTGCCGTTAATTCAGAAAGCAGATTTTGACTGGCACAAAGACGTCATCTCCTACCTTATCCGCCATCTCATCACGAAGAATCTTTTCGGAAAATAGAAACCTACTTTTTGTTCATGTCATCGTTTTTATTAAATATCTCCTCACTCTATTACTACTGAAGATTATGGAATCTGTGTGTCCCCTCTATCAAGAGGGGATTAAGTGGTGTGTTTTTTGTTCTGCTATTTTCAGTAGAGAAACCGTCTAACCTCTGTTGCCTGCCGTTGTCTTCAAATGGCGTACTTGATGTTTTGCAATAAGCTCCCTAACAGTAGAGACTAATTGAACCGGGATTTCTATTATGGCCTGAGTTTTATCTTCATATGCCGCTTCATCCTCGGCCAAGGCTTCTTCTTCCGTTTGTTTTTCATAATGGGCAAGAACTTTCTTTACCCTTTTTTCGTCCCACCCTTTTGGAAATCTACTTTTTTTCATTTCTTCTTTCGCCTCCTGCGTTTATATGCTGTTAATGGTTTGCCGGTCAACTCAAATGCAGTTATGACAAAAACACTTCTCGGCTCTGGGTCTGGAACATAAATGACCCTAAGATAACGTCCTGCATTTGTCTGACCCATAGCTATTCGTGAACCTTCTTTGCCAAGACGGTCTTCTCCAGGTTCTAATAAAACATCTTCCACTTCGTTCTCAAATACATTATGCCTGTAGATATGAGGCAACCCTGTTTCCGGATCGATATAATAACGAGCATTCATAAATAAATCATAAACAAATTATTGTCTTAAAGACAATGGAGATAACGGTTCTGTTGTAAAAGAAGTCCGAAAGGTTTGAACGTAAATCTTTTGCAACGTGGCAAATGAAGTTTCGGGCATTCTCCAAATAGACCCGTATTTTTTTTCTTTTTCGCGGCTTGCCACGGCGAGTTTCACTTCTCCTCTCTCCAGAAACGCTCAAGTCCCTTAGACGAATAATTTATATCCGACTCTATTTCTTGTGCTAATCTTATAATTCCATCAAAATCGCTTTTCTTCAGAGGCAACCACTCCCTTTTTTCCCATAATCGGTAACCCTCGGACTTTTTCATCGGATATGCGCCTAACATGGATATCTCTGTGAAGCATATCTTTTTAGCATACTTTACTGAGTCCAATGCTGCTGTCTTTGGGTCTTTAACAAAAGGTGTGCCTACGAAGATGTAGACTCGTGAAAATATGCCCATCCCATCAAGGACTGAATATGTTCTCTCAACATCTTTCAGATTAAAGCCTTTATTCAACAGTTTTAATATGGAATCGTCAGCTATTTCCAAACCGATAGCCGCCGTTAATTCTCCCTTAAATTCTTTTGTTAATCTCTCTAACTCAAATCTGTATCTTTTTTTCGATCCACTGGACAAGGGAAGGGCTATTAGGGAAGGAGACTGTTGTCCTATTTGAATTATCTCTGCTGATTGTTACCCCATGATGCAAGATATTAACAATTGCTTTAATCAATGTCAACACGTAATTTTGGCATGACAAACCAGAGGAGAAGGGAGAGAGGAAACACACCCCTGCACCCTTCTTCCGCACTCAGGCGGATTCGCCGAGGCGAACAAGAGGGGATTTATTATTTCCTTACCCTTGATGGTCAATGACTCGTAGAGGATGGGAAATAGGGAAGGGTGAAAATATACTTATTTATAGTCCTGTTAGTAAGTGTACTTTAAGCGAGAAACAATAGCAGCTAAAAATAAAAAAGGGCAGGATATGTATATCCTGCCCTTTTGAATTCTGTATGTTCTTACTGAAGGAGCTTGCCGAACGGGTTTACGAAGATGATGATCAGAACGACAACCAGGGCGTAAATTGCGAGTGACTCGATCATCGCAAGACCGATGATGAGGGTTGTCATTATTTTAGGCATAACTCCAGGGTTCCGGGCGATACCTTCGCAAGCGCCGCCGAGACCGTGACCCATGCCAACGCCTGTCCCCAATGCTGCAAGCCCCATTCCAACGGCGCATCCGAGCGCAGCCATTGCATAATAAAAGATGTTTGAACTTTTACCTGTGGTAGCTGCGGCAGCCTCCTCAGCAAAGCATACAGGAGCTAATGCCACTAACAGTGTGAGAGCGATAAGAACTACTGAACCAGTCTTCTTCATTCTTTTCCTTCCTCCTTTCATTAATAATGAATTAATGTGCTTCTTCGAGAGCACCAGCAAAATACAATGTGCTTAAAAGTGTAAAGACCAATGCCTGAACAACGCTAACTAATACTCCAAGAGCCAGAATTGCAGTCGGAAGAACCCATGGAGAGATAATTGCAAGAACGAGAAGAATTATATGTTTTCCTGTCATATTGCCGAATAACCGGACTGTAAGGGTTAAAGGCCTTGCAAGGTGACCGATGAACTCTGTGATGAAAATCATTATCATGAGAGGGAGTGCGGCTATGGAACGGATAGGCCCGAGAAAATGCTTGAGGTAACCAATGCCATGGACCTTAATCCCAAGATAATGGGTTGTCAAAAAGACGGGCACTGCCATAGCAGCGTTTGTGTTTACATTGGATGTTGCAGCAGTAAATCCGGGTATCAGACCCATAATGTTACAGAGGAGTATAAAGAGAAATATTGTACAGATAAAAGGGAACATTGTTTTGCCCCAGTGATGCAAATTCTCCTCAACTAATTTCAGTATTCCCTCAACTAACATTTCCAGGAAATTCTGGAGGCCTTTGGGCACTAAACTCAGAGAACCTCTAATAGCAAGAGCAGAGACAATTAAAATTCCTGAAACAAGAAAAGCATGGGTTACATTGTGGGGTATCACATTAGGGTTAACGATGGCATCGATTAACAGGACTTCTTCCATAACTACCTCCTTCCGGGGATTAAAATCGTAGTTATATTACATAAGCTCTTTTGAAAAGTCAATAGATTACAGCTGAAATTATTATTATTTTTTTTTCGCAACTTAAACTTTCTTTCAAGAGCAGGAGCATTTGCCTGTTAATCAAAATTAAGGTTTAAATCTTTTTCCCTTGTCTTGCGAACAGGAGGAGATGCGGTAAATTGTTTTGGTTCAGTGCCTGTCTTGAAATATTCCCTTACACCTGATGATGCGTCTTTTGTCAGGAGACCGGTCGTCGGGTCTATTGTATGACTGACTATGCCATCCGGGACAGTAAAATCTTCAGGTTCACCGATCAGAAAATTCTTCATGAATGATACCCAGATAGGAGATGCCGCCCTTGCACCCGTCTCCTGAGAACCGAGTGGTCGCGTATCATCAAATCCTACCCAAACAGCAGTGGTAATATCTGGTGTATATCCTACAAACCAGGCATCTCTATATTCATTTGTAGTGCCTGTCTTTCCTGCAACAGCTCTGCCGAGTTCTTTTGCCCTCCATCCGGTTCCATGTTTCACAACGTCTTCCATCATTGATGTAATAAGGAAAGCAGTCTGTGGAGCGATAACCTCTTCTGCCTCTGGTTCGTTGCTCTCGAGTACCCTGCCCTTTGAGTCTTCGACATACTTAATTGCAATAGGTTTGACCTTCATGCCATGATTCGCAAATACTCCGTAACAGAGGGCGATTTCAAGAGGGGAAACGCTCAATGAACCGAGTGCAAGCGTAAGGTCTCTCGGCATGTCTCCCTGAATGCCTATATTCCGTGCAAAATCCAGCACATTGTTTATGCCGACTGCATCAACCAGTTTTACTGTCACTACATTTCTTGAATATGTCAAAGCCTCCCTGAGAGTTGTAGGGCCATAAAATTTATGGTCATAGTTTGCAGGGGACCAATCTCCTTTCAGTCCGCCGGGATATGTAACCGGTTCGTCAAGTATAATGCTTGCCGGAGTGTAACCATGATCCAAGGCAGATGCGTAGATAACCGGTTTAAATGCAGAACCCGGCTGGCGTTTGGCGTATACAGCCCTGTTAAAGTCACTTTTTACAAAATCATAACCCCCGATAAGCGCCCTTATGAATCCCGTATCCTGTTCTATGGCTACCAATGCCCCTTCAACAGCGGGCTCCTGTTCAAGAGAGAGTTGAACAATACTGCCGCGTATATTTTTAATGCTCACCTTAACAACGTCACCGGGGGAAAGTATCCGGGTTAATGTAAAATCTTTTAAAACCTTTGTCGTGCCTTTTTTGGGTTCAATAGTTTTTGATGCCCATCTGGCATCTTCGATAGACAACTTTCCGATAATTCCCCTCGTTTTTATCAAGGCTTCCCTGCTGCCGACCTTGATAACAAGCCCCGAAGATATATCTCCGGGGCTTGTTGCAACAACGTGTGCCAGTTCTTTTGTCTTCATCTCTTTTTCGATGTCAATGTCCTTTTTATGATCTAAAGGCCCACGCCATCCTCTTCTCTTGTCAAGTTCTCTCAGCCCATTCTGAACTGCCCTGGCTGCGAGAGATTGTGCCCCCCTATCCAGAGTTGTATATACTTTAAGATCGCCTTTGTATATGGTCTCCAGACCATATTTTTCCTCAAGATATTTTCTTATATAATCTATGAAATAGTTGTTGGCCTCCAGGCCTTTTCTTACATTTGAGAGAAGAAGTGGCTGTCTCAGCGCATTATCTTTCTCAGACCTTTTGATAAGGCCTTCTTCTTCCATCCGGAAAAGCACAATCTGCTGCCTTTCTTTGGCTCTTGTGAGGTCATTGAATGGTGAATATGATGTCGGAGCCTTAATGAGACCTGCTATCATGGCAGATTCTGAAAGAGTGATATCTTTTACTGATTTTCCAAAATATGTCCTTGAAGCCATTTCAACTCCGTAGGAACCATGGCCGAAATAGATCTTGTTCAGATACAGTTCAAGGATTTCATACTTGGTAAGATTTTTTTCTATCTTTATTGCAAGCGCTGCCTCCCTGATCTTTCTTCTGAACGTTTTCTCAGGGGTAAGAAACATGACCTTGGCAAGCTGCTGGGTTATGGTGCTGCCTCCCTCCTTGAGTCCCACATGCAGGATATCTTTTACAATCGCCCTTCCAATAGCAAGATAATCTATGCCTTTGTGCCTCCAGAACCGTGAATCTTCAACCGCAATAACAGCATTGATCATGTGTTCAGGAATTTTATTTATCGGGACAAATATGCCTTTCTCTGCCTTGAGTTCGCCGATGAAAACATTATCGTCGGCATATATCTTGGTGCCTGCCGATGGTTTATAGTCCTTCATCTCCTCAATGGATGGTATCCCCATGCTTAGCGCAAGGTAGGCGCCGGCAGAGATTCCAAGAACAACTGCAATAACTGTAAAAATGATGATACGTTTTATTCTCATAACTGTATTGAATTATACCTGTGAAAGAAAAAACCTGTCAAAATTCCGAATCTTTTCTTATTTCTTCAAAAAATCTGTTATTGTAATAATATCTAACAATTTATTGACAGATAATCATACCTGTGTTAATATAACGTCATACAGGGAGGGATCCAATGAACATTTATGAAAAAATAGGACTTCGGATCAATAAATTGAGGGAAAAGACCGGAATGAGTCAGGATGTGCTTGCGCGGAAAATGAAACTGCCCCGTCCGGCCATATCTCAAATAGAGAACGGATCACGGAAGGTCGCTACTGATGAACTTCTCAGGTTTTCGCAGATATTCCATGTGCCGGTAGATGATCTGCTTAATCCCGGAAAAGAGCCGGAAGTTCGCTTACATGAAGGAAAAGAAGAAAAGGAACCTAAGCCGCGGATGCGGATTAGCGTACCGCAAAAGAATCTTCAGAAATTCAAGGAAGTGATGCTGTACATCCTTAACAAAGTTGGTTCGAAGCCGAACATCGGCGAAACAGTCATCTATAAACTTCTCTATTTCATAGATTTCAACTTCTATGAGAAGTATGAAGAGCAACTTATCGGCGCGACGTATATGAAGAATCAATATGGCCCGACGCCTATTGAGTTTGCCAGGATCGTTGAACAAATGATCAAGAAAGCGGAAATAGAAAAGGTAAAGAGCGACTATTTCAACTACCCACAGACGAAATACCTCCCGCGAAACAAACCTGATCTCACCAAGTTCAAGGCGAGCGAGATAGAGGTGATTGATGACGTACTGAACAAGCTCTCGGACATGAATGCCAGCCAGATCAGCGAGCATTTGCATGGAGATATCCCCTGGATCACGACCAGCGAGGGCGAGGTTATCGAGTACGAAGCAGTCTTTTACCGCACGCCACCCTATTCTGTGCGGGCGTATGCGGAAGAGAACGGATGAGTGGCCCGTTCTACAGTCTATATGTCGAGAAGCTGTTCAAGAAGATTTCCCATGTTCCAGAATTCGAGAAAGACCTAAAGAAACTCGTCAGACGGTTCACTTCACTTGAAGAGGATTTGCAGATTTTCATCAAGGTCGCGATGAATGCATTTCACAAACAGAATGTCGATAGCCGGGCGATCCTTCAAATACCCGAACTCGGTATCCATTCACCGAAAATATATAAGGCCAGGAAGTTTGCCTGCAAGACACTGAAAGGGAAAGGCGTGCAGTCGGGGATAAGGATCATATATGCTTATCACGAAGAAGAGGACAGGATCGAGTTCATTGAGATTTATTACAAGGGAGATAAAGCGAGTGAGGATAGGGCGAGGATAGTGAAATGTTGTGGAAAGTGACCGACAGAAAATAAAAACGTTTCTAACACCTGCAAAGAAACACTTGTCACTCGTTCAAAAAATAAAGAATATCAAGAACAACAAACAACGCTGTTGTATCTTGACAACAACATATGGAACGTTGTAGTATTAATACAACACCAAGTGAGGGAGGTGGGAATAATGATGCCTAAGTTGACATTCGGAGAGTTTTTTAAGCAAAAACGTATAGATCTCAGAAAAACCCTACGCCAGTTCTGTGCCGATAACAAACTGGACCCGGGAAACGTCAGCAGGCTTGAGCGTGGGCTTATGCCTCCGCCGCAGGGGAGCGACAAGTTGGAGGAGTACGCACGGTATTTACAGATCAAAAAGGGCTCCGACGACTGGTATCGGTTCTTTGATCTTGCCAGGATTGAAGCAGGCCGTATTCCTGATGAATTGATGAAGGATGAGGCAGTCGTTGCAAGTCTGCCGATCCTGTTCAGGACCTTGCGCGGTCAGAAGATTTCTGAAAAGAAGCTTGAAAAACTGGTTGAACTGATTAAGAAAGCGTAAATCAATGACTGATATACCCATCTACAGTTATGAGGATTTGCGCAAAAAGGCAGATGAATTTCTTCATAAGTATCATTCCTCTGGAAATATCCCGATACCTATCGAGGAAATCGTAGAATTTGAATTCAGGATTAATATCGTGCCTGTTTTAGGGCTTCAAAGAGAGTTTGAGGTAGAGGGGTTTACCTCCAGCGACCTGAAAAATATCTATGTTGACGAATATGTGCATACAGACCGTATCACCCGCTACCGGTTCACATTGGCACATGAAATCGGGCATATAGTGCTGCACCGTCATTTGTACAGAGACCATAAATTCGACTCCATTTATGGCTGGAAAGGATTTATCAATTCAATGACCGAAGAGGAGCATAGCTGGCTTGAATATCAGGGCTATGCATTTGCAGGACTTGTCCTTGTTCCAAAAGAGAAGTTGCTCAAATCCGTGTCCGAATGGACACGGAAAATCAGAGACAGAGGGATTTCCATGGAAAAGAACTGGGATTTTGCATGGGACTTGATCACCGAGCATGTTGCAAAAGCTTTTCTTGTGTCACCGGATGTCATCGAGAAGAGGGTGGAGAAAGATGAGCTTAAGAAGAAATATTTGAAATGATGAGTAGACAGTTTGCTATACTTGAACACGATGAATATCTACCAAGGAGTTGAAAAGTAAGAGTACATTACGGATACTATTGTCATTGCGGCTTGTCCGCAATCTTTCTTGCTTTTCAGAATGATTCCCGACAAGCGGGAATGACATGCAATGTAAACATACTTATGAACTATTAGCAACAATGAGGTAATAAATATGCCGACACTTCAATTTAAGGGTAAGAACATAATCTGGAATCATCATCTTTCCATCCCTTATCACTCACTTGAAGAGATATCAAAGCTGAATTTCCAGGCAGATAAGGGTGATGGTAATCTGATTATCGAAGGCGATAATCTTCTTGCGCTTAAAGCATTGCTTCCGCAATATGCTGGGAAAATTAAATGTATCTGTATTGACCCACCTTACAATACTGGCAATGAGAGATGGGTATATAACGACAGGGTCAATAGCCCACTCATTAAAGAATGGCTTGGCAAGGAAGTAGGCAGAGATGATCTGACTCGTCACGACAAATGGCTTTGTATGATGACGCCCAGAATACGTTTATTACGCGATCTCCTTGATGATGATGGCGTCATATTTGTGAACATTGAGAATAATGAACAGCATCGCTTGCGTGAACTCATGGATGAAATATTCGGTGAGGACAACTTTGTTGGGACGCTAATCTGGAGGAAGAAGGAAGGCGGCGGGCAAGCAGACCAATACTTTGTAACTGAGCACGAATACATACACGTGTATCAAAAGTCGTCTCTGTTCACATGGCTCGACGAAGTCGTTGATGTTGAGGAATCGTCGTTCAAACGAGAAGATAAGGATGGGAAATTCAATATTGTGAAATTAGCAAAGTGGGGAAACACTGCACGCCGTGAAGATAGACCTAAGATGTATTTCCCAATAACTGCTCCAGACGGGAAAAAGGTTTATCCGATTGCCCCTGATGGCAGTGCTGGCAGGTGGCGCGTAGGCAAGCAAACGATGTCTACTTTAATTGACAATGATTTGGTCTATTTTGAAAAAAAAGATGGACGCTGGATTGCATATGAGAAGATTTACTATACAGATGAAATGATTAAGGTCATAAAGGAGCCAAGTTCAGGAATAAACAGTTCAATAATAAACAAAAAATCACCCCTATAGACGCTTTTTATATGCTTTTTTTCATGTGAAATCGGCCTGAATTTATGTGTCTGTCGCATTGACTTATAAATACTCCTGAGGTTAATATTTTTATATGCCTCAGCATTCAGACTATGTCCCGCTCCACCTGCATTCAGAATACAGCCTGCTGGACGGAGCAATAAAGATCAGGGAGCTTATCGAGCAGGCGAATGCCTTTAAAATGCCTGCTGTTGCAGTAACAGACCACGGGAATCTTTTCGGCGCAGTAGAATTTTACCGTCTTGCAACGAAAGCCGGGATAAAGCCGATCATCGGCTGTGAGGTATATGTTGCGCCGGGAAGCCGTCTTGAAAAGAAACATGGGTCTGATTCGGATGAGTCTTCATTCCACCTGATTCTGCTTGCAAGGGATAACAAAGGATACCGCAATCTTGTCACCCTGGTAACAAAGGCATATACAGAAGGATTCTATTATAAACCAAGAATAGACAGCAGCCTGCTTGAACAGTACAGCGGAGGTCTGATCGGACTTTCAGCATGTCTGAAAGGTGAGATCCCTTTTTATCTTCATAACGGGATGGTAGATAAGGCCCGGGAAAAAGCTCTCGAATACAAACATATTCTGGGACCGGAAAACTTTTATCTTGAAGTTCAGGATAACGGACTCCCCGAACAGGAACAAGTAAACAGGAAACTCGTTGAACTCTCAAAAGAACTGCATATCGGACTTGTCGCCACCAATGACTGCCATTATATGAAACGTGAGGATGCGAGGGCTCATGATATCCTTCTATGCATCCAGACAGGCAAGACAGTAAATGACAAAAACCGTATGCACTTTACATCGGATAACTTCTATTTCAAGTCGCCTGATGAAATGAAGAATGCCTTCAAAGACATACCAGAGGCGGTTCTAAACACAAGGGCCATTGCTGAAAGGTGTAATGTAAAATTCAATTTGGGAACTACCCTGCTGCCTAAATATGAACTCGAAGATGGCAAGACGCCGGATTCTCTGCTTGAAACACTTGCATTTGAAGGCATGTCCAGCAGGTTGGGAAAGGACCCGGGCAAGCAGTATACAGAGAGGCTCAGGGTAGAACTCGACATAATAAAAAAGATGGACTATTCCTCTTATTTCCTTATAGTATGGGACTTCATCTCCTATGCAAAGAAAAAAGGCATTCCTGTGGGCCCGGGCAGGGGCTCTGCAGCAGGGAGTATCGTATCGTTCTGTCTTGGCATAACAGATATTGACCCGGTCAAATATAACCTCCTTTTTGAACGCTTTCTAAACCCTGAAAGGATAAGCATGCCGGATATAGATGTGGACTTCTGCAAAGACAGGAGGTCGGAAGTCATTGCTTATGTTTCTGAAAGATACGGCAAGGATCATGTAGCCCAGATAATTACTTTTGGGACAATGGCTGCTAAGGCCGCGATACGGGATGTCGGCAGGGCGCTTGAAATCCCTTACGGAGAAGTGGATAAAATTGCAAAACTGATACCAAACACTCTGAACATTACAATTGATGAGACGTTAAAAATTGAGCCGCAGTTCAAGGCGCTCTACAATTCGAATCCAAGGATAAAAGAACTTATAGATAATGCAATAAGACTCGAAGGACTATGCAGACATGCATCTACTCATGCCGCAGGTGTTGTTATATCGCCGGCTCCCCTTACAGACTATACCCCCCTATACAGGAATCCTTCGGATGGAAGCATTATGACACAGTTTGATATGGGATCCATCGAAAGGATAGGGCTTTTGAAATTCGATTTCCTTGGTTTAAAGACCCTCACTGTAATAGACAAGACCCTGCATTATATCAGGGACAATGGAAAGGAATTTTCACTAAAGGATATATCGTTCCAGGACAAGCAGACATATGACCTTCTGAGTTCAGGGAATACCACAGGTATTTTCCAGCTTGAAAGCGCCGGCATGAGGGACCTGCTTGTTAAAATGACTCCGGACAGGTTTGAAGATCTTATCGCAATCGTCGCTTTGTACAGACCGGGCCCCATAGGAAGCGGAATGATCGATGAGTTTATTAAGAGGAAAAAAGGGAAGATTCCGGTCAAATACGATCTTCCCCAGTTAAAGGAAATCCTTGATGAAACATATGGGGTCATTCTCTATCAGGAACAGGTTATGAGTATTGCAAACAAACTCGCAAACTTTTCTATGGGACAGGCGGATATCCTCAGAAAGGCAATGGGGAAGAAAAGACCTGAAGAAATGGAGAAGCAGAAAGAGGCTTTTATAAAGGGGGCTATTGCAAAAGGCATCACAGAGAGAAAGGCGATAAAAATATTTGATCTGATGGCGCTTTTTGCCGAATACGGCTTCAATAAATCCCATTCAGCCGCCTACGCATACGTTACCTACGAGACAGCCTATTTAAAAACACATTTCCCTGTGGAATTTATGGCAGCTACGCTTAGCGCTGATATGGACAATACCGATAAGATTGTAAAATTTATAGCAGGATGCCGGGAAATGGGGATAGCTATTCTACCGCCTGATATAAACATGTCCGGAAAAGAGTTCAAGGTTGTTGGTAATTCCATACGATTCGGACTTGAGGCGGTTAAAGGAGTTGGATCATCTGCCATAGAGGCCATAATTGAATCGAGGGATACTGACGGTACTTTCCCGTCCATATCGAATTTTCTCGAAAGGGCAGATCAGAGGAGGGTAAATAAAAAGGTTGTCGAAAGTCTTATAAAGGCAGGGGCCTTTGACTCTACAGGCACAGCAAGGGCACAGGCAATGGAATTCATGAACAGGGTTCTGAATGGCGGCTCAAGGGCGCATTCTGCCCGGGCACATGGCCAGCAGAGCATCTTTGGTGATTCTGCAGAGGAAACAACAGGGGATGTACAGGACTGGGGTACCGAGGAGCTTTTAAGGCATGAAAAAGAGTCGCTCGGTTTTTATATAACAGGACACCCGTTGACAAAATATGATAAAGAACTTGAGAAAATCGGAACAAAGAGGATATCCGAGCTTGATGAAATACCTGATGGGCAGGAGGTTAAAATAGGAGGCATTTTAACAACCATAAGAAAGATACAGACCAAATCAAAGGCTGAACTAATGGCATATTGCACAGTTGAAGATCCTTCAGGTAATGTGGAGATAATAATTTTCCCTGATCTGTACAAGGCAAGCATGACAATCCTGCAGAAAGACGAATCGGTTCTTGTAAAAGGCACTGTTGATAAGACAGAAAAAGGATTGAAAATCGTTTCTTCCGATATAACATTGCTGGATACACTTGCAACAAGAATGGGACAGAAGGCTGAGATAAGCCTGAAACTTCCATTAAATGAGAATGTACGTTTACAGACATTGAAGTCTATCTTGCTATCTGACGGGAAGGGCAGGTATCCTCTTTATCTGAGAGTATTTCACAAGAATACTGAAACATTGATAACTACAGGTATAAAAATATCAGATGACAGGGATATCATCAGTAAAATTGAAGAAATCGCAGGGAAAGGGGCAGTGACTTTTCAATGATCAGATATTACCTTGAATTCGAAAGACCCATAGAGGAGCTTGAGGTTAAGATAGACGAACTTAAACGTATATCTGACGGGAAGGATATTGATATATCGAGTGAGATAAAAAAACTGGAAAAGAAGGTCAGAGATATCCGCTCAGAGATTTTTTCTTCACTCACCCCATGGCAGAAAACCCTTATCGCAAGGCATCCTGACAGGCCATATACATTTGATTATATAAACATGATAACAAGTGACTTTATCGAAATGCACGGTGACAGAAGATACTCTGATGATCCTGCAATAGTTGCCGGAATAGGAAAGATACAGGATATGCCTGTAATCATCGCAGGGCATCAGAAAGGCCGGGGTACAAAAGAGAGGATCTACCGCAACTTTGGGCAGCCGCATCCTGAAGGTTACAGAAAAACGCTCAGGGTGATGAAGCTCGCAGAGAGGTTTAAAAGACCTGTTATTACATTTATTGACACACCGGGCGCTTATCCGGGAATAGGAGCAGAAGAGCGGGGACAGGCAGAGGCAATTGCTGTAAATCTTATGGAAATGTCAAAGCTCAGGACGCCGATCATATCTATAGTCATCGGTGAAGGCGGGAGCGGAGGCGCATTAGCCCTCAGTGTAGCAGACAGATTGTTTATGCTTGAGCATTCCTGTTATTCTGTCATCTCTCCTGAAGGTTGTGCAGCAATTCTATGGAAAAAAGAGAACGATCTTGGGACTGATGATTTCTCAAGGGCGGCAGATGCCCTGAAACTGACAGCCCAGGACCTGCTGGCTTATAAGATAATAGACGGCATAATCCCTGAACCGCTCGGCGGAGCGCACAGAGACCCCGAGGGTACAGCAAAGAATATATCTGAACATATCGTAGCGGCTTTTGAAGAACTTAAAACAAAGACACCCGGTAAGCTTGTAGAAGAGAGATATAAAAGGTTCAGGAAAATAGGCAGTTTCATAGAAGAGACAGAATAATCCTTTCTTGTTTCCAAAATCCATTTTTTCTAACTTCCATTTGTAATTAAGCATATGCTATAATTCGATCCAATAATAATTATAAGTATTGTCTACAGTTCAAACTATTTAAAAGAACCAAATGAGACGTCGAATAAACTTTTAATTAACTATTACATGAATTGAGGGAGATTTATGGGAAAGGTTAAGTGCTGGGAGTTTTTTGCGTGTGCTGAAAAAAAATGCCCGGCTTATAGAATAGATGACCTGAAATGCTGGCTTATCCCGGGAACTCATTGTTGGAACGAGTTTCAGGGTAAATTCATAGATAAGATCGAGATATGCGTTAGTTGCAAGGTTTTCAAGGCAAATATGGATATTGCAGCTATGAGGGGTACCTTAACAGTAATTAATAAACAATTCAAACAATTCGATAGGATTGTGAAAGCAAGGGACAGGGAACTGGAAAGCATAATTCTGGAATTAGCATTAAGCCTGTCAGAGGTATTTGAGGCATTAAAGAAGATTTCAACGGGTGATCCAACAGTGAGAATACCAGAGCAGTCAAAGATAGAACTGATTGCAAAGCTAAAGCATATGGTTAATATAACCGCGGAAAATATCGGTGAGATCGTTGATCAGTCTCATGAATTTGCCATCTGTCTTGCTGAGCATTTCGACGTGCTCCACAGAGTCTCTACGGGTGACCTGAACAGCAGGGTATCCGGAGGATCAGAAGTTGAGTTGCTGGAATCTCTCAAGAAGGTGACGAACGAAACAATCGAAAACATATCCCTGGAAATAATGAAGCGCACTGAAGCAGAAAAGAATTTAATGAAGGAAAAGAGCTTGAGTGATTCGGCAATCAGCAGCCTGCCATGTGTTTTTTTCCTGATAGACGAAAATGGCCGGACCCTGCGATGGAACCGCAACCTGGAAGTGGTTACAGGGTATTCATCCGAGGAAATTTCGAAGATGAGCCCTGTTGATTTTTTTGATGGTGAGGAAAAAAAGTTAATCGAGGATAAAATTCAGGAAGTTTATGTTACAGGTCAGTCAACTGTAGAGGCTCATCTGGCGTCAAAGGATGGCAGGAAAAGACCCTATCTTTTTACTGAACTGCGATTTACATCGAACAACCAGAATTATCTCGTCAGTGTCGGCATTGACATTACCGATAAAAAGCTTACTGAAAATACGCTGCGTGAGAAAGAGGAACGTGAGACTCTCATGCTGAGCTACCTGCCGATGGCTTTTTACACTGCGCAGCCATTCAGGGATTTCTGTACGATATGGGTTAGTGAACAAATCGATCGCATTTCCGGATTTCTCCCTGAAAGATTCAATAAGGAGCCGCATCTCAGAATTTCGAGAATACACCCTGAGGACCATAGAAGGGTGCTGGATGAGATTGAATCTATTCATAGCAAAGGCACAATTGTAACAGAATACAGATGGCAGTCTGCCAATGGTTCTTATAATTGGTTCCGTGACCAGGCAGTTCTCATAAGGAATAAAAAAGGTGAACCAGAGGAGATTGTTGGCGCATTGCTGGATATTACTGATCGCAAGCGTAATGAAGAAGCCCTCCGCAAATTATCACTCGCTGATGAACTGACAGGTCTTTATAACAGGCGGGGGTTTTTTACCCTTGCAGAGCAGCAATTGAAAATAGCTAACCGGATGAAGAAAAATATATTGCTTCTTTTTGCCGACCTGGATGACCTGAAGTGGATTAATGACAATTTAGGTCACAATGAAGGTGATTTTGCATTGATCGAGATTGCGAATATTCTCAAAAAGACGTTTCGTGAATCAGACCTCATCGCACGCATAGGAGGAGATGAATTCGCAGTCCTTGCAGTAGAAACTGAAGAGACAAATGCTGATATTATCACTGCACGTTTATCAGACAGCCTAAGGGATTATAACGCCGTGAGAAAACAGGCTTATGACCTCTCAGCCAGTATAGGCATTTCCCGCTATGACCCCGGCTACCCCTGTTCAATTGATGAGTTGCTGGCCAGGGCGGACAAACTGATGTATAAGTACAAGAAAAAGAAACGGCCGGTTTCTGTTCTCAGAGCTTTTTAGCAAGCTCTCATACTTAAATTCCATTCCTATCATGCAGAGAAGTTCTGTTAAAATATATATAATGCTCATGAAACTCTCCAGCGTCCCTTCAAAGCCAGGTGTCTACACTTTCAGCAATGCAAAGCAAAAAGCGCTGTATGTTGGCAAGGCAAAAAATCTCAGGAATCGCCTGAGAAGTTATTTCCGGAAATATTCAGGTCTTGACAGCCGTAAGGCTTCCATGATGAGAGACGTCAGGGGGTTTAATTATATAGTCACTGATAACGAGCTTGAAGCCTTTGTGCTCGAGGCGAATCTGATAAAACAATATAAACCCAGGTTTAACATAATCCTGAGAGATGATAAAAACTATCCATATATTAAACTGACCGTCAATGAGGAATGGCCAAGACTCGAAGTCGTCAGAAAATTGAAAAATGACGGTTCATTATATTTCGGACCATATGTTCCGGCCGGCTCTATGTGGGAAACCCTTGCTTTTATAAGGAGAAACTTTCAGATAAGAAATTGCAGTTATTTACTTGAGAAACCAATGAGGCCATGTATCCAGCATCAGATGGGAAAATGTCTTGCACCGTGTGCCGGGAAAATAACCAGAGGAGCATATCGAAGACTTATAGATGAGATAAGGTTGTTCCTGAGCGGCAAAAGAAAGGATCTGATCAGGGGACTTGAAAAAAATATGCAGAAACTTTCTGAGGAGATGAAGTTTGAGGAGGCTGCCGGGATAAGGGACAGAATCAGGGCGATAGAAAAGACATGGGAGTCACAGAAGGTTGCAGCTCCTGAACTTGGAGATATCGATGTCATTGGATATTACAGGGCAGATGGTGAAGTATTATTCAATCTGTTTTTTTTAAGGAATGGCGCCATGACAGGTTCAAAGGAATTTATTGTTAAAAATATCGAAAATGTCCCGGATAAGGAATTGATGCATACTTTTATATTGCAGCTTTATTCAGGGGAGATCATGCCACCGTCGGAAATAGCAACCCCTGTATTGCCGGAAGAATCAAGACCATTAGGCAGATGGCTTGGTCAGCGTAAAGGAAGGCGTGTAAAGATACTGTCTCCGGGATCCGGAAAGAAAAAAGAGCTTCTTGATATGGCGTCAGAAAATGCACGCTTGCTCTACAGATCGAGAAGAGATGTAAAGACCGGGGAACTCTTAAATGATATAAAATCAAGATTGAACCTCATGAACATACCCGAAAGCATAGGCGCATTTGATATTTCGAATATCTCAGGAAATGAAGCTGTGGGAGCATTTATTTACTGGTCGGACGGCGAGTTCAAAAAGGATATGTACAGAAGGCTCAGGATAAAAACAGTACAGGGGATTGATGATTATTCAATGATGGAAGAAATCATAGAGCGGATGATACATAATTCAGAAGGGAATCTGCCTCATCTGCTTATTATTGATGGAGGAAAAGGACATCTCGAAACAGCTAAAAAGATTATCAACAGGGAATTTGGATCAAGAAAAAAATCTCCGGAGATTGTTGCGGTCGCTAAGGATCCGGACAGGGCTTACCTGACCAATTCAGATGAAGCAGTAGGGCTTGAAGACAGAAGCCAATCATCGCTTCTCCTGAAAAGCATAAGGGATGAAGCGCACAGATTTGCCGTAGGCTATCACAGAAAATTAAGGGGTAAAAATCTCCTGAGATCTCCCCTTGAGAAGATATCAGGCATAGGCAAGAAGCGAAGGCTTGAACTTTTAAGGGTTTTTGGTAGTATAGAAAGTATAAGAAATGCTACCATTGATGATATTGCAAAGATTAAAGGTTTTCATAGAAATATTGCTGAAAAACTTTTAACTGAACTGGGGAGGCATACATGAAAAAGATACTGTTTATTGTTTTAATCCTGCTCATTCCTGTTTATGCAGCAGCAGAGTATAAAATCTACCTTAAGAACGGTTCTGTTATATCAGAAGTAAGATCATATGAAGAGATGAATGGGGATGTTATTGTCTATTTCGGAACAGGATCAATGACCATATCTCAAAAAGATGTCCTGAAAATCGGCGGTACAGAACCTGCAGAAAAGGAAACTCAAAAAACAGACGTCACAGATATACAGCAGCGACAGGAGAGAACTGAAAGAGCGCCTGATCAATCTCAACCCCAAGAACAACCCCGCACTCAATCTCAAGAAACCGGGAACGACAAGAGCGACCAGATAAATGCGTTAAGAACAGAACTGCAATCAGTAATTTCAGAGATTAAGGCTGCAGAAGAACAGGAAGCCGGTTTAGTAACAACAATAAATCAAAAGACCGGCAGGAGATTAAGTTACAATCTTATCCAAATTAAGCAATTGGAAAAAGAGGTAGAACCTCTAAAACAGGAGCTGTATGCTGTTCAGCAAAAAAAGGCTGATCTTGTTCAAAGGAAGTCATCCATAGAATCTGAGCTCCGGTTGCTTGAATGATGAATATTTACATATCCGGTTCGATGGCATATGACAGGATTATGGATTTTCCAGGGAAATTTGCAGATCACATCCTTCCGGACAAGATACATATCCTGAATGTATGTTTTAATGTTAATGGCTTGATAGAGAAATTTGGCGGCACTGCCGGGAACATAGCCTATACACTAAGCCTGCTGAATGAGAAGCCGCTTATTATTGCAGCTATAGGGAAAGACTATCAGAGTTATTTTGACTGGTTGATAAAGAACAACATGCCTGTTGAAGGGATCAAAATAGTACAGAATGAATTTACCGCCGGAGCATATATAACAACTGATATGTCGGATAACCAGATAACAGGATTCAATCCCGGCGCTATGAAATATCCGTCAGAATACAGGTTCGAAGATGCAGATTTTGAAAACTCGATTGTGTTGATCGCACCCGGGAACCTTCAGGATATGATCGAATATGCTGTGATATGCAGAGAAAATGGGATTCGCTATGTCTGCGATCCCGGTCAGTCTCTTTCAAAGTGGGATGGGAAGGCTCTCAGGGATTGGATAGATGGATCAATGCTGCTTATCTCAAATGATTATGAGATGGAACTGGTCATGAAGATGACCGGCATGGATAAAAGCGGATTATTGGAACTGACAAAAAGGATAGTTACGACTCTCGGGGAGAAAGGTTCTGTCATACTTTCACCTGATGATGAAGCATACATTCCTCCTGCAAAGGTCAACGGTGTTTTAGATCCGACAGGCGCCGGCGATGCATACAGGGCAGGACTGCTGAAGGCGGTTGTTACAGGCAGGGATATTGAAACTGCCGGAAGGATGGGAACCATTGCTGCTGCATATGCCATAGAAAAATATGGGACACAGGAGCATCACTTCACATATGAAGATTTCACAGCGAGATACAGAGATAATTTCGGAAATTTGGAATAGCTGAAAAGCCTGCGAGCTTGCAGGCAGGAAAGCTGAAATGATCAATGAAACTGCGATAAAGGCCTATCTTCTTAACACATTCAAGGACATTATTGATGTGGATATCAGGAAACTCGGTTCGGGTGTTCAGGGCTCCGGATTCCTTATCGAGATGAGGACATCAGCCGGTAACCGGTCATATGTTATAAAAGCGCTTATTCCTGAAGGCCTGGGCCACGACTATCCTTCTGACAGGGCCTCGGTATTCCTTCTTGATCTTGATGAATATGGCAACCTGCCAAAACATGTAAAGGCTGTAGACGTGCTTTCTGAAATGAGCGATGGTTCTGTGAAGTCTGTCGGAGGAGGCAGGGAATATTATCTGCTGATGGAGAAAGCAGAAGGTGAACATTACTTTAATGACCTGGCCGAATCATCAAGAAAGTATCATCTTGATGAAAAGGATATAAATAAAATAAAGGCAATGACATCATACCTCGCAGAGATTCATGCGATCAAAAAGGATTCAAAGACCCTCTACTGGAGGAAGCTGAGAGATACTGTCGGACATGGTGAATGTCTGATGGGTGTTTTTGATACATATCCCGATGGAACAATGACATATGAAGAGATGGCAGATATCATTAAAAAATCAGTTGACTGGTATACACGGTTAAAACCGGGATATGAAAGACTTTCCCAGATACACGGCGATTTTCATCCGGGGAATATCTGGTTTGCCCCACCTGGTAAGGGAGGGAGTGGGGGGGTAGACTTCATCCTCCTCGACAGGAGCAGGGGGCCATGGGGAGAACCTGCAGATGACATAACAGCGCTTGCCATAAACTATATTTTTTTCTCTGTACAAAACTTTAGTGACGTCAGAGGAGCATATCTTGAGGGACTTCACCTGTTTTTCGATGAATACATAAAGGCCTCAGGAGATACAAAAATAACAGAAGTTGTTGCGCCTTTTTTTGCCTTCAGGGGAGCGGTAGTCGCGAACCCTGTTTTTTATCCCGGACTAACCTCCGATCAGAGAAAGCTTATCTTCAACTTTGTTCATAATGTTCTTGATGACGACAGGTTCAGGATTGACAGTGTCAATGATTACTTGCAGAGCAGAATCTGATACTCCTTGAAATTCTGGCCGGACTTGATTTCTTTACGATTATTGAGAGAAAAACAATTATAATTTCTGTTCCTGAATGATTTTATCTGCTTCCGGATCTTATGGCGAGAACTTTATGTACTTTTCCCAATACATGAAAAGTTCCATTGTTGCCCTGAGGTCGCCGACGCAGTATTTCGCAATATCAAGGTGTCTGCCTGCCTTAAAGAGATCTTTCACCTCGTAACCTGTAATGCCGCCCTCTTTTGGGCTCTTTATCCCGAAAGTCCTGCACCACATGTCAAGATTAAACCTTCTCCGTGATGCGCCGTAAAAGCTGAGCTGGTCAAGAAGATCTACATGTATGTCACTATATCTGTTCGGCATCAGGTCCTTTGTCGGCTTTATCTTATGAACAGCAGAACGGATGAGAATGAAAGGACAATCAAAACCTCTTCCGTTAAAGGTAATAAATTTATCGCAGCCTTTCATGATTTTCCAGAATTTCTGAAGAATTTCCTTTTCTGTGCCGGTTTCATAGCGGACATTATCTTCTTCAAAAGGCAGCAGAGGATCTCCTGTTGTCTGAAAGAATGCAAAGCCTTCACGTGTGTCCGTATTGAGCATCCCGATGGTAACGATCTCGGCTGTTAGCGGGTAAAAAGACAACTGTTCTTTCATCTCTTTTTTTTCATCGGCAGTCTCTGCATATCGCAGAAAGTATTCCTGAACCGGCTCATCAAGAGATTTAAAATCTTTTCCGACTGTCTCAATGTCAAATATAATTCTGGACATTTTACCTTACATATTATATCTGTCCTTTTCCGACAGTTTCCACAGAAAAGACAGGATTACTAAAAGTTTTCCGAAAAAGGTTATGCAATCCCTAAAAAGGAAAGTCTGACAAAAGGAAATTCTCTAACCCATTATAAACTAATGCAATTTAAATATGGCACACTAAATGCTTTAATATGATAAGGACTGCTTAGAGAAAAAATATAAATACTATAAGGTGTTACAGGAGGAATAAATGAAAAGGCTGATATTCGTAATATTTATGTTGTTTTTCATAACCGGCACATCATTAGCGGTACATGCAGATGTGATCGGCGCTGCGCGTCTGAGTCTTGTACAGGGGGATGTTGTTGTTCAATCCAGGGACACGGACCCTGAATGGGCTGCCGCATCGATAAACCTGCCGTTACTGCCTGGAGATAAAATATGGGTTACTGATGACGGCAGGGCAGAGATACAGTTCCTTGGAGGGACATATCTGCGGGCAGACAGAAATACAAGTCTTGATATTACTAAACTTAAAAGGGATGAGGAAGGAAAGGTCATTCAGGCGGCAATGCCTCAGGGAAGAATATATGTGAATTACAGGGGCGCTGCTGCAGGGGATTCTGTATTTCAGGTTGATACCCCCTTTGTGTCAGCAATGGCCTATGGAAGAGCGAAATTTGATATTAATGTCTATGAAAACGGGCATACAGAGGTTTCCGTAACAGCAGGTGTTGTATATGTAGAAAGTCAGAATGGCAACTCAAAGGTGGATGCAGGCAATATGATTTCTGTAAGGGCTGATAATTATGCCGAGCTATCTCCCGTCAGACCCAGGGATGAATGGATTAAATGGAACCTTTCGCGTGATTCTTACCTGACAGGGGCAAGGACAAGTTCGCGGTATCTGCCGCCTGAGCTTGACGTTTACAGCAGTGATTTCGATGAGAACGGCAGGTGGGTTTATACGTCTGATTACGGATATGTATGGAGGCCTCTGATTGTAGTTAATAACTGGGCTCCGTACAGAACAGGCAGATGGTGCTGGATAAACAGCGACTATATCTGGGTATCATATGAACCATGGGGGTGGGCTCCATATCATTATGGCAGATGGGCATTCAGGGTAGGAATAGGCTGGTTCTGGGTGCCGCCTGCAATCAATGCTGCTTTCTGGGCGCCCGGGTTTGTAGCATGGATATACACACCAACTTATGTCTCATGGGTTCCTCTTGCCCCTGGGGAAACATATTATGGACACGGCCACTATGGTCCTCACAGCGTCAATATAACAAAGGTTAATGTTAAGAACATAAACATAACAAATATCTATAACAATGCCAGAGTCGCTGATTCAGTAACGGTTATAAACCGTGAGACCTTTGTTACCGGAAGGCCTGTGAAGGTCAGCGGAGCTCCGGCGAATCCTTTTATCGAAGGGATAAAGGTATCGCCTGGCAGACCGGAAATCAAACCCGGTAAAACTACCTCCCTGCCTTTGCCTATGAAGGCTGTGCCACAGAAATCTTTGCCTCCAAAGAAAATAATAGAGACTAAAGAGACAGGCAAGATGAGTGGCAGACCTGTTGCTGTTAACAGGTATGAGTCAGGTTTCAAAACCGGCAAACAGGTTAATCCCATGCCTCTTAATAGAATAGGTTATCCGAAACCAGTTAAATCAGTTCAGAAACCAGAGGCGGTCAGGCCACAGGAACAGAAGGCAACAGGAGAAAGACCAAAAGTGATTCAGGGAGAGGACAAGAAAAAGACGCCTGTTCCAACCCACGGGATTGGTAAGGATAAAATGCAGAAAAAACAGAAGGACAGACCTGTAGCACTACCTAAAGAGGGCGCGGTCAGACCCCCTGTAAAGCAGAAGGAAATGAATAAAACAGCAGGACCCAATGGAATAAGCGGGAGACAGAGGATAGCGCCTGGTGAAGATACTCAGAGGCTGAATATGCTGAACAGGGAGTTTAACAGGGCTCATCTACAACAGGGATTTACAGATAAACCAAGATTAATGCCTGAAGAAAGGAAGAATATAACGACCGGGAAGCAGAAAGAAATCGCTCCAGGTTATCAGAAAGAAATAAAAGAGAGACAAACTATTATGCTTAAGGAAGATAAAGATAAAAGACCTATGGATACATCTTTTTTATCAAGATTTTCCGGGAGTCGTTAGATGTTGTAGTATGGATTTGTGTTTAAAATATGTGTGTAGAAAAGCCATTACTAAGAATCAACGATAAGGGCTTTGCTTACAACGTTTACTTCACATAACGGGGAACTCAACATAACTCCCTAAAGTCAATGCACAACGGAATTGCCTTGGGGAACCACAGTGCACATAGTAGTCGGCACTTAGAACATATCCAACTTATGTTGATTATGAAACTCACATCTACATCAGCACATCTTGCAATGTTTTCTTAATGTCTTTTATGATAAATATTATTTTATAGGGGAAGTTATTGTGGTGCACCTTATGCGCCACATAGGAGAGATATCATAACCAAATGATAATCTGTAGACGTCATGCAGCAAGTGACATTAACCGCTAAGTTAAATGTGATACAATGATTGGTGACAGGTCAGATAAAAGACACATCAAGCTATTTAATTCGTATCCAGTGATTCATCAGCAATTATTCGAAAAAAGGCAAAGATATAACATTCAACGGATTGGAAGGAGATAGTGCAAATTTAACTTGACAATTAAGAATAATTACTATATAGTTTTAAATATGGAATCGAAATTACAACAAAATAAAAAGATAGAAATGTTTTATCAGAGATCCAAAGAACATGGTATGAAGATAACTCCTCAGCGCACAGCTATCTACGAGGAACTTCTTAAAGCCAAGGATCACCCTACTGCTGATGACATTTATAAGAGAATAGTCAAGAAGATACCGAATATTTCATTCGATACGGTGAACAGGACCCTCTTGACTTTCTCTAAAATTGGCATTACAAATGTAGTTGAGGGGTACGGACAGGCAAAGCGGTATGATCCTGATATGGATATCCATCACCATTTCAGGTGCATTCACTGTGGCAGCATAATAGATTTTCATAGCAGCGAGTTTGACAATATAACTGTTCCTGATGAAATCAGTAAGCAGTTTACGGTGATAAGTAAAAAGGTAGTGCTTGAAGGTCTTTGCAGCAAGTGCAGAAAAGGCTGATATTTTTTTCTTCTTTAATAGTATTGATTACTATATAGTAAATTTTCATAATCTTGAGAAGGTGATAACAATGCGTTAAGATAACTGTTCCCCGCTGGTGAATAATGAATAATACATAACGATAAATCTACACAGAATTCAGTTCAACAACTCACAAAACGAAAGGAGGAAACTCTATGAAAAAAGACAGCAAAAGCCTGTTAATGGGATCCACTGCCGGCGGCGGCACGTCGAACCGCGACTGGTGGCCTAACCAGTTGAACCTAAAGATTCTTCATCAGCACTCCGACAAGAGCAATCCAATGGGCAAGGGGTTCAACTATGCCGAGGAATTTAAAAAACTTGACCTTCAGGCCGTAAAGAAGGACCTCTATGCGCTGATGACCGACTCGCAGGAGTGGTGGCCGGCGGACTACGGTCACTACGGGGGGCTCCTTATCCGGATGGCGTGGCACAGCGCAGGCACCTACCGCATGGGCGACGGCCGCGGGGGCGCGGGATCCGGCTCCCAGCGTTTGGCGCCCCTCAACAGCTGGCCCGACAACGTGAACCTCGACAAGGCGCGTCGTCTGCTCTGGCCGATCAAGCAGAAATACGGCCGTAAAATCTCCTGGGCCGATCTCATGATCCTCGCAGGCAACTGCGCGCTGGAGTCGATGGGGTTCAAGACCTTCGGTTTCAGCGGCGGGCGAGAGGACGTCTGGGAGCCGGAAGAGGATATTTATTGGGGCAGCGAGGACAAGTGGCTTGGCGACAAGCGCTATTCCGGCGACCGGAACCTCGAGAATCCCCTCGCCGCCGTGCAGATGGGCCTGATTTATGTGAACCCGGAAGGGCCGAACGCCAACCCGGACCCCGTCGCCTCGGGCCGCGATGTCCGCGAGACTTTCGCGCGCATGGCGATGAACGACGAGGAGACCGTAGCGCTAGTTGCGGGCGGACACACTTTCGGCAAATGTCACGGCGCCGCCCCTGCGTCGCATGTGGGCCCTGAACCTGAAGCCGCCGGCATCGAAGAGCAGGGTCTCGGCTGGAAAAGCAGCTTCGGCAGCGGAAAAGGCGGCGATACGATCAGCAGCGGCATCGAGGGCGCCTGGAAGCCGAACCCAACCAAATGGGACAGGGGCTATTTGAAGGTACTGTTCAAATACGAGTGGGAACTAATCAAGAGCCCGGCCGGCGCTCATCAATGGCTGGCCAAGGATGTGGCCGAAGAAGACATGGTGGTTGACGCACATGACCCCTCGAAGAAGCACCGGCCGATGATGACCACGGCGGATCTCTCGTTGCGCTTCGATCCGATCTATGAGCCGATCGCGCGTCGCTACCTGCAGAACCCTGAAGAATTCGCGGATGCCTTCGCCCGCGCATGGTTCAAACTGACCCACCGCGACATGGGCCCGCGTTCACGCTATCTCGGTCCGGAGGTCCCGGCAGAGGAACTGATCTGGCAAGACCCCATCCCCGCGGTGAATCACAAATTAATTGGCGAGAAGGATATTGCCGCCCTCAAGAGCAAGATTCTGGCTTCGGGTTTGTCTGTTTCACAATTGGTTTCGACCGCCTGGGCGTCGGCGTCCACCTTCCGTGGCTCCGACAAGCGCGGCGGTGCGAACGGTGCACGTATTCGTCTGGCGCCGCAGAAGGATTGGGAAGTCAACCAGCCGAAACAGCTGGCCAAGGTGCTAAAGACTCTCGGAGATATCCAGAACGCGTTTAATAAGACGGCAAAAGGAGACAAACAGGTCTCGCTCGCCGACTTGATCGTTCTGGCCGGTTGCGCCGGCGTCGAGCAAGCTGCGAAGGACGCCAGTCACAAGGTCACGGTACCCTTTACGCCGGGACGTACGGATGCGTCGCAGAAGCAAACCGACGCGAAATCATTCGCCGTACTCGAACCGGCTGCAGACGGGTTCCGTAACTACCAGAAAACCAAGTACGCCGTATCGGCAGAGGAACTGCTGGTTGATCGGGCGCAACTGCTGACGCTGACCGGTCCTGAGATGACGGTGCTCATTGGCGGTATGCGCGTCTTGAATGCCAACTTCGGACAGTCCCGGCACGGCGTCTTCACCAAGCGGCCGGAGACGCTCACCAATGACTTCTTCGTGAATCTGCTCGACATGAGCACGACGTGGAAGGCGACCTCGGAAGACGAAGACGTGTTCGAGGGGCGTGATCGCGCAACGGGCGAACTCAAGTGGACAGGCACGCGTGTCGATCTCATCTTCGGTTCGAACTCCCAGCTCCGGGCTATGGCCGAGGTTTACGGAAGCGCTGACGCGCAGAAGAAGTTTGTCCGGGACTTTGTGGCGGCCTGGACGAAGGTGATGAACCTTGATCGGTTCGAGCTCGCCTGACCGTAGCATAAAGGGCCTATTATATAGTTGAAATTGCTCAAATAAGTTATTTAAAAAACAGGGATCAATGAAATAAGACTAAAAGGAGGTGCTTAATGACAGGGTATTTTGGACCTATTGAGAAACAGACGTTAGATAATAACTTCTTCCGCAAGGTGCTTTTCAGCGGTAGGTACAACCAGTTAGTGGTGATGTGTCTGCAAGGGGGAGAGGAAATCGGCAATGAAGTACATCCGTCTGTCGACCAGTTCTTCAGGGTCGAAGAAGGCACTGCAAAATTCGTTTTTAACGAAAAGGAAAAACACATCGCCGGTGATGGTGACGCAGTTATGGTTCCTGCCGGAACATACCATAATGTTATTAATACATCCCCAACAAAACCACTCAGGCTCTACACGATTTACAGTCCACCCAATCATCCTGATGGGACGGTGCATAAGACAAAGGCCGAAGCAGATGCTGCTGAGGCTGCGGAACATCACTAAAAAACTTGATCATGGATGCTCCCTCCTTCATGGGGAGGGAGTGAACTGAAAAATGCTCATTTTCAACTGAAGTGATCAACAATTTGAGATGAATTGATGCGCGTAGTAGATGAAGTAGAAGTTGTTGTCGGAGCCGTAATCATCAAAACGTTGACTTGAGGCTGAAGGGGCCAGTCTCGCGGCGTTAAGGAGGGCCATTATATATTCATCGGGTACAGGATCAGGCTTAAACTTCCCGATACTCCGTCTCTGTTCAATAGCATCCTTTGTGGTTAACATAAAAAAAGTTAATAGTTAAAAGTTGCGAGTTACTAATAAGTGCAAAAGTAAGGCTACATGGATGTCATTCCCGCTTGTCGGGTCACCTCAGGCGACTCGCCGAGGCGACCCGACAAGTCTACGACTCGTAGAGCGGGAATGACAAATGTAACCTTGCTTATGGTCATATTAGTATAAAACTCTCTATATGCTGTTTACACTCTACTGTCTGCTGTTTTTATGATGCCTTTGGCAGTTCCTTAAAGACCTTCCATGTCTTGAGAAGGTCTATCGCCCTTTGAAGCTGTATATCCTCTTTTTCATCAACTTCAATGGGAATCACGTCCTCAGGCTCATCTGGTTTTTCTTCCATCTCCACACCATTCTTAAGATGCCTCTCGAGGTCTTTTTCTCTTATTGCAGGCCGGCTCTTCTCCCCTTCTTTGACCTCGGGCTTTACCATGATGTCAGGTGTAATCCCCGTTGTCTGTATGGATACTCCTTTCGGTGTGTAATAACGTGCTGTAGTGAGTCTGAGTGCAGAGCCATCCCCAAGGGGCACGACTGACTGGACAGACCCTTTGCCAAAGGTCTGGGTGCCTATGATTACAGCCCTGTTCCAGTCTTTCAGCGCTCCGGCAACGATCTCTGATGCGCTTGCACTGCCCTGATTAACCAGAACAACCATCGGTATGTTGGAGTTTAATTTGTTCGTTGAGCTGCGGTACTCGATCTTTTCTCCCTTTTTGTCTTTTATGAATACCACCAATTTGCCTGATTGCAGAAACTGGCTTGAGACATCAATTGCGCTGTTCAGGAGACCTCCGGGATTGTTCCTGAGATCAAGGATGAGAGCAGTTATATTCTGCTCTGTCAGTTTCTCAATGGCAGAAGAAAGATCAGATGAAGTCTGCTCCTGGAACTGGTTTATCTTGACATATCCTATACTGTCTTCGATGAGCTTTGACTTTACACTCTTGATGTTTATTATCTCTCTTACCATGGTAAAGTCCTTTGTTTCTTTCCAACCTTCCCTGATGATGGTTATCTTCACAGAACTCGACGGAGTTCCCCTCATCTTGCTGACAGCATCATGCAGACTCATATCCTTTGTAAATTCATTGTTAATCTTGATTATTTTATCGCCTGCCTTTATTCCGGCCTTGTATGCCGGGGTGTCCTCGATAGGGGCAATTACCGTCAGCATTCCATCTTTTATGCCTATCTGTATACCAATACCTCCAAACTTTCCTTTTGTGTCCACCTGCATCTCTTTATACTGTTCGGGTGACATGAAAGCAGAATGTGGGTCAAGGGAACCAAGCATTCCTTTAATCGCACCGTATACGAGATCTTTCGGTTTTGTATCTTCTACATAGTTTTTCCTTACGATAGACAGGGCTTCTGAAAAAACCCTCAATTCGTCATATCCGCTCATTTCAGCATCAACACTGCTTATAGTCCATCTGCCAATGAGAATACCTGTTGATGCGACAGCAAATATGAGAGCCACCATCAGGATTATCCTTTTACCCATCATCCTTTTACCCATTTATTTATCCTCCAAGATTTATCTCCTGCGCAGCCACTGTAATGGATCAAGCGGCTTGCCTTTATATCGCAGTTCAAAATAGAGGCCGGACGAATTCAAGAGACCTGAATTCCCAACCCTGCCGAGAATCTGTTTTCCTTTTATTATATCTCCAACTTTTGTAAAAATCTCTGATAAGCTTCCATACAGGGTATGGTACCCGTCCCCATGGTTAACGATTACGAGCTGACCGTATCCTTTGAACCATTCTGCAAAAACCACTTTGCCATTGTGCACTGCTTTTGCATACGAATCGGCGCCTGACTGAAAATATGCGCCGTTCCTGAAAATAGGGGTATTGAACTGGGGATCCTTTTGGGAACCATAGGGGATTATAACCTTGCCGTCTACAGGCCATGGAAGCTTGCCCTTCAGACCCGAAAAATTTTTACCGGTGAAGATTCCTTCTTTTTCCTTAGCAGTTTCAGACTTTTCAGACTCCCTGATAATCTCCATTATTTTTTTTGAGGCGTCTTTCAACTCCTGCAGCATCCTTGAATGGGAGACCCCTTCTTTTTTTACAGATGCAAGCAATATTTCCTTACGCTTCTTCTTTTCTTCAAGAGATCGCTCTTCTGCTTTAACTTTCTCCTTGTTCTTTATGAGGTCTTTCCTGAGCGTTGAAAGCTGTTTTTCTTTCTTATTCAAATCTTCCAGGTCCGCTTTATAGGTATTCAGTAAATTGTGTTCATAAACAGCAATATACTGCAGATATTTGCTGCTTCGCATGAGTTGAGAACTGTCATCGGCGCTCAGGAGGAGCATTACAACGTCTGAACTGTGTCCATATTTGTGGATTGCCCTGAGTTTTCTTTGTATCCATTCCCTGATCTTCTCGATATTGGTTTTATGCTGAGAGATTTCATGCTCTACCCTTGCAATGCGGGCTTCAGTGTTCTGAAGCTGATTCCTGTATTCCTTCAGGTCAGACTCTATTGCTTTCAGATGTCTGTTTGCATATTCGATATCGGTTAGGATAGAGGATTCACGCTTTTTTGCATCAGCCAGTTTCTTTTTATGTGTTTTGATCTCTTTTTGTATTTTTTTGTATTCTTCCTGAGGCGTAGCAGCAAGACAAAAATCAGCATGGAGCATGGAGCATAGAGCAAAGAGTAACAAACAAAAGACAACGAGTATGAAGTGTTGAATGCTTGGATTTTCAATTATTTCATCAATTATAATTTTCCTTTTAGCTTTAAACCCTATGCTATTCGCTCTTTGCATTTTGTTTAATACCGAATCCTGCCTATTGCTATCACGGCTCCTGATATGCCAAGGAGAAGTCCTGCGAGGGGGAGGGTAAAGGCTATCTCAACAGGGAAGTGTATTGTCTTGAAAAGGGGAAATGTAGCGCTTATCCTGAGAATGAACAAATAATATAAGGACAGCATTCCTGCAAGACTCAGCATTCCGCCGAAAAAGCCAATGACTGCGCCTTCTATAATGAAAGGACCCCTTATGAAGGTCTTTGTAGCGCCAAGCAGCTTGTAAGTTTCTATCTCCTCATGTTTTCTGTAAAAGAGAATTTTAACTGTGCTGTAACAGACGAAGAGCATTCCGGCAGACATAATGATTATAAAGATAATGCCTATTGCTTTCACTCCAACCCTTAAGGAATATATCGAAGACAGGAATTTTTCGCCATACTCTATCTCGTTGATCCCTTTTGTTTCTTTAAGCCTCGCGGAAAATCTTTTTACGATATCCGGAGTTATTGTCTCGCTCTTTAATTTTATTTCTATAGTATCCGGCAGTGGATTCTCTCCCAGGCCGTCGAGCACATATTCCGTATTTTTCAGGACAGTTTTCAGTTCCTTCATCGCCTCGTCTTTAGGGATGTATTTCACCTTTTCTACCACACTGTCTCTCCTGGCAGTATCGATGATATGGTCCACATCCTGCCTTGAAATATTATCCTTCAGATAAAGCATCACGGAAAATTTATCAGGGAGTTTCTGTGTCGCAATATCTATGTTATAGACAGAGAATATAGTAAGGGCTGTGATGAGAAGGCCGGCTGCTATTGTAAGAATTGATAGCAGATTTATCCATTTCTCATGCAGCAGGCTGCGGGTTGCGAGCTTGAAAGAGTAGGAAAGACTCATTTATCCGGGTTCCTCACCGGTAAAATTCCCGAAATCCAGTTTCATTACCCTCCTGCCCGTCTCCCTGAACATCTCTCTGTTATGTGTTGCTATAAGGATAGTTGTGCCTTTTGCATTGATATCCTTGAAAGTCCTAATTATTCCTGCCGAGGTGTCAGGGTCTACATTGCCGGTGGGCTCATCAGCAAGAAGAATCCTAGGCTCAGAAACAATAGCCCTGGCGATAGCCACTCTCTGCTGTTCCCCGCCTGATAAAGCAGAAGGAAAATTATCAGCTTTATGTCTTAAATTTACCATCTTCAGTGATTCAAAGACTCGTGCCTTAATCTCTCTTTCGTCAAACCCCCTAATCCGCAGTGTAAGGGCTATGTTCTCAAATATATTCCGGTTATCGAGCAGTCTGAATTCCTGGAAAACCACGCCGATATTCCTCCGTAATAACGGAATGGCTGAATCTTTAAGCTTGTTTATTTCCCATTCAGCTACTGTTATCTCTCCTTCATCAGGTTTTTCAGCCATATATATAAGTTTCAAAAGCGTTGACTTGCCTGAACCACTCGGCCCGGTTACAAAAACCATCTCGCCTTTTTCTATGTAAAAAGTTATTTTCCTCAGGGCTGTATGATTGTCGTAGTGTTTTGATACGTCCTGAAAGTGAATCATTTGTTCAGTTAAAAGTGAAATGCAGAACGTAAAAAATTGTTTCTGACACTATTTCAGTCCCTCTTTAATAGTCTTAACAATGTTCTCGGCAGTAAGTCCGTACAGTTTCAGCAATTCTTCTGATGTTCCGGAACAGCCGAAATCATCTTTTATGCCGATCCTGATAATCCTTGTAGGATTGGTTTCGGAGAGAAATTCACTCACAGCGCCGCCAAGACCGCTTATTGTCGAATGCTCTTCAGCGGTGACGATCAGCCTGCATATTTTTGAAGCATTAAGAACTGTTTCTGTATCGAGCGGCTTAACAGTAGACATATTAATGACGCCGACATCCAGGCATTCATTCTTCAGAATTTTTGAAGCCTCAAGAGAGGCAGTAACCATAATTCCCATGGCAACTATATTTGCGTCCTTGCCAAGGTGGAATGTATGAGCTTTTCCAATTTTGAAATCGTAATCATCAGGCATTACAACCGGAACCTTAGACCTTCCGAGCCTTACGTATACCGGGCCATTATAATCTGCTATGGCATTAATGACCTGCTTTGTCTCGATGCCGTCAGCAGGGACAATGACCGTCATATTAGGGAGAACCCTCATGATAGCCACGTCTTCTATTGCCTGATGTGAGGCGCCATCTTCGCCGACAGTAATACCGCTGTGTGTTGCCACAAGTTTCACATTGAGATTTGAGTAGCAGACGGTCTGACGTATCTGTTCCCAGGCTCTGCCGGTCTCAAAGACCGCAAACGTTGATGCAAATGGAAGTTTCCCTGTAAGTGAAAGACCACCTGCGGTGCCGATTAAATCCTGTTCGGAGACGCCTATATTAAAAAACCTTTCAGGAAACGCCTTGGCAAATTTTCCTGTTTTTGTAGAACCTGAAAGGTCTGCATCCAGAACTACGATATCCTGTCTCTTTTTACCGAGTTCATGAAGCGCTTCTCCATACGCATCGCGAGTTGCGATAGGTTTCTTTTCTATTGACTGTTTCCCTTGTTCAGACTTCTCTTTTCTTTCGCCCATTATCCTTTAAGCTCCTTTAATGCTCTTTCGAGTTCTTCATGAGTAGGCGCCAAACCATGATACTCAACCTTGCCTTCAAAAAATGAAACGCCTTTGCCTTTAACTGTTCGTGCAACGATCATTGTCGGCTTCCCCTTTAAAATTTCCGCCTCATTTAATGCACTGACAATTGCCTCCATATCATGCCCGTTAATATCAAGGACATGCCAGCCGAAAGCCGCCCATTTATTCACTATCGGTTCTACGCACATAACATCACAGCAATGGCCGTCTATTTGAAGACCGTTATTGTCGATAATAGCGCAGAGATTATCGAGTTTGTAATGTGAAGCAGTCATTGCCGCCTCCCATACCTGTCCTTCCTGAATCTCACCGTCTCCAAGCAGGCAATAGACCCTTGAACTAAGTTTGTCAAGCTTCAACCCGATGGCGATCCCGTTTGCAATTGATAAACCCTGTCCGAGGGAACCGGTCGAGATCTCAATGCCGGGCAGTTTCCTGGAGCATGGATGACCCTGCAAAGGACTGCCGAGCTTGCGCAATGTACCAAGTAACGTCTTATCAAAATATCCTGACAGGGCAAGCGCTGCATAGAGGACCGGCGCTGCATGTCCCTTTGAAAGGATAAACCTGTCTCTTTCTATCCATTTTGGATCATCCGGACGGTGCCGCATCTTGTAGAAATAAAGTGCGGTTACTATGTCAGCCGCAGATAATGAACCGCCCGTATGGCCGGAGCCGGCTTCAGTCAGCATCTTGAGGATTTCTATCCTGAGGGTTTTTGCCTTCTCCCTCAGAACAGCTATATCCTTCTCAGAAACAGTTGATTTCATTTATTTAGCCCTCTTCATTATATAATTCAGCAGAATGTCATCAAGGCTTTTTGCAAGCTGATCCATAGCCTCTGCCTTCGCATCACGCTGTTGGATGTTTTTCATTGGAAGTTCCTGTTTTTCTTTTTGTTCTGATCCATCTATAACTGCTGCAGTTTTTAAAACTCCTTTTATTTTTTCTTCTACCTTTACCTTTTCCTTTTCTTTTGCCTTTTCCGTTATCTTGACCTCAACCTTAGCCTCTTCTGTATATTTACCAGCTATAAGCTCTTTTATCATGATCTTATGTTGTGTTTTCATAAGCTCCCTGACCTTATGCTCATAATCATGGTCTGAAACAATGTCTGCATAACTGGTTTTTTTAGATGCAAGGATTGCGCCTTTTGAATAGAGAAGGGTTACTATCACCGGATTGTTTTTTCCATTATCCTCTGTCTGGACATGATATGTCTTATCTTTGTAAGGTATGTTTGTGTTGTAACCAACAAGCATTTATCTCTTTATATTTTAATATAAAATTGGCTTTATTATAAAGGGCATAAGGAAAAAAGGGAAGTGGACACATGTTGTATGTAATGTCAGTTTTAAATTCAGTCAGGTGCAATGCTGAAAGTCCTTTCGCAGGAACTCCAGATAAGTGAAGAAGAACTCGAAAAGGCTGTGTCAGGCTAAGCATAAATATCTTTTCACTGGCGGAAAGCCTGCGGCTACCAGAATAAGACTTTTGCAAGAGCCTCAAATGATAAGTTTTTTGAATCGGATAGCGAGCGCATTCCTCGCAGCTTGCTGCGGGGTTCTTCATTGTGAAATTACCGAGTGATTATACGGTTACCTTTTCTTCAAGTGCCTTCTGAACAAGTTGATTCAGGGACAGCCCCATTATGGTCGCTTTCTCTGCAGCCTTTCTGTGAAGCTCGGACGGTATTCTTACGTTGAAGCTGCCCTTGAATGTTTTTTGCGGCTCCCTTCCCATATCCTTGCAAGTTTCAAGGTAATCATCCACTGCCTCATGGAATGCCTTTTTAAGTTCTTTAACGCTCTTTCCTTCGAACATAATGAGGTCGTTAATAGCTTCAATTTTACCGTAAAAAACCTCGTCCTCTTCACTGTAGCGGACAGTGCCGATATAACCTTTATAACTCATTGAATCGCTCATTTTATAGCCCCCTTGTCTTTTAAATGTCTTTCAATTTCTTTTAAGTAGCATTGTTTCATAACAGATGACGGATGAGGTTTATGAAATTTGATCATGTCATCCAATGCCTTATTGTAAAACGTAACACGTGAACCTGACGTCTTGCCTGTTTTCACTTCTGTATATCCGAGGCTCTTAAGGGTAGCTCCTATTTCCTCAAAAGTAAAATCCTTTGGTTTTGACTGAAACCTCTTCAGGAGCTTCTCGGTTTTGCTCATATGAATATGATAGCAATGAAATAAAGATATTGCAACTAAATAATAGTTACATATCCTGGCCCAGTATCAGTGCAGTACGGGGGATTTATTGATAAAGGAAGAATTGACCAATATCTAATAATGCGGTAAATAAAGCTGAATCAATAATAAAAAAAGGCATAAACCCCAACTATTGACGTTCAAAAAGGCGAATGTTGTCAGAATAGAAAAATTTGAAATAAAAAAAAGCGATATGGATAAAGTTAAAAGGTTTTTAAAGATTAAGGACAATGTTGAAGCGATAAAGAAAGCATTGGATATAACAACCGGGAAAATAGAACTTGAAACGGATAGAGAGCGAATATAAAAAAACAATTCTTTGCGTTAAGATACCCTGCGGTCTCTCCAAGCAGGGGTCTTCATTTAGATGGGTAAAACATCTCCGAAATGCTCCTTTTTGCATTTTTTTAAGCAACTAATGGGTAAATTCAAGGTATGATGGCATATTTTATTCCGGCGCCTTTTGCCAATCTTTCAAAGGCTTTCTGTGTCTGCCTGAGTGGATAACTCCCTGATATAAGGCTTGATACATTGATTTTCTTCTCACACAGGAGCTTATATGCTTTTTTTACGTCAGAAGGTGTGTAATGAAAAGTCCCTTTTAGATTTATTTCGTCATAATGCAGTCTTCCTGTGTCGTAGGTTACTGTTATGCCTGATTTGCAGCCACCGAAAAGGACAACGGTTCCGCCTCTTCGCACATAATTCACCGATGCCTCCCAGACCTCGGGTATTCCTGTGCATTCAAAGACATAATCGAAGCCGATGAAGTCGGCAAATTTATTCTTTTTTATTAATACGAAATCAGAGCCAAGGTCTTTTGCAGTTAACAATTTATTTTTATGTTTGTCTATGACTGTTACCACTGCCCCTTTTTCTTTAAGCAGCAGGAGATGCAAAAGACCTATCGGGCCGGAGCCTATAACAAACGCATTATCACCTTTCCGGATATCGAGAGATTCCATAGCGTGAACTACACAGGAGAGGGGCTCAAGAAAAGCCGCTTCTTCAAATGAGAGATTTTTTGGTTTATGAAATGTATTCTGCCGCACAATATGAGGAGGCAATAAAATATATTCTGCAAATGCACCGAGGATTTTTGTATGCATTATATTTTCGCACAGGTTAAAAAGCTTTTTTCTGCAATAGCTGCATTCAAGACACGGGGCGCTATGGACTGCCATTATCTCGTCACCCGTCTTGAAATTTTTCACTCCTTTACCAACTTCTGCAGCTATGCCTGAAAACTCATGCCCGAAAACACCAGGCATCGGGATTACATGGTGCCCCTGTTTGAATGCCTTCAGGTCTGTCCCGCATGTCAATGCAGCCTTAATTCTGACTAGTATTTCACCATAAGATGGCTTTGGGTTTGGTATTTCACGAAGCTCTATCTTGCCTGGTTTAACAAGGATGTTGACGAGCAAAATTAAAGCTCCAGTTTGCCGCCCAGTATTTGTCCGGCAATGGCAGCAAAAGCAAAGAAAGGCACATAATTTAATTCGATATGGGAAATAGTCCTTGCAATCAATATAATAGGAATAGGCAGATGGATGTAAAGGAACCAGCGCAGGGAATATCTTTTTGACTTTGCCCTGACATAGCCGAATGGCAGGTTTATCAGCAGGGCAAAAGCGGATAGCATAAGAACAGCATAGAAATTATTATGAAAATCCATAATGAAAAATACCTTAAAGATATGCTCTAAGTCAATGAATGAAAGAGAGGCAGGTTATGGCTGATAGAACAACTGTCAGTATTGAAGAAAAGATCAGAGAGATTCTGCAGGGTTTGGAATGTATTTTAACGGCACACGACAGCTGTGCGGAACTGACAGAGTTTAAGGATAACAGGGCAGTGATTTACTGCGGCGGACCTTGTGTGAAATGTGACAACAGATGCATTGAAGGAGCGATCAAGGAGCAGTTGCCTGACATTGAGGTGATTATACAGTAACCTCTGCTCCATCGCTTTCTGTCTTTATTTCATGGTTATAACAGTTACTCCAAAGCCTCCTTCCTCTATGGTTCCGCTCCTGTAATGTTTTATTAAGGGGTGTTCGTTCAGATGATCATGTATTGCCTTTTTCAATAATCCCTTTCCCATGCCGTGAATTACAGTAACTTCACGGAGATCACCTAATGAAGCGTGATTAAGGAAATGTTCAAGCTTCGAAAGCGATTCATCAACCCTCAGTCCTATAAGGTTCAGCCTGGATGAAACAGGCGCATCATATTTATCGGGATGAGCAGTATCTTTCATTGCCGGCAGGGATTTCCCTCTGCTGAAACGTATATCCGTTGCAGGAACTTCAAATTCAATGCTTTTTGCCGCCACCTTCAAACGGTTATTATTACGATTCACTTCTATGACTGATGCATCATAACCAAGAGATGTAACAAAAACAACATCACCTCTTTTTATATCGTCCAAAGCAGGGGCTTCGCTGTCTTCAATATCAATCTCCCTGAGCTTTTCAATGACATATTCCTGATGTGTCTCAACTTCTTTTATAATCCTGTGCCTCTCAGCTTTTTCTTTTTTTCTTATCTCATCAAGGAGGGCATTCATCTGTCTTTTTGTATTTACAATAACGTCAGAAGCCTCTCTATATGCATTAGCGAGAATTTCTTTCTGTTTTTCTTTTGAATCAGACAGCATCTTTTCAACTAATCTGTTTCTCTCCTCCAATTCCAGTTGCTGCTTCTGTAAAATGTTCAGTGCATTTTCATAATCCAGTCTTTTTGTATTCAGATCTGATATCAGGTGATCAAACTCTATCTTCATGCTGCCAAGCATCCCTTTTGCATCAGCTAATATATTCTCAGGCAGACCATATTTTTTCGCTATCTCCAGGGCATGAGACTGGCCGGGTTCTCCAGTCCTTAAACGGTAGAGTGGGGTAAGTGTCTTCTGGTCAAATTCCATGGAGGCGTTGACCATGCCTCCTGTCCTGTGTACAAACCCCTTAATATCCGATAAATGTGTTGTGGCAAATACAAGCGCACTGCTTTTCCGGAATTCTTTTAAAATAGCGCATGCAAGGGCAGACCCTTCGTCCGGGTCAGTGCCGGTGCCGAGTTCGTCGATCAGGATGACGGTTTCAGACTCCCTGCTTTTTAATATTTCTGAAATGTTTGAGATATGAGCAGAAAATGTAGAAAGGTTATTCTCTATTGATTGCTCATCGCCAATATCAACAAGAAGACTCTGAATAAAGGGAAGGCTCGATGAGGAGTCAGCAGGCACAGGCATGCCTGATAAGGCCATGAGCAGAAGCAGGCCTATTGTTTTTATGGCGATGGTTTTTCCACCTGCATTTGCGCCGGTTATGACCATTACAGTGCTGTCTCCGCCTAATTGCACATCAAGCGGGACAACCTGCTTGTTCCTGTCAATCTTTTGAAGCGAAAGCTGAAGGAGAGGATGCCTTGAACTTATAAGGCTGATGGTATTGGAGTTATTGATCTGCGGGATCTCCATATGAAGCATATCTGCAAACGATGCAATGCAATTCAGCATATCAAGATAAACAATCGTTCT
Source organism: Nitrospira sp. (assembly GCA_016873615.1). Lineage (GTDB taxonomy): Bacteria > Nitrospirota > Thermodesulfovibrionia > Thermodesulfovibrionales > SM23-35 > VGWX01. The sequence goes on along the minus strand of VGWX01000004.1, from coordinate 1,473 downwards.
GAATTCTGCGATGATATTATTGACTTCAGTCCGTATCATCGAGCATATATTCCTGAGAATGCGGAGTTCTTCAGCCTTTTGTTCAGCTTTCAGATTTTCCAGCTCATTAGAAAGGTTTATAATGCTCAGTGGCTCGATGAATGCTGTCTCGCCGGACTTTGATATATCATGGACAACCCCGGGCACCAGTCCCTTTGAGTCCATCCTCACAGGTATGACCCACCTGCCTGATCTTGTTGTGACAAAATCGTCCTGAAGGAAAACAGACAGCTTTTCATCCCTTACGATCTCCTCGAGTTTCTTTCTTATCTTTCCTTCGAAATTTCTTATACGCGCCCTGAGCTCAGAGAGCAGAGAAGATGCGCTGTCAAGGATATTCCCTTCACTGTCAATCGATTTCTTCAGGGTATTCATGATATCGGGAAAACCTGTAAGAAGATTCAAGAGATCCTGCAAAAAGGGAAGGTCGGGTCTCTCTTTCATCTGAGATGATATTGATGATGCAATGCTGAAAACAGGCATGAAGTCTGCAAGCTCTATTGCATCAAGGACAGCGCCTTCAGGTCTTACTTTTACAACAAGGGTCGATATATCTGCAAAAGTATCTAAGCTGATGGGATTGCCCTCATGGGATATTTTGCGGATATCGGAAATCTGGCTGAGTCTTTTTTCTATATCTGCCTTGTTATTCAGAGGATGAATATCCATTACAGAAAATTTAGAGGCGTCGCTGTTGGCATAAACAGAGATCAGCCTGAGGAGTTTATTGAATTCGAGCAGCTCGAGAGAAGTCTTAGGTATCATTCGTTCAGAGGGTTATAATATTTTTTTTTCTTTTTCAGATAGTCCTGTTCAACATATCCGCCAAAATCATGGGGATATTTATAACCGGTTCCATGTCCCAATTTCTTGGCTCCCGGATAATGGCTGTCCTTTAAATGGTCGGGGACTTCCATGGTTTCTTCAGTCGAAATATCTTTTAGCGCTGCTTCGATAGCCTTATAACCGGCATTGCTTTTAGGCGCCTTAGCAACATAAATCGCGGCCTGGGCAAGTGGTATCTTCCCCTCGGGCATGCCGATAAATTCAACAGCCCTTAAAGCAGATACTGCGACGACTAATGCCATTGGGTCTGCATTGCCGACATCTTCTGAAGCGCATGTGATGATCCGCCTTGCGATAAACCTAGGATCTTCTCCGGCATAGATCATCTTTGCAAGATAATAGATGGCAGCATCAGGGTCTGAGCCGCGCATACTTTTAATAAACGCGGAGATGGTATCATAGTGCTGGTCGCCTTTTTTATCATAAACGACAACCTTTTTCTGAATTGATTCCTCTGCAATTTCTATCGTAATTATTATCCGGCCATTGCTGTCCGGATTTGTTGTGAGGGCAGCAATTTCCAGCGCCGACAATGCTTTTCTTGCATCTCCGTCAGACATTCCGGCAAGATGTCTCAATACGCTTGCA